>CAZNIM010000001.1:0-52762 GCA_964573145.1 uncultured Candidatus Saccharibacteria bacterium
TTACACCCTTGATTGTAGAAATGATAGGTGTCGTTTCCAGCTTGACCGGGAATCTTTTCGTAAATGATTAAAAGTTAATGGTAACGAATTTTGATTTGTTTTTTTGATTAATATTTAAAAGTAAAACAAAGTACCGGTTTTACTTTTAAATATTGCTTATTTATTGTAATCTTATATAAGTTGAACAATAAAAATAAAAAACAAGATGAAATTCTTTTATGCGGTTTCGATACTTTCGGGAACGATGATCGGAGCGGGTCTTTTCGCCTTACCTTACATCACTACTCAGGTCGGAATTGAAGTTATATTACTTTATTTTCTTTTTTTGGGAGCGATTTCAATAGCGATACATCATTTTTTCGGTGAGGTCGCTTTAAGAACCGAGGACAATTTGAGGTTGCCGAGTTTTGCCGGGATTCATCTCGGGTCATGGGCTAAAAAATTAACTACTTGCACCGGTATTATCGGCCTTTCTGGGTCGATTTTAGCTTATATAATATTGGGAGGAGAGTTTTTATCGGGAATTTTTAGCTCCAGTCTGGGAGGTGGTCCTTTTGAATATTCTTTGGTTTATTGGGCGGTAGGGGCGGCCTTTATATTTTTTGGAATCAAGGCGATTGAGAAGGTTGAATTTTTAGGGATTGCCGGATTTTTAATGGTTCTGTTTTTGATTTTAATAAGAGGCTGGTCGAATATTGACCCGAATACTTTTTTAGAGGTGGGCGAGGGTTTTCAAGGAAATCTTTTTCTTCCATACGGAGCGATACTTTTTTCTCTTTGGGGGGCGGCCCTGATTCCCGAAGTGGAAGAGAAATTGAGTGGTCAAAAAGAAAAACTGAAATGGGTCGGCCCGACCGGGGTCGGTTTGGCGATTATAATTTATCTTTTTTTCATATTCGTGGTTGTGGGTATATCGGGGATGGAGACTTCCGAGGAGGGGATTTTAGGGCTTATGAATCAGCTGGATAACGGAGTTATCGGTTTAGCTTTGATTTTCGGAATATTGGCCACCTTTACATCTTTTATAACTTTGGGTCTTACCTTGAAGAAGATATTGTGGTTTGATTTGGGGTTGTCGGAGATGATCTCTTGGGCGGTGGTTACTTTTATTCCCATTTCAGCTTTTGTTTTCGGAGTTGATAATTACATACAGGTAATTACTTTTGTCGGAACGATGCTTTTGGCGATTGACGCCACTCTGATAACTTTAATGTATCAAAAATATAAACCGGCCAAATATAAATTCTTGACTTACCCGATTATTTTCGTCTTCGTTCTGGGAATAATCTACAATATAGCTTATAATAAAGAAGTTATATTAAGTATATTTTAATGCCTTTTTTCGAAATAGCGATATTCATTTTATCCTGTTTGGCGATTATAGTCTCCAGCAGATGGGTGATAGATTCTTTATCCGCCTTGGCCAGATCGCTCGGCTGGAAGGAGTTCGTTGTCGCTTTTTTTACTGTTTCTTTGGGGGCGGTTCTCCCCGAATTGACTATAGGAGTCCGGGCCGCGATTGAAGGAATACCGGAGCTCTCTTTGGGAAATATCATCGGACAAAATATTATTCTTTTGACTTTTTCGGTTGCCGTTTGCACTTTGGTGGTAAAAGGTATTATTGTTCAGTCGCGGACAGTCAGATCGGGAACCGCCTTTGCCGCTTTTTCGGTAATGCTACCCTTTATCCTTCTTCATGACGGGAGGTTGAGCAGAATGAACGGTCTTTTTTTGATCGGGGTTTTCTTTCTTTACGTTTATTGGATGTTCGGGAAAGAGGATAGATTTGTAAAAGAGTATGAGGAAGAACCCAAAAATATTAAAAAGAAAAGCGATTACGTTAAACAAGTTTTAAAACTGATCGGAGCTTTTCTAATAGTTATTTTTTCCGCCGAAGGGATAATATATTCGGCTAAGGAGTTCGCTTTTCTGTTGGATGTCCCCGAGGCGCTGGTCGGTATTTTGCTCGTCGGGGCGGGAGTAGCTCTGCCGGAGATATACTTTTCGCTCAGATTGGCTACCAAGGGCAGATCGTGGATGATTTTGGGAGGGATAACCGGTGCGGTGGCGATGTCTTCAACTTTGGTATTGGGAGTAGTAACGATAATTAATCCGATAACGATTGATAACTTCGCTCCTTATTCGATAAGTAGAGCCTTTTTAATATTTGCCGGGATTATTTTATGGCTCTTTACCAGAACCAGCAACAGACTAACCAGAAAAGAGGCTTTTGTTCTCTTTTTCATCTATTTCGGCTTTCTCTTTTCTGAGCTTTTATTCGGACAACTCTTCTTATAATTATGGATCTAATTTTTATTTTGATTTTAATAATCGTTTTCGGAGCCGCCTTCGGCTTTTTGTTTTACAGAAATACTAAAAATGAATTGGAGCGAGAAAGAAGATTGCGGGATATGGAATCGAATATCAGCAAACTGATAAGTGAGCAATTAAAAGAGATGAGAGGGACGGTCGACGGAACTTCGCAAGCAATGAATAAACAGATCAAGTCCTTTACCACCGAAACTGAAAAATTAAGAAGTGAATTGAATCAAATTCAAGAAGCGATGGAAAACGTTACTTCTTTTCAAGAATTTTTTACCTCTCCCAAGGCGAGGGGGGAGTGGGGCGAGGCCAGCTTGGAGCATATCTTGGGTGAATATTTTCCTTCCGAACTGTATAAAACCCAACATATGTTTAAAAGCGGGGAACAGGTCGATGCCGTATTAAAGCTTCCCAATGAAAAGTTTTTACCGATAGATTCAAAGTTTCCTTTTGACAATTACAGAAAGATGATCGAAACCGAAAGGGAAGACGACAGAGATAAAGCGAGAAAGAGATTTCTAAAAGACGCCAAAATGAAGATAACCGATATCGCCAATAAATATATTCTTCCTTCCGAAGGAACCGTTGAATTCGCCATAATGTATATTCCGGCCGAGGCGGTCTATTATGAAATTAACATGAGCAAGGATATAGATGTAGTCGAGTACGCTCGCGAAAAAAAGGTTATTTTGGCTTCTCCGAACACTATATTTTTAACTTTGAAAGCGGTTGAACACTGGTTTAGAGATACACAGATATCAAGAAAAACTCAAGAGATAATTAAAAATATTTCTCGAATAGAAAAAGATTCACATAAGCTGAGAGATGATTTCAGGAAGCTGGGCAAGCATCTTTCCAATGCCAGATCGGCCTATGAGAGTTCGGAAAAAAGATTAAATTTAATGGGGGATAAAGTTGAAAGATTAACCGAAAAAGAAGTTGATTTTTTAGAAGAAAAGGAAGAGGATTAAATATTTGCTTAAATTTTGCTTTTCTGGTAGAATAATTCACGTAACTTTAAGGAATAAGTAAAGAAAAATATGTTTGCAGTAATTAAAACCGGTGGAAAACAATACGAAGTTTCAAAAGGAGATGTAATCGAAATCGAAAAACTCGACAAAGAAGAGGGTAGTGAGGTCGTCTTCGACGAGGTTTTGCTGGTAAAAGACAAAAAAGCTTTAATCGGCAAGCCGACGGTAGAAGGAGCAAAGGTAGTCGGGGAAGTGGTTGAGCAGGGAAGAGGGGAAAAGAAGATAGTTTTCAAATACAAGCCCAAGAAGAGACAGAGAAAAAAGAAAGGACACAGACAACCCTTTACCAGAGTAAAGATAAAAGAGATATCCGTTAGCTCTTAATTTGGAATTCAAATTGACAATCTTTAAAACCGCCTCATTGGCGGTTTTTTGATTATCGACGATAACTTGCTTTATTATTTTCTTCCTTCCAGAGCGGAGGTGAGAGTGTCTTCGTCGGCATATTCCAGTTCGCCACCGACGGGAAGTCCTTTGGCCAGCCTGGTTATCTTTAAGTCAAAATCATCCAGAACTCTTTTTACATAAAGGCCGGTTGCTTCTCCCTCGGTGGTCGGGTTGGTGGCAATTATAACCTCTTTGAAGTTTTCAAAATTCCATTTTTGAGGCTTTTCGATTCTTTCTTTGAGCTCTTTGGCTCTTATCTTTTTGATATCTTTTTTTCTGAGTGGACTGACGTTACCTCCCAGTATGAAGTAGTATCCGCGATATTTTTTAGTGTTTTCAATCGATATCAAGTCGGTTTCTCGTTCGACTATCGCCAACTGATTTTCTCTTGAACGATCCGAGCAGATCGAACAAAGTTCGTTTTCCACTTCCAAGCTGCGATAGCAGAATGAACAGTTGTGAACCGAGTCTTTGAGTTGGTGCAACTGATTTATCAGTCTTTCAATATCTTTCGAATCGGAATTTAAAAGATGAAAAGCGAAGCGAGTGGCGGTCTTTTTGCCGACCGTCGGAAAGGAAGTAAATATATTTATTAGATTTTTTATCGGTTCGGGATACATCAGTTTTCGGAATAGCGTTTATCCAAGCTTTGGAAGGTGGTCGTTTCTTCATCGAAGTAGAGCTCAACTTTACCGGTTGGTCCGTTTCTATGTTTGGCGACGAAGATATCGGTAATATTTTTTCTTTCGGTATCATCTCGGTAATAACCCTCTCTATACATCAGTAAAACGACGTCGGCGTCTTGCTCCAAAGCACCGGTTTCTCTCAAGTCCGAGAGACGTGGAATCTGCGGAGTTCTTTTTTCGACCGCTCTCGATAACTGAGAGAGGGCGATAACCGGTATATTCAGCTCTTTAGCTAATGATTTTAGAGACCTCGATATCTCGGTCATCTGATGAACCATCGAATTGAAATTCGATCTCGGCTGAATCAATTGAAGATAGTCGATAACCAGCATTCCCAGACCCTTTTCCGCTTGGAGTCTTCTGGCCATTGCCCTCATCTGCATTATGTTGAAGGAGCTCTTATCTTCTACGTAAATTGGGACATCGACCAGCTGATCCATGGCTTCTTGAATTCTGGTGAAGTCGTTAACTTTTCCTTTGGTTGAAAGCTTACCGTTTCTTATCTTTGAAAGGCCGACTCCGGAAACGGTGGACAATAATTTATCGGTTATCTGGTCGGCTGACATTTCCAGACTGAATATTCCGACCGGAACTTGATTTTTCATGGCTGCATTTTGAGCAAAATTAAAAGCCAAAGAAGATTTACCCATGCTCGGGCGAGCAGCTAAGATTATTAAATCCGATTTTTGGAAACCGGAAAGAAGAAAATCGAGACTCGGAAATCCGCTCGGAACTCCACGCGTATCCTCGTCTTGCTTGGATAGGCGGTCGATTCTTTCAAAAGCTTCTTCGAGCGAATCACCGATCTTGGTAAATTGATTTCGTAAAGAACTTTTACTTATATTGAATATCTTTTGCTCGGCTTGGTCCAAAATCTCTTCAACGTCCTGATCTTCGTTGTAGCCACTCAAGCTTATCTCTTGACCGGCTTTAATCATTTCCCGTAAAATTCTCTTCTTTTGAACTATATGAGCGCATTCCGCAACATGGCTCGATGTCGGAACCGAGTTAACCAGTTCGGTCAGATAACTGCTTCCCCCCACCTTTTCGAGAAGCTCCTTTTCTTCGAGACGGTTGGATACCGATATCAAGTCTATTGATCCGGAACGCTCAACTATATCGACCATCGCCTGGTATATTTCACGATGATTATTTTCATAAAAATCCTTTACTTGAAAAAAGTCGATTATCTTAAAGATGGCTTCTTTATCCATCATCAAACCTCCGAGAATCGATTTTTCGGCATCGATGTTTCGAGGCGGTAGTTTTTCGGGAAATTCTTCTTTAGCCATCTTATTTTTTTATTATTTTATAACCGCTTGGGGAATCTTTTACGCCGTATCCTTTTTCTTCCATTTTTTTTCTCAACTTATCGGCTTCATCGTATTGACCGTCTTTACGCATCTTTTCTCTCTCTTTTGCCAGCTTTACAATCTCTTCCGGAATCGTATCTTTTTTTGCAAGGTCAAGGCCGAGAAGATTATCGAAGTCGATTATTGTAGCTTTTTTCAGATCATCGGGAATGCTTTCATCTTTAAGCAGTTTCCAAGCTACTTCCAGGGCGCGAGGAGTGTTCAGGTCGTCATTTATCGCTTCCAAAAATTCTTGTTCATACTTTTTGGAAATTTTTTCTCCCGGAGGAGATTCCGGCACACGAGCTCTCATTTTTTTAAGTGAATTTTCAGCCCCATCAAGAGCCTCGACTGAAAAGTTGAGTTTGCTTCTGTAGTGAGCATTAATACAAAGGTATCGATAAGCCAAAGCGGTGGAGATCTCTTTTACGTCCGCGAGCGTATGAAAGTTGCCCTTTGATTTCGACATTTTGGAATCTTTAACCACTAAGAATTCACCGTGCATCCAGAATCGAGCCGGATTTTTACCGTAAGCGGCTTCCGCTTGAGCTATTTCGTTGGGGTGATGAATTTCGATATGGTCTATTCCTCCACAATGAATGTCAAAAGGGATTCCGAGATACTTCTCAGCCATAACGACACATTCGGTATGCCAGCCGGGAAATCCGACTCCCCAGGGAGAATCCCATTCCATTTGCCGAACCCCTTCCTCTTCGGAGAATTTCCATAAAGCGAAGTCGGTTGGATTTTTCTTTCCTTTTATCTCTACTCTTTTTCCGGCTTCTATGTCTTGCAAGTTGGCCATCTCTCCGTAGTTTTCCAGCTTGGAGCTGTCAAAATAAAGACCGTCGGATATTTTGTAGGTAAAACCTTTTTCTTCCAATATTTTTATAAGTTCAATTTGCTCTTCTATCGTTTCGGTCGCTTTTACATAAGTGTCGGGCGGGAGAATATTCAGGTCGGAAACATCTTCTTTGAATTTTTCGGTGTAAAAACGGGTAAGCTCCCAAGCATCCATATTTTTTTCTCGAGCTCGTTTTTCCACCTTGTCTTCACCACCGTCGTCATCCGAAACCAGGTGACCGACGTCGGTGATGTTCATAACGTGATTTACCTGATAGTTATTATAAAGAAGAGTTCTTTTCAAGACGTCTTCAAAGATGTAGGTCTTTAAATTTCCGATATGAGCATAGTCGTAAACCGTCGGCCCACAAGTATAAAGACGAACTTCATCTTTCAGAGGCTCGAAGGCTTCTTTTTTTCTGGTTTTGCTGTTATAAAGAGTAATCATAGTGTAATTATATTATCATAAAAATCATTTTGAATCCACGACAATTTATAGTAGAATTAGGTCAGCATGATTGAGCTGATACCGGAAATTCAAGTTTTCATAGTCTCTCTTCTACCGATTGCGGGGATTAGAGTTTCAATACCGTTGGGAGTATCGGTTTTGGGGTTGAGTTGGCAGCTCTCTTTTTTGATTTCTCTCTTGGGAGGGTTGGTGGTTCTGGTTTTTTTACTTCTTTTTTTAGAGCCGGTAACCGATTTGATCAGGTCGATATCCGGATTGGCCGATTCTGTTGCCGGAAAGATATTTGATAAAACACGACGTGAAAAAAAAGAGCAAGTTGAAAAATACGGATATCCGGCTTTGGCTCTGTTTACCGCCGTTCCTCTTCCTTTCAGTGGAGTGTGGACGGCTTGTTTGGTGACTTATCTTTTTGGACTGCAAAGAAAAAAAGCATTCGTAGCGATATTGATTGGAGCTCTGATATCGGCCGGTGCGGTGGTCGGACTTACCGTTACCGGAGAAACATTGGCCGAAAATGGAGGGTTGCGATTGGTGGGAGCGGTTCTTCTTGTAGCTTTAATTTATTATTATTCAAGTAACACAAAAAATAATGGGTAAATTGGTTTTATACAGAAAGTACAGACCCAAGAGTTTTTCGGACGTAATCGGACAGGATCACGTGGTCCGTACTTTGAAAAATGCGATAAAAAGCGACAATGTTTCTCATGCATACCTTTTTACCGGGCCGAGGGGAACGGGAAAGACGACGATGGCCAGACTTTTGGCAAAAGCGGTTAATTGTCTTGACGATTCCGATCCGGAACCGTGCAACACTTGCTCGGCTTGTAAAACGATAGGGGACGGAAAAGCGGTTGATCTGATAGAGATCGATGCCGCTTCGCACCGAGGAATCGACGAGATAAGAGAATTGAGGGAAGGTATTAAATTTTCTCCGAACGAACTGAAATATAAAGTCTATATAATTGATGAAAGTCACCAACTGACAAGAGGAGCGGCCAATGCTCTTTTAAAGATATTGGAAGAAGCTCCGGAGCACGCCATTTTCGTCTTGGCGACCACCGAACCGCAAAAAATGATTCCGACGATAATCTCCAGATGCCAACGGTTTGATTTTAAAAAATTAAACTTGAACGAAATAGTTAAAAAATTGGAGATAATTTTAAAAAAAGAGAAGATAAAAGCGAACAAGAAAACATTGGAAGCTATAGCTACCGCTTCGGGGGGATCATTTCGAGATGCGGAGAGTCTTCTGGATCAAATTTTAACTTTTACCGATAAAGAGCTGAAAGAAGAAGACGTTAAAAATATACTGGGTCTGGTGGAGGCCGAATATCTGGCGAATTTTGTTGATTATTTAATATCGGGGGAAAGATTGGAGGCGATAAATTATTTGGAAGATCTTTACCGGCAAGGGTTGGGACCGGAAGAGTTTCACGGTTCACTTTTGGAGTATTTAAGACAATTAATGATGGTTTCCATTTCCAAACCCGACTTGGCGGAAGGTGAGAACCCGCTCGTTTCCGGATTAAAAGTTAAGTTTACGAAAGAAGAGATAGAAAAGCTGAAAAAACAGTCGGAAAAACTTGATCCGGAAAAAGTAAGAATAATGTTGGAGGTATTTTTGGAGGCCGGAAAGAGGATGGATTATTCTTCAATACCACAACTTCCTTTGGAGATGGCTATTGTTCAGTTAACCGATAATGATGAGTTTTAAAATTAAAAGCAGGGAAGACTTCAATATTGAGATGCCGGTGGAAGGTATCTTCAATTCTTCCACCGATATTTTCGGATTGGTTTCCGGAGCGAAAAAAGCGGTTTATCTGACTCTTGATAATGATAAAGTTGAAAAATTTTTAGAAGTATTGAATTATTTCGGACCCGACAAGGAATTTAAAATTGTAGAGGCTCCGGATAGAGATTGGATATACAGGCTTGACGGCAACAGAGAAAAGAGACACCTCTTTATCGGTGAGGATTACGATCATTTGTTGAAATTGAAAAATGCTTTTGATTATGATTTTAGTGGTGTTTCGCATCAAGAAATCGGAGTTTTACTTTCTTATCCGAAGTGTTGCGCGAGCAGAAAGGATTATATGATTGATATAAAAAGTTATTTTCCCGAAAATCCGTATAAGATAAATTTTTTGATGAATAATTTTCATATTAAATCAGATTCCAATATCTTTCTGTTTTCTCACCATCCTTGCTCTCATCAGTGTAAAGAGACTCTTGAATACTCCAAAAAAGTATATGAGTGGCTGGATCGATTTCCGGAGATAAAAAAGAAGATCGGCACCCTGCTCAAGCTTCCGGTAGCTTATCTTTTTCCGGAGATGAAAAATCATCGAGCTCTCAGTGTCGGAATCGCCTACGTCTTTAAAGGGCATTATGAGGAAGAAGGGTTGATGAGTTATGATGATCTTTATTATTTTACAAAATTTGCGGATGATATAACCGACACCGAAGAAGCCGAAGATTTACTTGAAAAATTCAAATTGGGAAACAAGCTCAAAGTCGGAAAGAGTAAAATTGAAATATTTGAGGAAGATGAACTTAAAGAAACGATAGAAAATGAAAGACTGATACTTGTAAACCCGCAATAATGTTGATTTTTATTCGAATTAAGTTATAATCACTTAGAAATTGCGGGATGGTGTAATGGTAACACGCTTGGTTTTGGTCCAAGTAATCCAGGTTCGAGTCCTGGTCCCGCAGCATAAAAAGAAAAAACTCCGTCAGGGGTTTTTCTTTTTATTTGTGGGCTGTGTGCGAGAAGCTGCGCTACCGAATTGCGACGACCCGAGCTCAGTGCGAGGGGAGGACGGCAATGCCTTCGGGCAACTCATTCGAGCCCGGTCCCGCAGCTCTTCAAAAACTCTTAAAGCATTGATTATTTTAGGTTGCCTGTTCAAAACTCCGTCAGGGGTTTTTCTTTTTATTTGTGGGCTGTGTGCGAGAAGCTGCGCTACCGAATTGCGACGACCCGAGCTCGCAAAACCAAGAAAAAAAGAGAGGGTTATCCTCTCTTGTTGATTTTATCTTTAAAGGTCATAATGTCTTTTTCCACCGTTCGTGGACAAATTTTCAAATCTCTAAACCAATAAATTATCGGGATGTAGCTTCTTCGATTATCAAGCTTTAATCGTACTTTTATTTCCTTCGAGTCTATCTTCGGGAAAATAACGTCGAATTTTAATGGGTCGTTTTTGTAAAAAACTATTAGATGAAAGTCTTTTTCCGGATTTTCAGATCCGGGATTGAGTGATCCGATAGGAACAATAATTCTATCGACATCGATTATCTGGTAGAAATTTTCCTTCAAAATTTTTTTTACTTTTTTTAAAGATCTATGCGATACCGGCATCTCCCTCTTTCTGATTAAAAGCCTTCCCAATTTATTCCTCCAAACGGTTTGAAGAAATATCTCTACTATACGATCTATAATTACCTCCTCAATTTCAGTTATCAGCATAAAGACACCTCCTTTATATTTTTATTATAACACTTAATCCTTTTTTGTAAATATTAAATTCTAATATATCTGCTATAATTTAAAAAATTATGAAAAATAAAAATAAAAAACCGGAATTGATGAGCCCGATAAAAACGAGAGCGGGCTTGAAGGCGGCGACTCCTTTTGCCGATGCAGTTTATTTCGGAGTTTCCGATCTGAATTTAAGAGCGGGATCCAAAGGGATCGGGACCGAAGAGTTAGTCGGCTTCGTAAAAGAGTGTCATAGAGAAGAGGTTAAAGCCTACCTGACGGTCAACTCGATTTTATACGACTCGGATTTGAATAATGCGGAGACTCTTATCCGAAAAGCGAAAGAAGCCGAAGTCGATGCGGTGATAGTGTGGGATCCGGCGGCTATCGAAATAGCTCGAGATGTCGGTGTTGATTTTTTTATCTCCACCCAAGCGAGTGTTTCCAACTCCAAAGCGGTTGACTTTTATGAGCGGAGCGGAGCAAAAAGAGTGATTTTAGCCAGAGAGCTCAGCTTAAGGCAGATCAAAGAGATTAGAAAGAAGACCTCCTTGGAGTTGGAGATTTTTATTCATGGAGCGATGTGTCTTGCAATCTCCGGAAGATGTACTTTGTCCGGGTTTTTTGAAAACTCTTCGGCTAACAGAGGAGCTTGCAATCAGCTCTGTAGGAGAAGATGGAAAATTGCCGATTCGTCGGGAAACGAAATTGAAACCGATGGTAGATATTATCTCAGCCCGAAAGATATTTGCATGGTGGAGCATATTCCCGAATTAATCGAGGCGGGAGTCGACTCATTCAAGATAGAAGGCAGGCAAAGAAATCCGAGATACGTAAGAGTGGTTACCGAAATTTACAGAAAAGCGATTGATGATTATTTTTCGGGAAGTTTTTCAAAAGAAAAAGCCAAAAAGTGGAAGGATGATTTAAGTGAAGTCTATAACAGAGAATTTTCAACCGGTTTTTATTTCGGAATCCCCGGTCCGGAGGGAATTTCTTTTGATTCATCGGGAAGTGCGGCAACCGTAAAAAGAGTATTGACCGGTAAGGTGGTTCATTATTACCCCGAACCCGAAGTTGCCGTTTTGAAATTGCAATCGGGATTGTCTCGGGGAGATCGTTTCGTTATCGAAGGGGAGACCACTTTTTTAGAGGGGCAAGTGGAGTCGATGGAAATTGAAGGAAAAAAGATTGAAAGGGCAAAAAAGGGAGAAGAGATCGGCCTTAAAGTTTCCGGGAGAGCCAGAGAAGGGGATAATTTTTTCATTCTTTTGGAATAGTTGTTATATTTTTCCATTTTGCTATAATCGAGTAATGGTGAATTTTTCAAGCAAAGACTCTTCTTGACTGCTATTTTTTAAGGTTCGCTTCGTTCATTTTTTATTCGTTCCGGGCAAGCAATTAATTGATTTTATTCGTAAGCCCTGAACAAAAAGGACCGAAAGAAATTAAATGGATTTTTTTCGAGAAGTTGTTTATAATTATCAAGAAGAGTATTTTTCAAAAAAGAAGGAGGGATAAATTTGTTACTCTGAAGATTTATGGGTTTTGTAAAGAAGTTGTTGGATGAATTGAATCTGCGCAAGCAGTGCAAAAACTACGGGGTTCCGTTATGGAAATGCCCCCAGTTTTTGTTTGTTTTTATGGGGCTTATTATAATCGCCACGGTTCTTGTGACTTATTCTTTGGGGGAGGAGGTTTTTGGAGATCCGATTGTGGTGTTAGCTTTGATAACGGGCGAGGCGATACTGATATTTTTTATCGGTTATGCCGTTATCAGTGGATTTGAAAAATTAGCCGAGGCGAACCGAATGAAAACCGACTTTGTGGACTTGGTAACTCATCAGCTGCGATCGCCGCTTACTACTCTCAAGTGGGGTTTTGAAGATTTGGGGGACGAGATAGAACTGGATGAAGAGCAGCAGAAGTACTTTAAAAGCTTGAAAGGAAATATAGAGAAGATGGCCGAAATGGTTAACAATCTCCTTCTGGTTTCCAGAATGGAGCAGAAGGGACACGAATTCGAGATGGAGAAGTTTCCAATAAAAAAATTGACGGAAGAGGTGCTCGAAGATTATCTGGTTGACAGGAGTAAAAAGCTGAAGATAGAATCGGATTTAAAAACGGAGACGAAGATTAAAAGTGACCCTTCTCAGGTGGAGATAGTAATGGATAACTTCATATCGAACGCCATAAAGTATACCCAAAAGGGTAAAAAGGTTAATATAAGACTTTACGAAGATAAAAAATTTGTCGTTTTCGAAGTTGAAGATCAGGGAATAGGAATTCCCAAAAAAGAACAGAATAAGGTCTTTGAACGATTCGAGAGGGCCAGTAATGTCGATTTGGTTGAGGAGACCGGATCGGGTCTGGGCCTCTTTTTATCAAAAGAAATAATAGAAAAATTAGGAGGGAAGATCGGCTTTGACAGTGTGGAAGGAAAGGGTTCCACTTTTTGGTTTAAGTTGCCGAAATAATTATTAATAATTAAATAATAAGGAGGAGTAGTAATGGATAATTTAAAAGTACTCATGTTCGGTTGGGAGCTCCCCCCCGAAAATAGTGGAGGGTTGGGGGTAGCTTGCTTGGGACTATCAAAAAAATTAAACGAAAGAGGGATTGATTTAACTTTTGTCGTCCCCCGAAAGAAGGATTCGATGAAAAGAGATTTTTTCAGACTTCTTTCGGCTGACGTTAAATATAAAGAGATTGAATTCGAATCACCGATAACTCCTTATATTACTTGTGAAACCTATAAGAGTGTTTTAAAAGAGGAGAATAATATTTACGGAAAGAATCTTTTTGAGGAGGTTGATAGGTATGAACAATGCGCAAAAAAGATCGCCCTTTTTGAGAAATTTGATGTTATTCATGCTCATGATTGGCTTTCTTTCGGGGCGGGAATAGCGGCAAAAAGAATCTCCGGGAAGCCATTTGTCGCTCATGTTCACGCTACCGAATTTGATCGCGGAGGAGGGGGAAATGTCGATCAGCGGGTTTATCGTCGGGAAAAACGAGGAATGGAAGAGGCGGATAAGGTTGTTGCCGTCAGTAACTACACCAAGAGAATTATAGTTGAAAAATACGGAATACCGGAAGAAAAAGTGGAGGTAGCTCACAACGGAGTAGATTTGGAAGAAAAGGTTCCGGGCAGGAGTCTTTTGGATTGTTTTAAAGAAGCCGGTTACAAAATAGTTCTTTTTGTCGGCAGGCTGACTCTGCAAAAAGGCCCCGATTATTTTTTGGAAGCGGCAAGACAAGTTTGTGAGCACGATGATAATGTGGTTTTCGTAGTTGCCGGTTCCGGTGATATGGAAAGACAGATGATTCATCAGGTGGGCCAATTGGGAATTTCGGACCGAGTGATATTTCCGGGTTTTGTCAGGGGAGATGAGCTTCACGGACTATACAAGGCCGCCGATCTTTTCGTTATGCCCTCGGTTTCCGAACCCTTCGGATTAACTCCGCTCGAATCGATGATAAACGGAACTCCGGTCATGGTTTCCAATCAGTCGGGAGTTTCCGAAGTTATTCGACACGCCTTAAAAGTTGATTTTTGGGAC
The DNA here is from genome assembly GCA_964573145.1 of uncultured Candidatus Saccharibacteria bacterium. Taxonomy (GTDB): domain Bacteria; phylum Patescibacteriota; class Minisyncoccia; order Minisyncoccales; family PWPS01; genus PWPS01. Next base: position 14,138 of record CAZNIM010000001.1, read on the forward strand.
ACCAGAGAGATGGCTAATAAGATCTTAACCACTCTGAATCATCAGTGCCTGGGAGATTGCTTGGCTCAAGAGGGGAAAAAAGAAGTCAGCTCGATAACTTGGGACTCGGCAACCGATAAATGTATCGAAATTTATAAGTCGCTAATCAAAAAGTAAAGATGCCATCAGTCTGTTTCTATTTTCAAGTACATCAACCGTTCAGAGTAAAGAGATACAAATATTTCGATATCGGCCACGATCATGAGTATTTTAACGAATCCGGAGAGAATGACCTGAACAATGAAAGAATAATGAAGAAGGTGGCTCGTAAATCCTATCTTCCGACCAACAGAGTATTGCTTGAGCTTCTGGAAAAACACCCCGAATTCAAGGCGACCTTCTCTTTTTCCGGAGTCGCTTTGGAGCAGATGGAGCTTTACTCTCCGGAGACTTTGGAATCCTTCAAGAGACTGGTCGATACCGGACGAGTTGAAGTTTTAGCCGAAACTTATTATCACTCTTTATCTTTTTTATATTCAAAAGAAGAATTTCGGAAACAGGTAAAAAAACACGAAAAAAAAGTTGAAGAGCATTTTGGATGTAAGCCGACGGTTTTTAGATGCACCGAGCTTTCTTACAATAATGATTTAGCCGCCGAGGTGGCCGATATGGGGTATCGAGGAGTGTTAGCCGAGGGTGTGGATCGGATTTTGGGATGGAGAAGCCCCAACTTCTTATACAAGCCGAAAGGGGCGGATATAAATCTGTTTTTAAAGAATTATCGACTTTCCGACGATATAGCTTTTAGATTTTCAAGTAAAAAATGGAAGGAGTATCCGTTAACCGCTCCGAAATTTGCAAGATGGGTTTCGGAGATAAACGGAAATGGAGAAGTAGTTAATCTCTTCATGGATTATGAGACCTTCGGAGAGCATCAATGGGAATCGACCGGAATATTCGAATTTCTCAAAAAGTTACCGGAAGAAGTTTTAAAACATCCCGATAATGACTTTTTAACCTTGAGTGAAGCTGCCGACAGATATAGAAGATTCGGAGAGTTGGATATTCCTTATTTTACTTCTTGGGCCGACACGGAGAGAGATCTCTCGGCCTGGATAGGAAATGCGATGCAGAGAGATATTCTAAACAAGGTTTACAGCTTGGAAGAAGAGGTTCTAAAGACCGGAGACGAAAGGCTGATAGAAGATTGGCGGCGACTGCAAACTTCGGATCATTTTTATTACGTATCAACTAAAGGGCTCAGTGACGGATCGGTTCACAATTACTTTAGCCCTTATGAATCTCCTTATGAAGCATTCATATCTTATGCGAACGCCTTAAGCGATTTCAAATTGCAAGTTAAAAAGAAGAAAAATGAAAAAAGAGAAGCCAAAGTCTGACTATCTTTTTGAAGTCTCTTATGAGATTTGCAATAAGGTGGGAGGGATATATCGAGTTTTGGAGTCGAAATCCGCTAACATGGTTGAAAAATACGGTGAAGGGTATTATCTGGTGGGTCCTTATTACATGGATAAATGCAAAGGAGAGTTTAAAGAAGAATCTCCGAAAAAAGAGCTTAAAAAAGTTTTTGACAAATTGGCCAAAGAAGGGATTAAGTGTCATTACGGAAGATGGATGGTAAAAGGTAAGCCGAAGACGATTCTGGTTGATTTTCAAGATTATTTTTCCGAAACGAATATAATAAAGAAAGAATTGTGGGAAGGGTACGGGATAGACTCATTAAGCGCCGGGCATACTTTCGATGAGCCGATTGTTTGGTCTTGGGCAACCGGAAGATTGGTTAGCGAAATGAGGAAGGCTCTTTTGAAAAAAGATGAAAAAGCGGTAGCTCATTTTCATGAATGGCTTTCGGGAGCGGGACTTCTTTACCTTGATAAAAACAATGAAGAAATAGGCACCGTTTTTACTACTCACGCAACCAGTCTCGGGAGATCTTTAGCTTACAACGGAGTTAATTTTTATACCGGCTTCGATAAGATAAATCCGACCGATAAAGCGTACGAAAATAATGTTCACTCCAAGCATCAAATGGAGAAAAAAGCAACCGAGAAAGCGGATGTTTTTACGACCGTCAGCGAAATTACGGGAATGGAGACCAAAAACTTCTTGGGAAGAGATCCGGATATTGTTTTACCCAACGGGCTAAATCTGGATAAATTTTTAACTTTTGAAGAGATAGTTATTAAACACAGACTGCAAAGAAAAAGATTGCGAGAGTTCGTAATTTCATTCTTCTTTCCTTACTATAAGTTTAATATAGATAAAACTTTATTCTATTTTATTATCGGCAGAAATGAATATAAGGCTAAAGGAGTGGATGTTTTTATTAAGGGACTGTCCGAGCTGAACAGAAAGATGAAAGAGGAGGGTAGCGAAAAAACGATTATCGCTTTTTTCTGGATTCCGACCGGGGTCAGATCGGTAAAAAGAGAGTTGATAGAAAATCGGGAATATTTTCAAGACATCAAAGAGTCTTTAAGCGGAGCGATGCCGGAAGTGGAAGAGAATATTCTTTACAATCTCTTTTATGATGAAGAGATGAGTACTGAAAAGATAATAAGTGAAAACTATCTTTTTGAGCTGGAAAAAAAATTACTTCGTTTAAATCGAGCGGAAGAAACTCCACCGATTGCGACTCACGACTTGGCCGATGATAATGATAGAATATTAAATTCTTTAAAAAATCATCAACTTTTAAATAAGAAAGAAGATAAAGTAAAAGTGGTTTATTATCCGATCTATTTAACCGGTCATGACGGATTATCCAATCTTAATTATCAAGAAGCTTTGGAAGCCTGTCACCTGGGTGTTTTTCCCAGTTTTTATGAGCCTTGGGGATATACTCCTTTGGAGGCGGCCGCTTTGGGAGTCGCTTCGGTAACGACCGATTTGGCCGGATTCGGAAGGTATCGACAAACGTTGACTGAAAAAGAAGGGAAGGAAGGAGTTTACGTATTGGAAAGATACGAAAAAAGCGATAAGAAGATCGTTGCCGACTTGGCTGATTACATGTATCGGTTTTCGTTATTCGGTCGTAAGGAAAGAGTTGACAACAAGATAGAAGCCAGAAAGATAGCTTCCAAGGCGGACTGGTCGGATTTTGTGGAGAATTATATTCAAGCTCATAACAGATCTTTAGAATGAAGATTAAGCATATTTTAGGAGAAGAGGTTTGGGAGAAAGAGGTTGAAGGGGAGAGAACATTTCTCCTGGGGAACGATATTGGAGATTATATTTGGATGGCCGACGAGGCGGAAAGCAGATATCAAGGCTGGTTTTTTTCACCCGAAAAAGAGAAAGGAAAAAAACTTTATAAAGTGATCGAGGATATCGGTCCGGTAGACAGAAAAGAGGTAGAGATTATAGGCAATCATTTTAAAGGGGTGGAGCGTAAAAGGGGAGACTTGATAGAGAAGTTTTTTATAGCTGAAAACAGCCACGCTCTTTTATATGAATTAAGCTCCACTGAAACCGTAGAGCTCGTTTTGGATATTAGAGAGTCTTATAGCGATTCTTATCCCGATTATCACATTGAAGAAGTGGAGGAGGGGCTTCTCATTTCCAGCAACAAGGAAGGGGAGGAGTTGTTTTTGGCAATAAAGGGGTTCGAGAGCTTTGAAAAAATTGAAAAAGGAATAGTCAGAACTTATCAGTTCGATAAAGAAAGAAGCTCTCCTCCTTTTGAAAAAGCGGTTTTTTCAGCCTTGGAAATGACCGGAAGAAGCTTTCTCTTTTTTGCGTCCGAGAGTAGGGAAGAGGCTTTATCCGAAATTAAAAAAGAACATAAATTTAATTTTTTAGAAGAAAAAAAGGAACCGATTGATTTTGTTTCTGCCGAAACCGGGCTCGATAATCTGCTTGTTGACGGGCAGAGAGTTTATGCCGGATTTCCTTGGTTTTTCCAATTTTGGGAACGGGACGAAGCGATAGTATTACGAGGATTGAATGTGATTGATGAGAAAAGGGCCAGGTCTCTATTTTGGTCTCTTTTACGAGGTAATAGAACCGGACCGAAGGAAAATCATTTGGCTGACAGCGCCGGATGGATCTTTAAAAGAGCTTTTCTTTTCATAAATAGCTTTAATCAACAGGAGGAGAGAGAGTTGGTTGATTCTCTACGGCAAGAAGTTGATTTTAATCCGGATGAAATTTTAAAAGTAACCGGACCGAAAGAGACCTGGATGGATTCATTGCCCAGACAAGGGGCGAGAATAGAGATTCAATCTTTACAGCTCAGTATGTATAAATTGGGAAGATTAATTGATGAAGAAAACGAAGAAAAATATACCGAATTGGAAGAGAAGCTGAAAAGAAGAGTCAGAAATATTTTTTGGGACGGATCTATTTTGGCTGACGGATATTTTCCGGAAACCGATTATTTAGACCGAACGATAAGACCGAATATATTTTTAGCCTATTATATATATCCTGAATTACTCAGCGATGAGGAGTGGAAGATATGCTTTAGAAGGTCGCTGCATGAGTTGTGGCTCGATTGGGGAGGGTTGGCGAGCATCAGTAGAGAAAATCCCAGGTTCAACTTAAAGCATACCGGTGAGAATCCACAAAGCTATCACCAGGGCGATAGCTGGTTCTTTGTAAATAATTTAGCGGCTATAGCGATGCATCGACTGGACGAAGGCAAATTCTCTTATGAAATTAATAAGATTTTGGAAGCCAGTAGAACCGATATGATGTGGAACGGGGCCGTCGGCCACCACAGTGAGGTCAGTTCGGCGGAAGAGTTGAGAGCGGAGGGAGCGATAAGTCAAGCGTGGAGCTTTTCGACTTATCTCGAGGCTCTTCATGAAATTTTTAAAGTTAAAAATTTCAATTGGAATTAAAGATTAACAATAACTTCCTTTAACGAACTCATTAGAGGGGATTCAAAATCCTCTTTTTTTATTTTTCCGGCAGCTCGAAGAGCGGAGAGAGGTTTTGTTTCTTCGGTTTGATATTTTTGAGGATAGTTATCTTCCAGAGCACCTTTTAAGACGAAAACTCCTTCTTTTTTTAACTCTTCTCTTTTTCTCGGATGATCCTTCTCTCCGAATCGTTTTTTCCAATAAGAATCAAGAGCATCGCCGTCAATCATTATCGAGTAGGGGATGTTGTAAACTTTGCATATTTTTTCATACAAATTAATGTCACCGACACCCCCCGAATAAACTACTTTTATATCCTTTTTTCCGGTGTAAAACTTATCAATCAGCCCACGCATCAAAATGCTGTCGGAAACACCCTCTACCAGAAGTGCTTTATCGGTAAAAAGCATAGCTGAATTATCATCGTTTATCTCTTGAACCAAGCGTTCGATGTCGAGCCCTCGTTTAAATTTGTATATGGTCGTGCTTCTATCTTCGTCTCTGGCCACTCTCCAAGTATTTTTTAAGAATTTAGCCTGAACCATGGTCGGATGATGAGTGGTCATCATTATTGTTCCTTCCAACTCTTCATTATGCAGAAGTTTTAAAAATTTTTTTATAACTGACGGATGAAGATGGATTTCCGGTTCGTCAATCAGAATTATCTCGAATTGTGGATTGTAAATATAAAAAAGGATGACGAAAAGCCGTTTAAAGCCCTCACCCATTCTCCGCCAGGACTTGGCTTCTATTTTTGTTTCCGTGCTCGCCTTGAAGAGCTCCTCACTCATTTGAAGATTGCCGAAATATCTTTCCATCGATTCGGTAAATTTATTGTATTTTTCGGAATCGGTTTTTTTGAACTTTTCCAGATCCTGGGAAACTTTTTCGGGAGATACTTCGTGATTTATTCTGACAAAAGAGGAAGAAAAATCTTTTAACGGAGGATGAAAAGAGCCGTCTGAAAAAGAAAAACCATATTCTTTCTCTCCGTTTTTAATTGCTATTTCAACATCACCATCTTTTAACTGCTCTCTTTCAGGGTTGAAAAAGAGCTCTACGGCGTCCAATATATTCGTTTTACCGGCGTTATTCGGACCGACCAAAATATTAAAGTCGAAAAAATTATTTATTTCGACCTTTTTAGTAATACTTTTATATTTATTTATTTTGAGTTGATTTATTTTCATAACAATTTAATTATTTAATAAGTATACACCCCCGTCTTTTATTTGACAAAAAAATGAATTAAATTTACAATATATTCAAAGGAGGGATAGAGATGAACCTTACAAAAGATAAAGAAAAGAGCCTGGTGGATCTTGAAAGGTTTTATAGGAAGAGCGGAGAGGAAGTAAAGATAGATAACTTATCAACTTTTTCTGAAAACAAATTGGGATCATTCATCAAAGGGGTTCCGGTTTTCATAACCGGTATTTCCGGATTAGTTTTCTCAATCAGGAAAGTTGACCAGGAAATCTATGATAAGGATAATAAATATTTATACACGGCTGTTTTCTGTATTATCTCTGCTCATCCCAAGAGTGGAGAAGTTAAGGAGGTTTTGTACCGGCCGGAAAAGAGTAAAACGGCAAGACTGCTGTCAATAAAGAGTTTTGAAGACAGAGACGAAATCAAGCTGATAGTCGTAGGTGCCGGCAATTATCACCTCCGTCTGTACCATAGCTCGGAAGCTACCCCGAATTTATCGGTTCCGGAATATTTTAAGAAGAAGCGATTTTGTATAAATACGGATCGCTTATAGCGCCTAAACGGGCGCTTTTTTTTAATTTGATTATTTCTTACAATTTATGTTATTATTAAGAAGACATTCTTTAGAGAGTGTTTAAAATTAACAATCTGCAAAAAAGAAAGGTCGGATAAATTAAGAGGAATTTCATGGATAAAAAAACAATCTTAATAGTTATCGCAATCGTTGCGGTGCTGGTAATTATTCTCGCTGTCGCTATGACTGATACGCCGGAAGATATTGATCCCGAATTCGAAGACGAAATTGATAACATGATCGACTTCGAGGACGAGTTTGATGAAGACTTCGATGACGAATTCGAAGTTGATGAGGATGTTGAAGACGAATTCGAAGTTGATGAGGACCTTGAAGAAGACTTCGATGACGAGATTGAGGAAGAAGAGGAAGAAGAGGAAGAAGAGGAATAATTATTCCGACTCTAATCTAATTTCCAAAACCCCCGGGAGAGGGGGTTTTGTTGTAAAATAAGATAAATCGTGTTACAATATTTTTTAGAAAAAGGATTAAAAAAGGTCGAAAAAATAAGTTAAAAAATTATGAAAAAAGTATTAATTGGAATTTTGGTCGTAGCATTGGTTTTGCTTGTAGGTTACTTCTTACAAGACTCCGAGCTTCATGTGGAGGTTTCGGAAGAAGAGGCGGTGGAGATTGCCGAAGATTGGATTGCGGATAATGCGGGTACTTACGTTTACAGAGGAGGAGATGAGCTCGTTTTGGAAGGCTCTTCGATGATAGAAGACAACGTTTACGAACTTTTTTTCTATTTCGAATCTGCTGAAGCCGGTTATGGCGAGAAAGCAGATGACGAATTTCCGGCACAAGTTATTACCCCACACACGATCAGAGTAGTGGTTGAAAATGGTGAAGTGGTTGAAGCGATCACCGATGATACGTTTGACGAGATTGAAGGCACTCATCTTGACGATGAGAATGATGAAGATCTCGAGGAAACGGCGACGGTTGAGCTCTATTATGTGCAAGTTGTAGACGGAGTTGAAGGAGTTGCTGCGATCGATAAAGAGATAGATTTGGTTAACGGAGTAGAAGAGTCGGCGATTTTAGCACTTCTTGAAGGAGTGGAAGATGAAGATTACAGTAGTGCGATTCCCGACGGAGTCGAATTACTTTCCTTTGATTTAATGGAAGGTGTCGCTACGGTTGATTTTAGCAGTGAAATCGACCCCGGTGGCGGATCGGCTTGGATAATAAATATTCAAGATCAAATCACCAAAACTCTCCTTCAGTTTGATTCAGTTGAAGAGGTAGTGATTTTAGTGGAAGGAGAAGAAGACGCCCTTCAACCGTAATCGACTGTTGAAATTATTAAAAAGAGAGGAGCCCCGGGTGGGTTGCCTCTCTTTTTTTATAATGGTAAAATTTTAATGGATTATTAATCAAAACTTTAAAAAATGAATTTTAAAAAACTTTCTCCACTTTTAACGGTTTTTTTGGTTTTAATTATCGTTCTTACTGCCGTGATTATTAAAAATCAACTGCTTGTCGGTAGTCATTTGGGTCTGGACGGAGCGAGAACCATAAGAGTTTCCGGTGAAGAGACGATAACCGAAAGGCCGGATGAGGCCGAGATTCGTTTCGGAGTAATCGGAACGGGAGAAGACTATACGGCGGCAACTGAAGAAAACAGTTTACAAATGGAAGCGGTTATAGAGTACTTGAAAACGGAAGGAATAGAAGAGGAAAAGATGAGAACCGTTAATTTCAGAGTGTCACCGGTTTACGACCAAACGGAAAGAACCAGAGGGGAGATTGTCGGTTATGAGGTAAGAAATGATCTCCAGGTCAAATTTGAATATTTGGACAGGGTCGATGAGATTATTGCCGGAGCGATTAATTCGGGAGCCAACAATGTCTCCGGATTACTTTTTTCGGTCAGCAATGAAGAAGATTTAAAAGCTGAAGCAAGAGAGGTAGCGATCGAAAAAGCAAAAGAAGAGGCGAAAATTATTGCTGACTCTTTGGGAGTTCGCTTGGGAAGAATAATTGATTTTTCTGAGTCGAGACAATTTCAACCTTTTAGAGCCGATGATCGGATAATGATGGAAGAAGCGGAAGCGGGAAGAGTTCCGATTGAATTGGGAGAAAATGAAATCATCAGTTCGGTGACGATTACATTTGAAATCAAGTAATGCTCTATAAGGAGGTAAAAGAAAAAGAATTAAAGGGAAGAAGCGGAAGTAGGTTTCCGGTAGCTTTAAAGTGGGAAAATTTTTCCGGAGGTCCGGAAGAGAGATATATGATCTGCAATGCCGCCGAAGGAGAGCCTTTCGTGTCCAAGGATAAGCATGTCTTGCTTACGGAACCGGAGAGGGTTGTTGATGGAATTAAGGCAGTGATAAAGGAATTTTCAATTTATCATACCTTTTTTTACATCAGGAAAGACTACTTTAAGATTTTCGGTGATACCTTGCAAGAGCTTTTTGATGACTGGAAAATCTCTTTTCAGCTTAAAGAGGACAGATATGTTGCCGGAGAAGAGACTTCAGCGATAAGTTCAGTCGAGGGAAAAAGAGCCGAGCCGACTGAAAAACCTCCTTTTCCGACCGAAGCGGGTATAAACGGTTTCCCGACACTGGTTCACAACGTTGAAACATTTTATGCCATATCGGAAATAAAAGACGGAACCTATGATCATCGCAGATTTTATTCAATAGCGGGAGAAGTTGAAAATGAAGGTGTTTTTAAGTTAAAAAATAATTTGTCAATAACGGAAATTTTAAAAGAGACCGGTAATTATCCGGATTTTCCGTTCTTGGTTCAGGCCGGAGGAGGAGCCGGAGGAGTCTTCCTTTCCGGGAGACAATTGAATGTTCCTTGGGACGGGTTGGGAGCGGTTAGAGTGATCAAAATGAGTAGCTTCGAAAAAGAGAAGGAGTTAAAAAGAATCACTCAATTTTTAATGCACGGGAATTGTGATAAATGTACTCCTTGCAGAGAAGGGATATACAGAATAAATGAAATGGTTGAAAAAGAGAAGCTCGACGACGCTCTTTTCGGAGAGATAATTTTAGCCCTTGAAAAGAGTTCTTATTGTCCGCTCGGCAGCACGGCGGCCAAAGTCTTTAAATCGATAAGAGATTTATGAATATAAGAATAAACGGCAGCTCTTACAATTTTGAAAACGGAGAAACCGTTTTGGAAGTGGCTAAAAGAGAAGGGATTAAGATTCCCTTTCTTTGCAATCATCCTTATCTTTGTGTTACCGGCAGCTGTCGACTGTGTATCGTTAAGGACAAAAATTGTGATGAGTATTTTTCAGCCTGCTCAAGACAAGCAGAGGAGGGGATGGATATCGTTACCGGTGATAGAAAAATAGAGCAAATCAGAAGAATTAACCTGGAACTTCTCTTCTCTCAACATAAGGAAGAGTGTCATGACTGCGTTTGGAATCCGGGATGTAAGCTTCTTTCTTTGGCCAGGGAATACGGAGTGACAATTAATCGATTTACGGATAGAAAAGACGACTATCCGGAGCTTTCTTTTGGAGGAATTATCGATTTTGACTCTTCAAAATGTATTGATTGTCGAAATTGCATTGAAGTTTGTGAGAGACAAAATGTCTCTTTCCTGGAGATGAAGGGAAGAGGACATCTTTTTGAAGTGGAGCCGGCTAAAGATCGAGCTTGTGTTTACTGCGGGCAGTGCATATTGAGATGTCCCGCCGGGTCCTTTGAGGGAGTCGGTGAATTTGAAAAGGTTTCCGATCCGATAGATAAAAATGGAGATAAGGAGATAATTTTTCAGATAGCACCGGCAGCGCGGATCAGTATCAGTGAAGAGTTCGGGCTCGAACCGGGGACCGATTCGACCGGAAAATTGGTTTCGGCACTTAAAGAGGCGGGAGCGGATAAGGTTTTTGATGTCTCGGTCGGAGCTGATTTTACGACTCATGAAGAGGCCGAAGAGCTGATAGAGAGAATCGAATCGGGAGAGAATTTACCGATGCTTACTTCTTGTTGTCCGGCCTGGGTTCGATTCATTGAATTTTATTATCCACAGTTCGTAGACAACCTCACTACCGTTAGATCACCGCATATCATATTGGGGTCGCTTATTAAACAAGAGCTCAAAGGAAGAAGAGAAAAGGTTGTTGTTTCGGTTATGCCGTGCGTAGCCAAAAAATATGAAATAATGCGGGAGGAGCTGAAAGTGGGATCGACGAGGCCGGTTGACTATGTGTTGACGGTAAGAGAAGTCGGTAGATTGCTTAGAGATAAAGGAGTTGATTTTAAAAATTTACCGGATTCCGACTTTGACAATCCCTTCGGAGAAGCAACCGGAGACGGGGTGGGCTACGGAGCGAGCGGGGGAGTAATTCAAGCGGCAATCAGAGAAGCTCACTTTATCTTGACCGGAGAAAGATCAACCGAAGAGATTAGAGATAATGAAGACTTTATTTTAAAGATCGGTGATCGTAAGATTAAAACAAAAAGAGCCAGCGGTCTTTCGGAGGCGGTTTCTTTACTTGAAGATGTTGATTATGACTATTTGGAGTTTATGGCTTGTCCCGGGGGATGTATCGGAGGAGGAGGCCAACCGGTGCCGACAACTCCCGAAATAAGAGATAAACGAAGAGAGGGTCTCTTCAGATCCGGAAAAAAGAAGAAAAAAAGATCTTCATTTGACAGCGATATAGTTTCCAAACTAAAAAATAAAACGGAAAAGGATATTCTTAGGACCGAATTCAAGAAAAGAAAGAATCCGGAAAGAATTGACAGGCTATAGCTCCTGTGATTAAATTAAAAAAAGCTATAATTTATGAAACAAGAAGCGAGAATTTTTGAAGAGTTTTTTTTCAACGAGCTTTATCAAGCAACCGAGCGGGCTTTGGAAAAATTAGCCGAAGAGAAAGGATGGAAGGTGGAAAACTATAACGAAGGAAAGACCCGTTCGTGGGTCGTCCAGGCGGTGCCCGAATTTTCAATTTTTAAATTTCATCTTTTGCCGAACGGAGCTTATAAAAAACTGAAAGTAAGAGTTTCCGGTCAAGAGGTGATAGCCGAATGTAGGGATAATTGGCCACGTCTTACTTTTGACTTTCTAAATCAAAAAGGGAAGATAATAACCGTTTTTTTCAATCAATTAGAAGAAGTTATAAGAGAAGATTTCGGTCAATAAAAAGAAAATTTAATTTATTATTTGAGAGGGTTGACCTCTTTTTTTATTTGGAGACGCCATTTGCTATAATAAAGTATGGTAATGAGATTTAAAGAGATATTGAAAATTATCGGTGAGGCGGGTAAAAAGAGAGAAACGGTCAAGATATTTTATCCGGAAACGGAAAATAGAAAAGAGGGCTGGCGAGAAGTTGAGCCGTACAGCTTGACCACCGATATTCCCCCCGATGGAGAATTTTTAGTTTACGAAAAAGATCATATAAGACCGGGACATATTTTAAATGCTTATAATATGGGTTCCGGAGATAAAGATTGCCACTCTTTTATTTTGGGAAAGATAAAAAAAGCCGAAAAAACCGGAAGAAGTTTTAACTCCAGAAAAAGATGGACGGTGAGATTTTAGAAAAGCCTCATTTCGAGGGTGATGAAGAAGAAAAAGAGGAAAGCTTAATTAAGCGATTGGGCAAGTTTCTGATTGCTCTTTTTTTAATCTTCTTAATGATATATTTTTCCGGACCACGGGATTTCTTATTTTTTAGAAGAACTCCCGAAGAAGTGACCGTTCGGAAGATGGATCCGATTGTCGATATGGAAGAAGTTTTTATTCCGGTGCGAGTATTGGCTTTGAGAGAAGAAGTTTTTGGAACTTCCCGCAATGATGAGGAGATTGAAAGCTTGATTGAAAACAGCTTTAACATTATGGCTCAGGCTGAAATTTATCCCGGAGGGGTAAGGATTGAAGAGAGAGAGTTAAGTAGAGAAGAGATCGGAAGAGTGCTGGAGGGAGACTTTAATTTTTTAAATCCCAAACGGGGAGAGATAAATATTATTTTAGTTAAGAGTTTAGGAGGGTTAAACGGGATAGCTTTTCCGGGAAGGTCGACAACGATAATACCCGATTACACCGCCGGTCGTGACTATCGAACGTTAGCTCATGAAATCGGACATCTTTTCGGTTTGGGTCATCAAGAAAGGGGCGACATGGTAATGAGCCAGGGATCTTACGGAGTTCATTTTTCAGTAGAAGAGGTTTTAAAGATGAGAAAAAATATTGATGAAAAATTTTAAAAAAAATTACGAAAGACTGAATAAGGAGCAGAAGATGGCCGTCGATTGGATTGACGGACCCTTAATGGTGGTTGCCGGCCCCGGGTCTGGAAAGACCGAACTTTTATCGGTTCGGGTAGCCAACATACTCCGAAAAAGGGATATTCCGGCCGGTAGTCTGCTTTGCTTAACTTTTACCGATGCGGCCGCTTTGAACATGAAAAAGCGATTAGTGGAGATGATCGGTGAAAAGGGTTACAAGGTTCCCACTTTTACTTTTCACAGCTTTTGCAAGGAGGTAATGAGTAGTTATTCCGAGTATTTTTACGACGGAGCCAATTTTAATTTGGCCGACGAGATAACAAAGACGGAACTGCTGGAAGAGATACTTCAGGATGCCGATTACGACGACCCCTTGAAGAGCAGCCATCCGGAGCTCGGTTTCGTATATTTAAAACCGCTCAAAAGAATGATCCCCGAACTTAAAAAGGCGGGGATAACTCCCGAAGAATTAAGGGAATCTTTGGAGGTTAATCAAAAAGTAATCGATAAAATCAACCCGTTTATAAGTGACACTTTCAGTAATCGAGTCTCCAATTCGATGAGAGATGAGATTGTTGAGCTGATAGACAAATTAAGAAAAATGGAAGTTGATTTTCCTTTGGAACAATTTAAGCCACTCAATGAAATTTTAGCTAATTCTTTAAGTAAAACTTTGGAAGTTGAAACAACCAAGGAGATAACCGCTTGGAAAAATGAGTGGACAAAAAGAAAAAAAGAAGGGAGAGTGTTGCGGGATAAGTACTACATTGAAAAACATAAAAGCCTGGTTAATAAATATGAAAAATACGAAGAAGAGATGCACAAAAGAGGGCTTTATGACTTTTCGGATCTTATCTTGGACGTAATCAGAGTACTTGAAAAGGAAGAATCTTTACGGTATGAGCTTCAAGAGAGATATCAATATATAATGGTTGACGAATTTCAGGATACGAGCGGTGTTCAGATGCGTCTTTTAAAAAACTTAACCGCCGACGAACCACACGACAAACCGAACGTTTGTGTCGTCGGAGATGACGATCAGGCGATATACAGATTTCAAGGGGCTGAGATCTCCAATATTTTAAATTTCAAGGAAAGCTATAGCGAGGTAAACGTGATTACCTTGAAAAATAATTATCGATCGGGAAAAGAGATACTGGAAAAAGCGAAGACGGTTATTTCCAAAGGAGAAGAGAGGCTGGAATCCAAATTAAAGGAGGTTGATAAGAATCTGGTTGCCGTTAATAAAAATCTGGAAGAAGAGGTTGATGCGAAGAGTTTTGAAACCAAAGAAGAGGAATACTCCTATGTCGTAAATCGAGTGAAGTCTTTAATCGACAGAGGGGTCGATCCTCAAGAAATAGCCGTTATGGCCAGAAAGCACAAGATATTGAAGGAGATTGCCCCTTATTTTTCGGAAGCGGAAATACCGATATACGCGGAGAGAAAAGTGAACGTTTTAGAAAATGAGCTGATAAGGCAAATCATAGAGATAATAAGATTTGCAGTTTACCTTTTGGACGGAGACAAGGATAAGGCTGACCAGCTTCTACCCGAAATTTTGAGTTATCCTTTTTGGGACTTAAAAAGAAAAGACTTGTGGAGACTGGCTCGAGATGCTTATCAAAACGGGAGTTCCTGGTTTGAAGAAATGGAACGGGGCTCTTTTCAAGAAATTGCAGATTTCTTATCCGATTTGGCGCAAAAATCAAGATATAAGACGGCCGAGGAGATTTTTGATTATGCGATCGGAAACAAGGGAAAAGGAAGCCCGATTAAAAGATATTATTTTAATAAAGAAGCCCTGAAAGAGGATCCGACCCGGTATTTTAAATTTCTTTCCGCTTTAAAAAGATTCACTTCGGAATTAAGAGGATACAAAGAGGGGAGATTGCTAAAAGCGAGAAATATTTTGGAATTTTTTGATCGCCATCGAGAAAACGGAATTGCCATAAATGATACCAATCCGCTGATTACCGATTCGAAAGCGGTTTCTTTGATTACCGCTCACAGCAGTAAAGGAAGGGAGTTCGAGGCGGTTTTCCTTCTTAGCTGTCAAGAAGAAATCTGGGCTAAAGGAGGGCGATCGAGCAGACTTCCGCTACCATCCAATATACCGCTTAATATTCCGGAAACCAGAGATGATCATTTGAGACTTTTCTATGTCAGTCTAACTCGGGCGAAACGATTTTTAACCATAACCGCTCACCTGAAAAAAGAGAACGGGCGAGGATATTCACCGCTTGAATTTATTGACCACTTCGATATGGAAGAGAAGGCGGTGGAAGTGGGATATCGGAGCTTGGAAGTATCCAGAAAGGGTTATCACTCTCCACCATTTAAAGCAAGCGAAAAAGAGCTTCTGAAGCCACTCGCTGAAAATTATCTGTTGAGCTCCACCGGCTTTAATAAGTATCTTAATGTTGCCGACAACGGTCCGGAAGATTTTTTGCAGGACACTCTTCTCAGATTTCCGACTAAAAAACATCCAGCTGCATCGTACGGTACGGCGATTCACGAGACGATAAATCGGATATATGAAGATCTTAAGAATAAGGGCGAGATACCTTCTCGGGAATTTGTTCTGGACACCTTTAAAAAGTTTCTAAAAAAAGAAAGATTATCCGAAGATGATTTTTCGGAGTATTCGAAAAGAGGAACGGATTCGTTGAAAGCTTTTTATCAAAGCAAAATAGAGAGTTTCAATGTTGATGATCTTACCGAAAAAAGCTTTAGAAATCAGGGAGTCGTAATCGAAGGACACAGATTAACCGGAAAAATAGACAAGATAGTCAAACAGGGTCGAGATATCGAGGTGGCCGATTTTAAAACCGGAAAACCGATAGAGAGTTGGAATCCACGGAAAGCATACGACAAAATAAAAGCGTGGAAATACCGAAATCAGTTAATTTTCTATAAATTATTAATCGAATCATCATCCGAATTCGAGGGGTCGGTAGTCAAGAAGGCGTCCTTGGAGTTTGTTGAACCTAATGAAGACGGGAAGATAATAACCCTTCCGGCGGAAATTAAAGATGAAGAAGTTGAAAGAATGAAAAAATTAATAAAAATAGTCGGGGATAGAATCAAGAAGCTGGATTTTTCAACCGATCGGGAATATCGAAAAAAAGCGATAAAGGAGATTGAAGAATTTGAAAATTATTTGTTAAGTAAAAAAATATGAAAAATATAAAGCCGAATTATTTTATTATTCCCTTGATTACGATAGCGGTGGCCCTTTTCGGAAATTATTTCACGGCTCAGGGATTAAACGGTTGGTATGACGAGCTGGTAAAACCGAGCTGGACGCCCTCCGGAGCGATAATAGGGGCGATATGGACTTTTCTTTACGCTTTGGTTACCGCCGTGGTCCTTATTTTTTGGAATAAATTTAAAGATAATAAACGATTTAAGCTTATAATCGGACTTTTTGTAATAAATGCAATCTTAAACGCCACTTGGTCGATGCTTTTTTTCGGATTCAATCTTGTCGGATTATCTCTTATCCATATCTCTCTTTTAAATTTAACGATATTGGGGCTTATCTTTTTCTTGTGGCCGCTTTCAAGAAAGATGGCGGTAGCTCTTATTCCCTATACCGCCTGGGTTTTTGTAGCCACCACGCTAAATTATTTCATCTGGATTGCAAATTGAGATTAGGAATCAGTTTTAATCCGGAAGGATATTTCGCATGAGGTTAAAAATACGTCTATTTATTTGACATTACTAACCATAATTATTATAATAAAGTGCTCTTTTACAGATAAATAACAGAGAGGAGGGATTAATTTGACAATTGAGGTTGTGCTTTCGAGTGGGTCGATTCCGTGGGTGTTCAACGGTGACGACAAGGTCAGAACGGCACTTGAGAAAGGCTATGACGGGATAGAGCTACTTCTTACCAGAAGAGCGCTCCAGAGTTTACCGGAAAGACTCGACTGGGGAGTATTCAGCTTACACGAACCCTTCGGTTCGGGTGGATCGAAGTTGGTTCATAAACTGAGTTTTTTGGATTTAAAACCGTTCCCGACTTGGAGTGGGGGAGATTTTCGAGATTTGGCTTTGAGCTTTGAAGCTCCGATAGTAAAACATTTGGAAAAAAGAAACTTTTACGATTTAAGAGAGTACCTTTTTGAAAAGGTCAAGAATCAAGGTAATGAGAGGGTAGCTTTGGAGTTGAAGATGAAAAGTTTCGGTGGAAAAAGAGTCGACTCCGAATGGTTTTTGGATTTTGTAAAACGATATCGATGTGAAATATGTTTCGATATCGGCTATATGGCTAAGATGGGGTGGGATCCGATTGAATCTTTCATAGACCTTCATCGGCACGTATCGATAATTCATTTTTACGATATGAAAAGCGTTAATCCGAACCTGTTGGAGAAAAACGTAACTCCCGGAAATGGTATTTTGCCCCTTAAGCAGTTTTTGAGAGTTGTGCAAACCTTGAATTGGAGTGGTCAGATAACTTTGGAGCTTTTACCCGAACCGTTATCGGATCATCGAGAAGCATTGGAGTTTATCAAAAGAAATTTATAAAAGCCCGAAATTCGGGCTTTTTATTATGTTATAATTAAATCATAATATTAAGTTTTGAATTTTAAGATGATTTTACATCTCGATATGGATTATTTTTTCGCTCAGGTAGAAGAGCGAGAAAATCCTCGCTTTAAAGGCGAGCCGTTAATAGTTGGTGCCGATCCGAAAAACGGTAACGCGAGAGGGGTGGTTTCGACTTGTAATTATGAAGCTCGAAAATTCGGAGTTCATTCCGGAATGGCGATATCGAAAGCTTACAAGCTTTGCCCACAAGCCGTCTACTTACCGGTCAATAAATCTCTTTACTTACGAGTCTCCGACAATATCTTTAAAATGATGGAAGGGATTACTGAAAAATGTGAACGGGTTTCTTTTGATGAGGCCTATTTGGATTTGGAAGAGATAGTTGAAGGCTATGGTCGGGCACGTAAAGTGGCCGAGGAGCTCAAGGAGTTGATTTTAAGAGAAGAGAAGCTTACTTGCAGCGTCGGAGTGGGAGAAAATAAAATGATCGCTAAAATGGCCTCTGAAGAGGAAAAACCGAATGGATTGACGGTTGTGACTCCGCGAGAGACAATAAGCTTCATATCCGGTAAACCGATTGAAGAAATTCCGGGTATCGGACCGAAGACAAAAAGAGAGATTGAAGGATTATTAGGAAGAGGTAATCCGAAGATAAAGGATCTCAGAGGACTTTCCAAAAAACAGCTCAGCGATCGACTGGGAAAGAGGGGGGAGGCGATATATGAAAAGGCGCGAGGTAGAGACAACTCGAAAGTCACGTTTTCGGAAGAGACGAAGTCAATCGGGAGAGAGACCACCTTTAATGAAAACACGACTGATCCCGAAAAAATAATTTCGACTTTCAAGGAGCTGGTGAAAGAGGTTGCCGAATTGTCGTCTGCAGAAAAAAAAGAGATTAAGACGGTCGTCGCGATTTGTAGATTCGAGGGCTTTGAAACTTACACCAAGCAGAAATCATTTACTCCGGTAAAGCCGACCGAAGAGTTAATCTATAAAAAAGGTGTCAGATTATTATTAAAATTGCTGACCGAAAAGGCGAAGCCGGTTCGTCTTTTAGGGGTCAGAGTAATCTTTAATTAAAATATGAAAAAAATTATAATTTACGCATCGATTCATCATAAAAATACTAAAAAAGTGGCCGAAGCGATCCATTCCGAGTTCGGTGGACGACTGATTCCTTTTTCCGAAGCGAGAAAGGAAGATTTGGCCGAAGCGGACATAATCGGTATCGGTTCGGGGATCTATCTCAGAAACTTTCATAAGGGATTAATTAATCTGGTTAAATCCTTTTCCGATATGGAGGAAAAAAAGATATTTCTTTTTTCAACCGCCGGAACTAAAAATAGGCTACTGAACAAAGGACATCGCTTTATGAAGAATATTTTGTTGGATCGAGGCGGTCGAATCATCGGTGAGTTTGATTGCCTCGGGTATGACACTTACGGTCCACTTAAATTGATCGGTGGAGTCAACAAGAATCGTCCCGACGAAGATGATTTGAGACAAGCCCAAAAGTTCGGTAAAAAAATGGCTGAAAAGTAAGAAAATAATTTTTTAAAAAATCTTTAATTGACATCTTTCTTGCGTTAGAATGAATTAAATCAATCAAAATAAAGATGGCAAAATTAAAAGAGATTTATACGTGTGAAGCTTGTGAAAATGTAATCGAAGTGGTTCACGGCGGAGTCGGTGAATTGATTTGTTGTAATCAGCCGATGAATCTTCTCGAAGAAAAAAAAGAAGATAAAGGCAATGAAAAACATGTTCCGGTTATAGAAGAGTTGCCGGCCAATGTCTGTGAGGGAGGGGACGGCTTTAAGGTTAAAGTCGGTGAAGTTGATCATCCGATGGAAGAAAATCATTACATAGAGTGGATTGAGATAAACACCGTTGACGGTAAATCGGGAAAGATATTCTTAAAGCCCGGGGAAAAACCGGAGGCGACCTTTCACACCAGGGAGAAGATCAAGAGCGTTAGAGAGTATTGCAACGTTCACGGTCTTTGGGTTCTGGAAGTTAACTGAAGAAGCTAAAAATCAAAAAAGGCTCTCTAACGTGAGAGTCTTTTCTTTCAGCAAAAGGAAAAAAGATTGTGTTATAATGAAAGAAAATTAAAAAATATGAAAAAGAAACGGGTGGCTATAATCTTCGGCGGAAAGTCCGCTGAACACGAAGTGTCGGTAAAATCGGCTAAAAATGTTTTAGCCGGATTGGATCGGGATCTTTTCATTCCGATTTTGATCGGAATCTCCAAAAAAGGGAATTGGTATCAGCTTGATGAAGTTCCGGAAGAGATGGTTTCCGATGAGGGAGGGCAGCTGGAAATCACTCTCGGAAGCGGTTTTTTTGCCTCCGGACTACCGAAGCCGGATCTTCTTTTTCCCGTTTTGCACGGCCCTTTCGGTGAAGACGGCACTTTTCAGGGCTTGGCAAAAATGATCGGTATTCCTTTTGTCGGTGCCGGTGTTTTGGGCTCCGCTCTGGCAATGGACAAGGTAGTTAGTAAAAAATTACTTCAACAAGAAGGAGTCAGGGTTGCCGACTTTCGCGCATTCACCAAAAAGCCGGACCCTGAAGAAATTGAAGACAGTTTTTCATATCCGGTCTTCGTTAAGCCGGCTAACTTGGGCTCTTCGGTCGGAGTCTCCAAAGCTGAAAATAGAGAAGAATTGGTTACGGCGGTGGAGGAAGCTTTTCTTTACGATAAAAAGATCCTGATTGAGGAATCAATTTTCGGTAGAGAAGTCGAATGTTCCGTTTTGGGGAATGATAATCCGAAAGCTTCGGTTTTAGGAGAGGTGATTCCGGTTGATTACTATTCTTATGATGAGAAATACTCGAATGATTCGCAAGCCGAATTGAAGATACCCGCAGAGCTGGATCCTGAAATTGAAAAGCGGGTTCGATATATTGCGGTGCGAGCTTTTAAAATTTTAAATTGTGAGGGAATGGCTCGAGCCGACTTCTTTATTTCGGAAGGGAAGATTTATCTTAATGAATTAAATACGATACCCGGCTTTACTGACATAAGTATGTATCCAAAATTATGGGAGGTGTCGGGATTAAAAAGAGAAGATCTGATTACCGAACTTATTAATCTCGCTCTTAAACGTCATGAAGAAGAATTAAAACTAAAAACCGATTACCGATGAATTTTAAACAATATCAAGAAAAAACAAAAAAAACGGCGATATATCCGGAAAACAGAAAGTTTGCATATCTTTCGCTGGGGCTTGCCGGAGAGGCCGGGGAAGTGGCTGAAAAATTCAAAAAGATAATCAGAGACAAGGAAGGAGTTGTCAGTAAAGAGGATAAAGAAGAGATAAAAAAAGAGCTGGGTGATGTTTTGTGGTACGTCTCTCAGATAAGTGCGGAGCTTGATTTCCCACTTGAAGAAGTTGCCGATAAAAATCTGAAAAAACTATTTTCCAGAAAAGAGAGAAAAAAATTAAAAGGTGACGGTGATAACAGATAAAAAAGAAAATGGATAAAATAATTTTAATCGATTTGGAGACGACGGGAACCGATTTTAGATTTGATAAAATAATTGAAATCGGAGCAATCAAGGTCTCCGGAGAAGAAGTGATTGATCAGTTTTGCAGCTTCGTCGATCCGGAAAGAAAATTAACTCCGGAGATAACGGAGATAACCGGCATAAAGGACGCCGATTTGGAGGGAGCCGGAAAGGTGGAAGAAGTAATCTCCGAACTGGAAGAGTTTGTCGGCGACTTGCCCCTTATGGCTCACAATATGGATTTTGACAGTGCTTTTTTAAAGAAAAACGGAATGGAGGGAGAGTTTTTGGACAGTCTCGATTTGGCTTGTCTTCTTTTCCCGATGGAGAAAAAGCATACTCAAGAATATCTTTTAAAAGAATTGTGTGATACGGAGTATGAGGCTCATAGAGCCCTTGAAGACGTTAAGGGTCTTCATCAGTTATTTTTAAAACTGTCGGAAAGAGCTGAAGAAATGGATGAGAGGTTGAAAAAAGAGATAAGAGAAGCGCTTAAAGACAGTGACTGGAGATTGAAGAAGCTTTTCGAGTCAACCGGAAGTAAAAAGGACGATCATCTGTCAAAAAAGGCGGCCAACTTTTCCGTTTGCCCCAACAGATTACCCGAAAACCCGGTTGGTATTCCGATGGCTCATCTGCTCTCTTGGATGTTTTATACCGAAACAGGAAATATGTCCGAAATTTCCTACTGGATAAGAAGGAAGTACGATAATTTTTTCCGAAATGTGACGGTTAAAAAGTGTAAAGGAGATTGTAATTATTTTAATAATAATGAGCGATTATTCTGAAAAATTCGCCGGGAAATTAAAACCCTTTTTGAGCGATAAGGTTTTTACGGTTTCCGAATTTATCGGACTGGTTAACGGAATCTTGGAACCGCTGAAGCTTTGCGGTGTGGTGGTAAGAGGTGAAATCGGGGAAGATATATACAGGGATCGCAAACGAGGATGGATGATTGTCAATTTAATAGACCAAAAAGGAGCTCAGATAAACTGTTTTGTTCCCCGCTATGTTGCTGAAAGAGCCGGAGTCGAGTTAAAATCCGGGATGGAGATAAAGATTACCGGCCACCCCAAGCTTTTGGAAAACAAGGGAAGGTTCAGTTTTCAGGTCAGTCGGATCGGACTCGTAGGGGAGGGGGATTTAAAAAAACAATTCGAAATACTCAAAAAAAGACTAAAAGAAGAAGGCTTTTTTGATCCGAAAAAAAAGAAAGAGATCCCTCTTTTCCCTCAGAAGATAGGACTCATAACTTCCAAAGGGAGTGATGCCGAAAAAGATTTTTTAACTCATCTTGAGGATTACGGATTTTCAATTTATGCGTTTGACAGCAAGGTGGAGGGAGATTCGGCAATCGATCAACTTTTGAGCGGGATTGAAGTTTTAAATAAAAATTTTTCCGACTTGGAAGCGATAGTGATAACGAGAGGTGGAGGAAGTTGGGAATCTTTACAAGCCTTTAACAGCGAGGAGTTAGTTAAAGCGGTTTTTTCAAGCAAGGTTCCGATTATATCGGCCGTAGGTCACGAGAATGATATAACTCTTGCCGATTTAGTCTCCGATCTACGAGTTTCAACTCCGACCGATGCGGGAAAAAGACTATCCAAAAATTGGCAAGAGGGTGAAAAGAGAGTGGAAAGTATTGAAAAGAATATAAGTTCGGCAACCGGAAAAATGATAACTCAGGCCGATCGAAAATTATCCGATTTCAGGTCTTTTTTCGGGCGCAAGGTCAGGGACACAATCAGAAATTCGCAGAGAAATTTGGAATTTTTATTTTCGGGAATAACGGATAAGATGAAGAGGAGAGTGGAAAAGTTTTACAATTTGGAAGATCTTTTCAACTCTAATCGAGTTAAATTAAGGAATCTTATTAAAGCGGAAGAAGAGAGAGCTGAGAGAAAGAAGGTGGAACTTGTGAAAAGTTCAATCAGATGGCAAAAATCAATTGAAAGAAAGATATCGGAAGAAGAGAAGAAGATCGGCTTGGCGAGCCCGGAGCTGAAATTAATTCAAGGGTATTCGATAACCAGATCGGAAGGGAAAGTAATTAAAAGAGCTTCCGAGTTGACGGTCGGTGATGATTTGGAAACTCAATTTAAAGATGGAAAAGTGATTTCAAAAATAAACAAAAAATAAAATGACAAAAAAAGACTTTGACTTTACAAAAGCATACAAAGAGATCGAGGAGATAAATGAGTGGTTTCAAAAGGAAGAGATTGATCTTGAAGAAGCGTTGGAGAAATACGAAAGAGGAATGGAGCTTATCGAAAAATGTAAGGAGCGTTTAAAAAAATCAAAAAATAAATTTGAGGAGATAAAAGAAAAATATGAAGAAAAATAGATGAATTCGGAAAAATTTATCCAAAAGATAAAGAGCGGAAGCGATGAAGATCTGGAAAAGATTAGATTAAAGCTGGAAGAGATGCCGAAAAATGAAAAGGGAAGCCGATTTTTGAAAGCGATGATTGACAATCTCAATTCCTTTTCCAAAATAGACAGGGAAGAAAATAAGATAGTCTTCATACAAGGACTGAAAGCACTCGTTGGAGACTGGGGGAGGGAATACTTTCCCGTATTTTCCGAATTCATCATTAATCAGATTGAAGACGACTCGGAAAAGGTCAGAAGGGAAGTAATCGAGTTGGCCGACCTTTTAACCGATCAGATAGCGAGAGAGGAATTGTCGGAGCGTGAAAAAGAGGTTTTAGCCGAATTTATAGATGGTGTAATTATTCTGATGGAGAATTATTATTATCAGACACAGAATGAAAACGAAGATGTTTCGATTTCCAAGTATGAGAGCTTGGAAGCTTTAATGGAAAAAATAATTAAGGAGGATAGGGCAACCGTTCCCCAATGGCTGGATTGCACTTGGAAGAGGGAAATCTGCTCAAATTCGGATTGTCCGATCTGCTCAAAAATCATAGAGATTGAAAAAATTACGGGAAGCTCGGCGAAAAGTCAATTTTTAATAGAGGTAATGGATGACGGCGATGAACTTAAAAAGGATTGCCCGGCCCCGGAAGAATTTCCTTTTTACTTGAAAGTGGAAAATTGGATGAATGATTTGTCGGTTATTGCCGAAGAGTCGAAAAGAAACGGAGAATTTTGGATTTTTACCGAAGCTGCAGCTGATCTCTTTTGGTATCTGAGTGTTTTGAATGTAAAGATATACAGGCAGCTCTGTAATAGATTTTTAGCGGACAAAGGGGTTGATAGGTCTTTTGATTATCGCTATAACCGAAAGGTGATTATAAAATCGATAAAAAAGATAAAAAAAGCGATGCAAGTTCTCAACGATTCCGGACCGGAGAGAGGTTTTAAAAAATCTATTCGAAAATTAGAGAGGCTCGAAGAAAGAATTTACAACATTTAAAAGTCGAGTAATCAATAAATAAAAAAATGAAAAAGGAGATTATAAATAGAATGTCGACTTTGATAACTACCGCTTTCGGGTTGGTGGCGGCGCTGGCTTGGAACGGAGCCATTCAAGCCATATTCAGAGAAGTATTCGGAACGGCTGAAGGAGTGATCTCGATGATTGTTTACGCCGTAGTGGTGACCGTTATTGCCGTCGTAGCTACCCTTTGGATCGCCAAACTGGCTCAAAAAGAAGAGGAAAAAGAAAAAAAATGAAAGTAATAACGGTAGACGACAAAGACCGAAAAATAGGGGAGATGGAAAAATTGAAAGCTCACGAGGAAGGAGCTCTTCATCGAGCGTTTTCGGTTTTTATAATGAATAAAAAAGGAGAGCTTCTCATTCAAAAAAGAGCGGCTGAGAAGTACCACGGAGGAGGGCTTTGGTCCAATACTTGCTGTAGTCATCCGACCGGTCAAATTAAAACGGATGCCGAGAGAAGACTCGCGGAAGAGATGGGGTTTTCGGTTGATTTAATCGAGTTCGGAGAAGTTAAGTATAATCTGAAGGTGGGAAAACTAATCGAAAATGAGTACGACCATCTTTTTATAGGTTTCTATGACGGACCGGTAAAGCCCAATCCGGAAGAAGTCTCCGATTACAAGTGGATTGTTCCCGAAATTTTGAAGACGGATTTTTCTGAAGATCCGAATCGCTACACTCCGTGGTTTATCGAAATTTTTTCATTATTTGAAGATTATTATTCGGATTGACTAACCATCTTGAGTTCTTATAATTAAATTGTGAAAATCAATTGAAGAGTTATGAAAAAAATATTCTTAATTTTAATTTTGCTCATTATCGGAGCTTTCTTTTTCGGAGGAGATTTTCTTTCGACCTTTGAGGATCCGGAGCCGAGAGATTTGAGTGTTGAATTTTTACCCGATGAAGGGATGGAAGCTCAAGAAATAACGGTGGTTGAGGAAGAAGAGACCATTTTCTCCTTGGAGATTGAACAGTTGAACAGTTGGATGGAAGAAAACTGGAATCGCTTTGATGATCCTCCCACTGTCGCAATGAGAGATATCGATCCCGGTGGTTTCGGATTTTTTGATCGAGCGGCTTCAATTTCTCCAGGCGGTGAAAGATTAATCTTTTCGGTTAGTGATTATGCGGCGGCGAGCACAACTTCAATTGTAGTGGTTGCCGATTTGGAAACTCGAGAGCTCGACTTGATTACCGATCCGGTCAGAGGTTCGATAGAAGCTTATGCTTGGAAAAATGATCGAGTCGCTTACACTATCGGAACCGCCAGAGCGGGTGGAGATTTCTTAAGAGTTGATGACTTGACTGAAATGAGAGTAGGGTTCGAATTGTCGGAGGAGGATCTTGTCGTTTTCCTGGATTCCGATGTGGAGGAAGGTCAATATATGCCGGCTTTCCGAGACTTGAATTGGGATGGAGATTTTCTTGAGTTTACGACCTCCGATCCGGATACGGAAGAAGATCTTCACTGGAGAATTAATTTTGAAGGAGTCGATCTGGAGTTAAAATAAATTTTTATAAAAAAGATCTCATTCACTTTTTTGAGATCTTTTTCTTTAATGAGATGATTTCATGGATAAAAATCTACCTGATAGCCTTATCGATTTTCTTAATTATCGATTTTCTCTGGTTGGGATTGGTGGCGAAAAATTTTTACAGCCGTCATCTGGGCGAGAAGATGAAAGAGGAGGTGAACCCGGTTCCGGCGATTGTTTTTTACCTTTTATTTGTTGCCGGTTTGGTATTTTTCGTAACGATGCCGGCGATCGAGTCCATTAGATGGCAAGAAGCGTTTTTCCCGGCTATTTTTTTCGGATTAGTCTCTTATGCGACTTATGATTTAACCAATTTTGCAACCTTGAAAGAGTGGCCTTTTAAAGTGGTGGTGATTGATTTAATTTGGGGCTCTCTCTTAACCGGAGTGGTGTCTTTGCTAACCTACCTTTTATATCTTTCCTTATTATGAATATTGTTTTTTTGGCATTAATACTATTTGCCTATTACAATCTTTGGTTTCTAATCGCAACGGTCAAGTCGAGAAACGACTTGGTTGATTTGGCTTGGGGTCCTGCTTTTTTTATCTCCGGTTGGTCGGCATATCTCCTGTCGGGCCATTCGACAACCTCCTTGTTGGTCAATTTACTGGTGACTTTTTGGGGCCTACGCCTCTTTTATCATATTCAAAAAAGAATAAGAGGGAGTAAAGAAGACCATAGATACGGGGAGATGAAAAAAAAATGGCAGCGAGTAAAACTTAATTCATACTTCAAAGTTTTTCTCTTTCAAATGTTTCTGGTCTTAATCATCGGTTCACCGGTTTTTTATATAAGCTTCAAGCGGCCCGAATTCAACCCTTTAATGATTTTGGGAGTATCGATTTGGCTTTTCGGTTTTGTTTTTGAAGCGGTAGCCGACTATCAGTTACGAAAATTTTTGAGAAGTGAAAAGAAAAATGGGGTAATGAAAAAAGGTTTATGGAGTATCAGTAGACACCCGAACTATTTCGGAGAAGTGGTCCAGTGGTGGGGGATATTCATTGTCTCTCTCTTGTCGGGAGCTCCTCTTTGGTTGGTGGTAAGCCCCTTTTTGATAACTTTTTTAATTTTAAAGGTTTCGGGAGTTCCCCTTTTGGAAGAAAGACTTAAAAAAAGAGAAGGTTATCTCGAGTATGTCGAAAATACTCCGGTTTTTCTTCCATTTATCGGAAAGAAAGGTAGTTTTTAATTTTATAAAAAATGTGGAGTTTAAAAGAACAAAAAGCCGTTAAATTTTCCGTTTTAGCTCACCAGGGGCAATTGAGAAAAGGAAAAAGCATCGCTTATGTTTCACACCCCTTGACGGTCGGAATTATCTTGGCCAGAATGGGCTGTAGTGAGGAGCTGGTTATCGCCGGAATTTTACATGATGTGATTGAAGACACCGATTATGAAAAGGAAGATATTGAAAGAGAGTTCGGGAAGAAGGTTGCCGATCTGGTTTCCGGAGTGAGTGAAGGTAATAAGAAAGATTCTTGGACTGAAAGAAAAAATAAAACTCTTGAAAAATTGAAGAACTCATCCGAAGAAGTGGTTAAATTGAAAGCTGCCGATCTGTTGGCCAATATGACCGATTTGTGCGACGATCTTAAAAGTGAAGGAGGGAGGGCTTTTACAATATTCAGCGTTGACTCAAGCAAAAAGATAGCCGGTTTTCAGAAATTAATACAAGTTATAAAAATGAGATTAAATCAAGACCCGATTATTGAGAAGCTTGAAGAAAGATTAAATCAAATTAGTAATTACGAATGAAGATAAATTACGAAAAGGAACTGAATAAAGAGCAGTTGGAAGTGGTTAAAAATGGTGACGGATACGTCTTGGTGTTGAGTGGACCGGGATCGGGAAAAACTCGAGTCTTAACTTTCCGAGTTGCTTATCTGCTTGAAAAGGGGATTTCGCCGGAAGAAGTTCTACTTCTGACTTTCACTAAAAAAGCAGCCAAAGAGATGTTGGCCAGAATAGAGGAGTTAGCCGGCCCGGAAGCCGGCCGCATATTGGGGGGGACTTTTCATCATGTCGGTAATTATTATCTTAGAAGATACGCTGAAAAGCTGGGCTACTCTGAAAACTACACAATACTGGACGGGGAAGACAGTAAGTCATTGATTAAAATGGTGATTGACGAAAATCAGTTGAAGGATGATCTCCCGACAGCCAAAAAGGTGCAGGCAATTATTTCTTTGGCAAAAAACTCGAATGAGAACGTTTCCGAAGTTGCAAAGGAGCTGGGATCGGTGAAAGCTTCGGAAAAGATTGCTGAAGTGGAGAAGCTTTATACCGAGAAGAAGAAAAAAAGCAATGCGGTTGATTATGATGATCTGCTTTTAAACTGGAATAAGCTCTTGGATGATTCTGAAATTAGAAAAAAAATCGGCGAAAGATTTAAATACATATTGGTGGATGAATATCAAGACACCAATGCAATTCAAGACTTGATTTTAAAAAAGATAAGTTCAATTAACCGAAATTTGATGGTAGTCGGTGATGACTCGCAAAGCATCTATTCTTTTCGAGCCGCGGAGATTAAGAATATCCTCAATTTTTCAAAAAAATATCCGGCGAAGGTATTTCGCTTGGAGACCAATTATCGCAGTACTCCCGAGATTCTCCGTTTAGCGAATTCGATAATTAAGAATAATGATTTCAGACTTGAAAAGGACTTAAAGAGTGTTCGAAGAAGTGGAAAAAACCCAACGGTGGTTTGTCTTACTTCTCCACGAGAGCAAGCTCGCTTTATAGTTCAGAAATTGGATGAAGATCTTGATCCTCAAAAAACGGCAATTCTTTTCAGAGCTCATTATCAAGCGGCTAATTTGGAGCTGGAATTGGCTAAAAAAGGAATTCCTTACATTGTCCGTGGTGGAACCAGATTTTTTGAACAAGCTCACATTAAAGATGTTTCCGCTTTTTTGAGAATGATGGTTAATTTCAAGGATGAATCCTCCTGGCTCAGAATTTTAAAAAAACAAAAAGGGGTCGGTGACGTTTATGCGCGTCGAGTAATAGAATCGATTTCCGAACTGGACTCCAAAGAAGAGATAAGAGAGAAAAAAGAAGGTATTGTATCCTCGGCTCCTCCGAGTTTGAAAAAAAATGTTGAAGAGGTTTTGGATCTTCTTTTAAAGATGAATGAGTTCGATAAACCGGATCAAGCGGTTTCCTTTTTAATAAAAAATTGGTATCGAGACAAGATGGAGAAAGAGTTCGATAACAAAGAAGAGAGGATGGATGATTTAAAGCAGCTTATAGAAGTAACCAAGGAGTACTCGGATCCGGAGACGATGCTTTCCGATTTCGCCTTGAGTGAAGAGTTTCGAATCGATTCACACTCGGGAAGCTTAACGTTGAGTACAATCCATCAGGCGAAAGGATTGGAATGGAGTAATGTCTTCGTAATCGGATTGAAAGACGGCCAATTTCCACACAAAAAATCAATTGAAGAAAATCTAATAGAGGAAGAAAGGAGGCTTTTTTACGTAGCCGTAACCAGATGTAAAAATAATCTATTTTTAACTTATCCTCTTTTTGAAAAAAGAGGCTCTACGGATCCTTCTCGTTTTTTAAGAGAGATAGAGGATCAGGTTTCCGAACAGTGGACTACCGACGATGAAGAAGAGATCGACCTTATCGACGAGGATGATTTTGACTTTTTTTAATTATTTGGTACTATAAATCGATAAAGGAGGGGTTGCGTTTGGAAAAAAATCATTTCAAAAATGCAGAAGAATCGTTGGAAAGGTTCAGTTCGGATGAAGATTTTTTGTGGGCTATAAGGCCACTAAATGAACCACGGAGATTAATTTCTATTAAAAGGGCATATCCGGAAATAATGAACTGGAGTAACCTGGAAAGAAATTACTTTTTGTGGAGAGTGAATCAGATTATAAGCATTGGGATATGTCGCTATTTCAAGATTGTCGGAGAAGAGAGAAGACAGTACTGCTGCCCATCGTACAAGAAAGATAGATTTTATGAGCTGGTAATGAAGATGAAGAAAGGAGAATTTAACTATTCTCTTGAACCGCTGGAATGTACGTGTGATTTAACGAAAGTGTATGGGAATTGCAGAAAGGAGATAGCTCTAAGCAGAGTGTAAATTAAGTCGGGGGGGCACGCTAAAGTGCCTCTTTTTTTTGAAAAAATATATAAAAATTGTAAACTTAACTACAATGAGTAAAGTCTCAATCGCAACTGAAAAAGAGCGTAAAAAAAATATTTTATCTTCCTTAAACTCTTCCAAAAAAGAGATAAGTGGCAATATAAAAGGAAAAAAGAATATAATCGTAAAGCCCGACCTGACTTCTGCTGAGAATCAGATGCTTTCAACTCATCCGGAGACTTTGGCGGCGATTCTGGATTTTATATCCGAGTTGACTGATGAACCGATAACGATTGTCGGAGTGGTCGGGATAGGAGATACGAAGCAAGCTTTTGAACGATTCGGATATCGAGAAATTATTTCCGAACGTAAAAATGTTTCTTTGGTTGATTTAAAAGATGAAGAGGTGTCCGGAATTGAAATCTATGCGAGGGATTTAAGTCCGGTTGAAGTCGATATTCCGAACATTGTTTTGGAGAGTGATTTTATTATTTCCGTTGCCGGCCTGAAAACCGACGATTCGGTTATCGCTTCGATGGGGTTAAAAAATTTGTCCGGATTTTTAACCTCGCGCCCCCTTAATCATAACGGTTATAAGGCGATAAATTTAAGCTTGGCTAAACTCGCCGAGAATTTGAATCTCGGACTTTCAATTTTGGACGGATTTTACGGAATTGAGGGTGATGGACCCTCTCGGGGAGATTCCGTAGAGATGAGAGCGGCGGTGACCGGAACCGATTTTGTTAGTGTGGACACGGTGGGAGCCATTTTAATGGGTATAAATCCTTATAAGATCGGATACCTTAATTATCTGGATAAGGAAGGGGCGGGGACCGGAAAGATCGGAGAGATAGATATAATCGGAGCCGATCCCGAAAAAATTAAAAAAGAATTCAGACTACATTCCAGATATGAAGAACAGCTCAATTGGCAGTAAATATATAAAAGTAAAAGTGATTCCCGGGTCAGGTGTTGAAAAAGTGGAGAAAAGAAATGATCGGTTCGTAATAAAGGTTAAAGAAGAAGCCCGAGAAGGGCTTGCCAATAGGCGAGTCCTCGAAATTCTTACTTTGATATTTCCGGAAAAACGGATAGAATTGGTAAAAGGGGGAAAAAGAAAAAATAAGATATTTAAAATTAATGAAAAATAAAACCGAAAAACTATATTTCGTAGTCGTTATGACTCTCTTCTCTTTCATCGCTCTTTTCCATTTCGTCAGACTCAGTGCCGGATGGGAAGTTCCCACCTTGGTGAGTGGTTTTATAATCGTGGTCTCTCTCTTTGTGGTTTACTGGAGTTGGCTGACCTTCGGCTTGGAAGAAAAGGAGGAAAAGGAGTTGCACCGGTAAGATGAATATCTACTTTTCTCCCCATCCGGATGATGCTATTTTATCTTGTGGAGGGACGATGTTAAAAACCAAAAAAAAGCAGCTGGTGGTCAATGTTTTTTGTGGAGATTACTTACAGCCTACCGCTTGGGATCAGCTTTGTGAAATTGAAGGCAGCCCGATGAGAGAAAGGGTCAGTGAGGATCGGAAAATTTTAAACGAGTTGGGGGTTGATGTCGTTTACCTTGACTTTCTGGACTCCGCCGCCATTGGAAAAAAGAGAAGAGATATTTTTTCCATTGAAAAGCAAATTTTAAAAATTGTTGATTCATATCAAGGAGACTTCTTTTTTCCGCTGGGAGTAGGTCATCCGGACCATTTGACGCTGAAAAAGATAGGGGGAAAAGTCGAAGGAGCGAAATATTACGCCGACATTCCTTACGTATTTGATAAAAAGTTGAGAGAGCCCGATATTAAGACCGACATCAGTCGATATATTGATCGTAAGATTGATCTTGTTTTTAAGTACAAAACACAATTAAAAGGGCTCTTGCATCTTATAGGAATGGGAGAAGAGTCAAAGCTCAAAAAAAGAATTAAGGATTATCACTTTGAGGACGGAGCTTATTATGAAAATTTTTATCTTGAATAATCGATTTAAATAATATATAGTTATTAATAATGAATTAATAATCTAATATCAGTAGTAAAATGGAAAAATTAATGGAAAAAAGTTGGGTTTGGATAATAGTCGCGGCGGTTATCGTCGCCGGCGGAATTTTATTTGCCGGTCTCAGAGAACCGGCCGATCCGGTTGCCTTACGGGTAAACGATGCTACTTACACCGAAGCGGAGATAGAGCAAATCGCCGATCAATTGGCACAGGAATATGCGATGTACCAAATTGAAATAAGCGATGAAGAGATTATGGATCAGGCTATCGATCGAGCGATTCAAGAGGCTTTAATATTGGAATTGGCCGAGGAGAGAGAAATTGAAGCCACCCGAGAAGAGATTGATGAAGAGTTTAATCAGTTGATGGCGATGTACGGCGCTCAAACCGAAGAGGACTTTTTACAACAGCTTTCGGAAATGTTGGGAATCGAGACCAGAGAAGAAGTTGAAGAGATTCTCATCTTTCAAATAAAACTGGACAAAGTGATCGCCTCATTCGAAGGAGAGGTTGACGTGACCGACGAAGACGTAAGAGAGGCTTATGACGAGTACAGAGAACAGGTCGAAGGACAAGAAGGATTTGAAGAAACGGGTCAAGAGGTTCCGAGCTTTGAAGATATGGAAGGTGAAGTTAGAACGGCTCTTACCGAAGAGGCGGTAACTCCTTTACTTATTCAAAAATTGGAAGAGATGGAAAGCGAGGCCGATATTGAGATTTTAATGGAGATTACCGGAGAAGAAGTGGATCCGGCCGATGAATTTGAAATTGATGTGATTGATGAAGAAATCGAAGACGAGCAAATCGAAATCGATATGGAGGGAGATTTGGAAGAATAAAATAAGGAGGTGTTTTGATTGGTAGTTCTTTTTTCTTTAATTCTTTTCTTATTCGTATTCTTTGTTTTTTTCGTGACCGTTTTGGCGCCCGGAATGATGAGGAAAAGTTTTAACGCCGGAAGGTATGATGAAGCTTATTACTGGTCGCTATTTCTTACCGATCCGAGTTGGCAAAGAGAGATTGAAGAGGAGATTAAAAGAGATTATGAAGCGATTAAAGATCGATCTCTTTCCGAAAAAAGTGTTAAAGAGCTAAAAACCGAGATAAGGTATATGGGGATACTGGAAAAGAGAAGCATCTATTTTCTACCGATCATATCCGAATCGAGAAGAAGAAAAAATGAAGAACTTTTGAAAACAATTCATCAGAATATAAGTTCGGAATCATGGAGAAAAGTCTTGAGAGAGGATTTGGATAAGTTGCAAGGAAATGCCGGTTAAACTCCGGCATTTTAGTTTCAAAATTAAAAGCAAAAGTTATGTACAAGAATTATTTGTGGATTTCTCATTCGGCAATAAATACGTTCGATAAGTGTCCGCAGTCTTACTATTATCAGTATCAATACAAGAACCCGAAGACCGGAAATCGATTACAGATTGTAAACCCTTATTTTTCTTTGGGTCTTTCGGTTCATCTAACGATTGAAGAATTGGCTGAGATGAGTGCTAAGGAAAGAGTTCAGCTTCCGCTGAAAGAAAGATTTGAAGATATTTGGAACGATTACTCCGGTAAAAAAGGTGGTTTTGTTTCCGAAAAACAAGAAGCGGAATTTAAAAATAGGGGAGAGCTGATGATTGAGCGGGTCATGGAGTCCGACTTCTTATCCAAACCGGCGATTACAATGGACGAGCAAATACCGAATATTGATTTGATTCCCGAGAAAAATATTAAGTTGGTGGGTAGTTTGGATTGGATTCAGGTTATCGATGACGACTCTTATCACATAATCGATTTCAAAACGGGAAAAAATAAGGAAAGTAAAAATTCTTTACAGCTTCCGATATACAACATACTGGCGAATAAAAAGTTGGACGGAAAGGTAAAAAAGTTCAGTTATTGGTATTTGGAAAATGGAAAAAAACTAACCCCGATGAAGCTCGACTCACTGGAGGAAAGCTTGAAGATAATAAAGGAAAAAGCCTTGGAGATTAGTTCTTATGTCGATGAAGGAAGATATCCGTGTAATTATAACGGAAGATGTTTCTCTTGTGGTGATTATCGAAAAATATTTGATGGAGAGGCTGAATTTTTGGGAACCGGAATGGGAGGAAAAGACCTCTTTTTTATCTTCAAATCAAAAAATATTATCAGAAAATTAATCGACGAAGAAGTTTTTGATCAAAAAGAAGAAAAGGTATTCGAAATGAGAATGGAAGGAAATAGTATCGGGGAAATATCTCGAGATTTAAACTTATCCGAAAAAGAGATTGATTCGATTGTCTCTTCGATTAAAGATAAGATGGCTGAAAAGTTGTCCGCAAAAGAATTAAACGTCTTAATTCGTGAAAAATTATCTTGAATGAAGAGTAAAAAACAAGAACTGAAAAAAATTAAAGAGGAGGTGCTAAATTTAAAATCGTCAACTCTTTACGGATATCGGAAAGAAAATAATTATTTTCCGGTTATCGGAGAAGGGGACCATAACTGCAAAGTGATGATAATCGGAGAGGCGCCGGGCGAGAATGAAGCAAAATCGGGGCGGCCGTTTTGTGGAAGAGCGGGACAGATCCTGGATGAGGTTTTGTCGGAAGCGGGCATGGAAAGAGAAAAGACCTATATTACCAACATTGTTAAAGACAGACCTCCGGAAAACAGAGATCCGACTCCGGAAGAGATTGAGGTGTATGCCCCTTTTCTCGACCGACAGATAAAGGTGATATCTCCCGCAGTTTTGGTTCCTTTGGGGAGATTTTCGGCAAATTATCTTTTAAGGAAGTACGGATTCGGTGAAAAATTTTCAATAAGTAAAATAAACGGAAAAATATTTAAAAAGGGAGAGGGGTTGAAGATAGTTCCGCTTTTTCATCCGGCGGCCACCATATACAGCCCACCGAGAAAAGTCGAGTTGGTGGAAGGGTTTAAAAAGGTTAAAAAAATAATTTAAAAGATATGGAGATAATAATATTGATCGTTCCGGTAATCTTAATTTTATCGATCAAGATTGCCAAAGAATACGAGAGAGCGGTAGTCTTCAGACTGGGAAGATTTATCGGAATAAAAGGTCCGGGAATATTTTTGCTTATTCCGGGCATCGACAGAATGGAAAAAGTCGACCTCAGAATCGTTACTCAGGATGTTCCGCCTCAGGAGGTGATAACCAAAGATAATGTGCCGGTCAAAATCGACGCCGTTGTCTACTACAAGATAGTGAATCCGGAAAAAGCGACAATCGAAGTTGAAAATTTTAGAAAAGCAACTTCCGAAGTTTCTCAAACTACGCTGAGAGGAGTGGCCGGTTCGTCCGAATTGGATGAGATATTGTCGGAAAGAGAAAAAGTTAACGGAAAGCTTCACGAGGTAATCGACGAAGCTACCGACCCTTGGGGTATTAAGGTGACCGGAGTCGAAGTTAAGCATGTCGAAGTTCCGCAGAATATGCAGAGGTCAATTGCTCGTCAGGCCGAAGCGGAAAGAGCGAAGAGAGGAAAGATAATATTGGCTGACGGTGAATATCAAGCGGCACAAAAACTAAAAGAAGCGGGAGAAGTTTTGGGAGCTTCTCCGATTACTCTTCGCTACTTGGAATCATTAACGGAAGCCTCAAAAGAGAAGAACACAACGATTCTTTTTCCGGTAGAGTTGATGAGTATGTTTGAAAAACGAAGAGATGAAGAAGATTGAAGGCTTTTTTGCAATAAATAAAGAGAAAGGACCCACTTCTCACGACATTGTTGATCGGGTCAGAAGAGCGACCGGAGTAAAGAAGGTGGGTCACGCCGGAACTTTGGACCCGATGGCCAAAGGAGTTTTGGTGGTTGCCGTCGGAAGAAAATTTACCAAAAGAATCTCCGAGCACAGGAAAGCGGAGAAGGTTTATTTGGCTACTTTTGAATTGGGAAAAATCAGTGACAGTTGGGATGCGGAAGGGGAGGTTAAGGCGATTGAAGTGAAAAAAGAGCCGTTAAAAAAAGATATTGAATCCGCCTTAAAAAAATTTGAAGGGGAGATCGATCAAAGGCCACCCGTTTATAGTGCAATTAAGGTTAACGGAGTTCCGAGTTACAAGTTAGCCAGAAAAGGTAAAAAGCCGAAGTTGAAAAAGAGAAAAGTCTTAATCAAAAAAATTGAATTTCTCGATTATCAATTCCCCTTTATTAAGTTAAGGATTACTACCGGTTCCGGAGTCTATATAAGATCGATTGCCAGAGATCTGGGAGCTGAACTGAATACGGGAGCCATATTGACCGACTTGGTAAGAGAAAGAGTCGGGGAGTTCAGTTTAAAAGATTCGATTTCTCCGGAAGATCTGAAATAAAAAAATCCCCACTTTATCGTGTGGGGATTTCTGTCTCTATTTTATCTTCGTATTGTGGAGATATTTCTATCTCCAGATCAAGAGATACCTTACTAACCAATATTTGCCCCTCTAAAGAGGCGAGTCGATTAGAGGTTATTTCTCTGTTATATACGCTCTCCAAATCTCCTTCTAAAACTAGATCATACATCTCTTCGTAGGACATCTTTTCTTCTTCCAAGGTGTGTTCAATATAAAATTGATGGATCGATTCTACTCTTCGGTGAACGAACTCTTCTCCCTCTTCTCTTATACCTCGGTTAATTTCTGCTGCCAACTGTCGATGAAACCGTTCCTTTGCTACTCCCGTCCATAGATCTTGTTTGTACTCGTCCCAAGTTTTATCAACCTGCTCATAGAATTGCTCTACCGGATTTCCGGGAACAATTTGTCCAGTTTTTTGATAGAGTTCGATTACTCTGTCTCGGATGTCTTCTTCCGTAATTTCCATCCCTCGTTGCTCGGCAATCTTATTCATCAAGACATAATTTAGAAAGTTGTTCAACAACTCCGTCCTGTCTCTGTCTCGGTGGTGTTTTTCATAGTATCTGTCATCCAACTCCTCGTGAGTTAGAAGATGATCTCCAACTCTTATTGCGAAGTCGCTACTCTGGAGTACATCGGCTGTGTAACTGAAGAAAATCAAAATTAAAATAAAAAGAACAACCTTTTTCATTTTTATCCCTCCTTTTCTATAAAGTACAATAAAAAATTAAAAGTGTCAAAAAAAGACCCCTGATTTGTAGGGGTCTCGCTTTACGGCTGAAATAGAGTTTCAGGGAGAAACTCCACTTCTTCTACGGACTCAAATTGTTTTACCGTTTTTTCAATTTGAGACCTTTTTGATCTTACCCGATAGCTACCTCCTTGGGTAAAATTGTCGGGATCGCTAAGCTCAATTCTTAGCACTCCCTCCTTTAAGTCTACTCCGACCAATTCAACATTATGATCGGAGCTCCACTCCGAATGAAATCCCATTGCTCTTTCCCAGAGATCAATTTTGATCCCTAATATTTTTTCAACAGTCGAAGTTATCGGAGTCTTCCCGTCTATCGCCCGATAAACGGGGAAGAGGTCGCCCTCCAGATTTTGCCCTATTTCGTAGTTCGGTAAGAAAATAGGGACAACACCTTCAGCTTTAACTTGATTTACTGATATTACTGAGAAAGTAAGTACAAGAACTAGTAACAGTAAGCTTATTTTTTTCATTCGAATCCCTCCTATGACTTTATTATACTTAAAAAGTATAAAAAGGTCAAGTCAAGTTTACTAATTAGTCGATATATTGTAAATTTAAAAAAGAAACCTTTCTTAATTTGAATAAAAGATATGAACATCTTCAGCTTGGAAATATTAAATATTTCAATATTTGAAAATACAATTTTGGACTACATCGTTTTTTTAGCGGTTTTATTTTTTCTTTTTTCGATTATAAAGATTGGAGAAAGTTTTGCTTTAAAAAGACTTGAAAAGAGAAAAGAAGAAATGGAAGAGGGAAGCCTTATAAGTCCGCTGTTAAAATTCATACTTTCGATAAAAACTCGTTTTTATCTTTATCTCGCTTTTTATTTAACTTTACCTCTTTTGAATGTTCCTGACAGCTTGGTTCAATTTTTTACCGGAATTCTCTTTTTATGGATCGTCTTCAGATTAATGATCGGAGTTCAGATGATGGTCGATTGGGTTTTAAAAAGAAAAATATTGAAGGATGCCGATCCGGGAACCGAAGTGGCCGCTAAAAATTTGGGGACGATTATTAAAGCTCTCTTATGGATCTTTGCTTTCCTTTTCGTTTTGGCCAATTTGGGAATAGAGGTAACTTCGCTCATTGCCGGGCTCGGGGTCGGAGGTATCGCCATCGGTTTCGCTTTTCAAAATATTTTGGAAGACCTCTTCAGTTCGTTTGCAATCTACTTTGACAAACCCTTTACCGTAGGAGATTTTATAATTGTCGGTGATCAAGTGGGAACCGTGGAGAAGATAGGAATAAAAACGACCAGAGTAAGAGCCTTACAAGGTGAGGAGATCGTAATGTCCAACAGAGAATTGACGACCGAAAGAGTTCACAACTTTAAAAAGCTGGAAAAGCGGCGGTCTCTTTTTCAGTTGGGCGTAGTTTACGGAACGGATGATGAGAAGATGAGAAAAATTCCGAAAATGATAAAGGAGATAATTGAAAGTAAGGAGCTGGCCGAATTCGACAGAGCTCATTTTATCGGTTTCGGAGATTCGGCTCTCGAATTCGAAGTTTCTTATTACGTTTTATCTTCCACTTTTATCGACTTCA
>CAZNIM010000002.1:0-27032 GCA_964573145.1 uncultured Candidatus Saccharibacteria bacterium
GGCGGATTTTTGATTGCAGGAGAAGCTTATTCAAAATGTAAATTTCTTTCTACCGACTCCAGTTTCTTTTTGGTTATCTTATTTTTTTCCAAAAGGTCTTCTTCAAGTACTTTTTTTGCCGCTTGATGGGCTTGAGCTACCGATTTTCTATCTTTTAGAGCTTCCATGGTGAATCCGGCTACTCCCCATTGTCTGTTTCCGACCAAATCTCCCGGTCCCCGCAACTCGAGGTCTTTTTCGGCCAACTCGAAACTGTTTTCCGACTCGACCAAAGCTTTTAATCTTTCTCTTGATTTGGCCGAGTTGGATCCGGAAAAGAGAAAGCAGTAAGATTGATGATCGCTTCTACCGACCCTGCCTCTGAATTGATGAAGTTGAGCCAGGCCGAACATCTCCGCTCCTTCTATAACCATTACGGAAGCGTTGGGAACATCGACTCCCACTTCGATAACGGAGGTGGAGACGAGTATGTCGATCTTTTTATTTTTGTAGTCGGTCATCACCTTTTCTTTTTCCGTAGAGGTCATTTGGCCGTGAAGCGGCTCTATGTTGAGGTTCGGATATTGCTTTTTTAGCTTTACGGTCATCTCTTCGACCGACCTGACATCCGCCCAAGCCGATTCATCTTTGTCGTCCGACTCTTCTATTCGTGGGCAAATGAAGAAAGCTTGTCTCCCTTTTTCTATTTCACTTTTTATGAACTCGTAAACCTTTCCCCTGTTTTTTTCGGAAATGATTTTGGTTTTTATCTTTTTTCTCCCCGAAGGAAGTTCATCTATTATTGAGATGTCCAAGTCTCCGTAAAGAGTTAAAGCGAGAGTTCGAGGAATCGGCGTCGCCGTCATTGAAAGTAGGTGGGGAATCTTCTTCTTTTTACAGAGAGCCGCTCTCTGCTTTACTCCGAAGCGATGCTGTTCATCGACTATCACCAGTGCCAAATTATCAAAAGTTACCGATTTTTGTATTAAAGCGTGAGTTCCGATCAGGAGATCTATTTTACCCTCTTCAACCTTTTCCAGAAGTTTTTTTCTGGATATCTCTATGAATTCGTTTTTTAATTTTTTTGATTTGTATTTATCTTTTTTACCGGTTAAAAAACCGATATCCATATGAAAATTTTTAAGCAAGGAAGAAACTTTTTTAAAGTGTTGAGTGGCCAAAACTTCGGTCGGGGCCATAAAGGCGACCTGATATCCCGCTTCGGACGTTGCCAAGGCGGCGATTGTTGCCACTACCGTTTTTCCCGATCCGACATCTCCCTCCAAAAGCCTGTTCATCGGATAAGGTTTTTCCAAATCTTTGAGTATTTGCCAAGCTGATTTTTTTTGAGCGTCCGTGAGCTTGAAAGGAAGCTCCTCAACGAAGTCTTTAATGTATTCTATGTCCGGCTCTACCGGAAAAGCTTTTTCCCCTTTAATCTCCATCTTTCTTTGTAAGGTCGAAAGCTGAATAAAAAAGATTCTTTCGAAAGAAAATCTTCTTCTTGCCTCTTCGGCATCTTTTCCGTTTTTTGGAAAATGGATTTTTTCGAGAGCTTTTTTAATCGGCAGCAAATCGTATTCTTCAATAATCTCTTTCGGAAGAGTTTCTTCAACCTCAACTTTATCCAGAAGAGGTTTGATTACATATCTTAACCAGCGAGAGGAAACCCCTTTTGTTTCGGGATAAATCGGAACCAGGCGACCGGTATGAATTCGGCTCCCTTTCACTTTTTCGTAAGAAGGGTTTATCAGTTGAATTCCTTCTCTTCCGTAATCCGGTGTTCCCGAGAGGTACAACTCCTCTCCTTTTTTGAGCGAATTGGCCAAATAAGGCTGATGAAACCAGATTATTTTTATCGCTCCCGAATCGTCTTCGATTATCGCTTCGGTATAAGGAACCTTTTTTCTGGAAGTTTTTCCCGCCTCTATCGCTTTTATCTTTCCTTTGAAGGTCGCCTTTTTTCCGTCCCGAGCGGCCGATACTTTAGTTATGTCGGAATAATCTTCATAGCGATTGGGAAAGTGAAAAAGAAGATCGCCCACCGTTTTCAAGCCCATCCCTTTCAGTCTGGATTTGTATTTGGGCCCCACTTTGGGGATATTTTCTATGGAGTAGGAAAGTTTCATCTTTGAATCATTATAGGAAAAGTGCTCGACGGACGCAATTTAACTTAGATCATTAAAAGTATTTAATTTAAAAACCGCCGTTCAGCGGTTGATTTCATGTGCCCTCGAGAGGACTCGAACCTCTATTGCAAGCTCCGCAAGCTTGTGTTTTATCCGGTTAAACTACGAGGGCTCAGCTTTTAGCCCATCTTAGCACATATATCAATTTTTTTATAGGTCTTGTCGATGAGCTTTTTAAAGACAACATCTTTATTTTTTGACCGGAAGAGAAAGGATTTAATTTCAAGTTGATTTTAATCTAAATTTTTATTATACTTTCGGAACGGATGGAGAGGTGCCGGAGCGGTCGAACGGGGCACCCTGCTAAGGTGTTGTGCCTTTATTGGTACCGAGGGTTCGAATCCCTCCCTCTCCGCATAGAGAACAGGATATTAAAAGTATAGCTAACAGGAATAAATGGAGCCGACAGGCAGGATTTGAACCGTTTTTCCGCATGAAGAGCGATAGTTTCATAATTTTAAAATAAACAGTTGTATTCTTTTTTAAACGGGAAAATAGTTGAAAAGGAAGCTTCTCTTTCACTTGATGATGCCGGAGTTTTAAGAGGTTATGGTGTCTTTCAAGTGGTAAGAGTCTATGACGGGAACCCTTTTCTTTTAAAGGAGCATCTTCAAAAATTGGAGAGAGATGCTCATAAACTGGGAATCGGTTTTTTTAAACTGCCTGAAAACATTGAAGATGTAATTGACGAGCTGGCAGAGAAAAACGGATTAACCGATTTTTATTTGCGAATGGTGGTTACGGGAGGTAAATTGAGAAAGTCATTTTACCCCGAAGGAAAAGCTAATTTTTTTATATTGGCTGAAAAAATAAGTGAGTTGCCGGAAAAGCTTTATTCGGAAGGGGTTCATTTGATAAGCTTAAATCATAAGAGAGAATTTTCGAAGATGAAGGTAATAAATTATGCTCGTCCGATAAGTGAACGGTCAAAACTTGCCGAAAGCGATGCTTTTGATTTCTTATACACTTGGAACGGTAATATTTTGGAGAGTAGTCGAGCTAATTTTTTCATAGTTAAAGATGAAAAAATAATCACTCCCGAAAAAGGAGTTTTACCGGGGATAACCGCAAAAACCGTCCTGGGCGTTGCCGAAGATCTTGGATTTACAACTGAAAAAAGAGAGATTGAATATCAAGAATTACGGGATGCGGATGAAGCTTTTTTAACTTCGACGGTCAAGGAAATTTTACCGGTAAAATCGATTGATGATATTGAAATGAAAGAAATAAAAATTGTTAAAAAGCTTCATAAAGCTTATCGGGAGTTGGTTTAAAAATTTATGGTGGGGTGGTCGAGTGGCTTAAGGCAGCGGTTTTGAAAACCGCCAACCCTCACGGGTTCGTGGGTTCGAATCCCACCCCCACCGCATTAAGAAGCATTAATTTACTTCAGTTTAATTATTTAGATTCATTAGAAGAGAGAAAGAGAGATTCGAACCGTTCTCTGTTCAAAAAAGTAATTAAAAAAGGAGGTGTATAAAATATTATGTTCAGAGGGAAGCGTAATTGTTGCCAAAACCCGTTTTATTTTTTATCATAATTAAAAGATATATTTTTTAAATGGACTTTTTACCCGGATTATCAAAAAAATGTTTAGGAATAGATATCGGCGCCACTTCGATTAAGGTTGTTGAGCTTTCAAAAGAAAAAGATGGATATCATCTGAAAAATTACGGAATAGCGTCGACCAAAGATGTTACCGGAAGAAAAATAAGAGCCAAAAGCAACAGTCGGTTGTCGGCATCGACGGACGCCATTGCCGATACCGTAAAAACGATACTCAAAGAAGCCGGAATGAGAACCAAGGATAGTGTTTTTGCGATTCCCGACTCCAGCAGTTTTTTCACTTCTTTTGAAGTTCCGAAGATGAAAAGAGCGGAAGTCGAGTCGGCTATTCAATTTCAAGCTCGGCAAAGAATACCTCTCTCTTTGAATCAGGTAACTTTGGACTGGAAGCTGACCGGCTTGAATAAAAGTGACGGAAAAGAGATGGTCGAGGTTCTTCTTTTGGCAATTCCGAACGATACGATCAACTCTTATCGAACAATAGCTAAAAAAACCGGACTCAGTTCGGGTGTTTTGGATGCTCAAACTTTCGGGTTCGCCGAGCTTTACGGAGAAGAAGATAAAACGGTGGTTATTGTCGATGTCGGTGATCAAAACACCATGGTGAACATAGTGGAAGAAGGATTACCCAAACATAGCCACAGTCTCGATTTAGCCGGTAAAGACTTCACTCCCAACATTGCGATTTTACCTAAGCTTGAGTATAATGAAAAAGAGAAGACCCCCAAAGTTTCGGATAAAATAAAAAAATCACTTTCCAGGGAGTTGGCCCAAAAAATAGATGAGGTCTGCTCTCGATATGAAAACGAAGAAGGAAGATCGATTGACAAAATACTTCTTACCGGCGGAGCTTCCAATTTTGAAAGAATAAAGATTGAGCTTTCCAAGACCTTCACCACCGAAGTAGCCAATCCTTTTCAAAAAATAAAATACCCACCGATACTCGAAGAGATGGTCGAGGATCTTTCTCCTCTTTGCTCGGTAGCCATGGGAATGGCGATGCAAGGGTTAAATAAATAGAGGTTATGGGAATAGAACTTAAACCCAAAAAAGAAAAGAAAAAGATCCAGATGCCGACTTCTTTTGATGTTCTTTTCTATTATTCGATTATTTTACTTTTATTTTCGGTCAGCGGGTATCTTCTTATCTCTCAGTGGAATGCCGAAATGCAAACTCAGATACAAAACAGAGAAGACGTATTGCAAAGATTGGAGTCTCAGGGAGATTTTCAATCCAATAGAGATTTCGTTTTTGAGCAAAGAGATCTTATAGAAGACTATATGGCCGTC
The DNA here is from genome assembly GCA_964573145.1 of uncultured Candidatus Saccharibacteria bacterium. GTDB lineage: Bacteria > Patescibacteriota > Minisyncoccia > Minisyncoccales > PWPS01 > PWPS01. The sequence continues at coordinate 5,024 of CAZNIM010000002.1, forward strand.
TTAACGGAAAGAAATCTGTTGGACGGACTTTTTATATTTCTGGAAAATTCAGTACATCCCTTGGCTCATTGGGACAGTGTTCGAGTTGATCTGGATAGTGGAGAGTTGAGACTCGAAGGATCAATTTATGATTTTTACGCTTTGGAGCAGCAATATACGATACTTAAAGAGTTTAAAATGGATAGACCGGTTTACGGATGGATTAGCGCTCGAGATCTTGACCTTGATGATGACGGTGAACCGTTTGTTCCGGAAGGCGTAAACGTGTCGGTTTTCAACACTCCCAGCAGACTTAACCAAATTGAAAAAACGACTATCGACAGTGAGACGGATGTCGAATTTTTGAAAAAAATAGAAGAGATGGATTATATGTTCAGAGAAGACATAGCCGACCGATCGCTCATAAGAGGTGACTGGTATGAAGTCGTAACCGGAGAAGAAGTAGAGGTTATCGAAGAAGTGATAATTAGAGACATAAGAGAAATCGATGATGATTTACGGATATCTTTTAACGTTGATTTACAGATGAATCCGTTAATATTCAAACAATAAAATGAGACCGATAATAACAGCAATTTGCTTAGCCGGAGCAGTCGCCATTTTAATGATCCTCACTTGGCCCGAGTATCAAACTTTACAGGACTCGATGGCTGAAGCAAGAGTTAAGGAGACCGATTTGCAAAATATGGTGAACTATCATCAAGCTATGGAAGGCATGGCCGAAAGACTAAGAGAGGATTATGAAGAGGAGATAAAGAAGATAGGTGATGGAATCCCCGATGATCATTACGTACCCTCCCTTTTTGCCGAGATAAGAAGAATGTCCTACGGGTCGGGAGTAAGGGTTGATGGAATAGGAAATTTTTCAGTGTTAAGAGAGGGAGGTGGAGAGGACCTCAGAGAAGTCGAAATCAGCTTTAATGTTGAAGGAAGCTATTCCAATTTTAAAAGTTTTGTAAATCAAATAAATAATTCGGCCAGAATAAAAGAGATACAAGAGATCAATATTCAGCGCCGACCGGCCACAGCGGGAATTGAGTTCTTGAATTGCAATTTAACTTTGACGGCCTATTTTCAATAAATTATGGAAAGTAAAATAAAAAGTGACGATCCGAAGTATTTTTACCTGGTAGTGCTTATCACCGTTGCAATAGCCGGAGGAATCATTTGGCAACTTTTTTTCACCGAGCCTTTAACCGGATCTCCCGATCCGCGACTGGAAAGAATTCCGGATGTCGGATTTATGATGCTCGACAGCCGACTCTTTAGGGAGATGGATCCTTTTATTCGTGGGGACAGATATCTTTTACCCTGGGATTTAACTAAAACCACCGACCCTTTCAGGCCTCCGCGAGTTCCTTTGAGTCAAGAGATGAGAGAGTGGTGGAGCATCTTTAATATAGTTTTGGATATTGAAGAAGACAGTTGGATCGGAGTTTTCCCGGATATGATTTCGGGAGAAGAAGATCCGACTTTGGTTCTTTTGGATGGCAGATGGTATGAATTTAATTTAACCGCAATTGAAGATGATTGCGATTTTCAAATTTTTAATGAAGATAATGATTCGATTATACTCTATGAAGTGGAAAGGGACGGCCGATTACTCTATAGAGCAATGATTGAAGAAGGCTTGATTGGTTATCGATGCGGGCAAGATGAAGAGACCGCCGGAGAGATAACGGTTCTCAGCACGGAAGACTATGATTCTGAAGATCTTTTTGTCGAGGGTACCTCTCAAACATTAATTGAAACGGGACTCGCCTTATCCGATTTATTGGTTGAGATCGAATATAGTGAAGATTATATCGACGGGCAAACGATAGGTGAATATCGAGATGCTTATTCGAGAATGGAAAACAGGCTTGAAACTTTAAACAGCCAATACGGAGGCGCGGATGAAGAGGAGGGTTTGTCTCCCGAAGAAGAGTCCGAAATCAGAGATGGTGCTCGAGAAATAAAAGCTGAAGCGGAGCAAAGGCGAGATAATTTAGTAGAGCAAAGAGAGGTTCTTCAAGAAGAAGAATAAATTATAAAATATGAAGGGCTTAATAAATGAATTGAAAAAAAGAGGGGTTTTAACCGAAGATAAAGCGGATTATTTAATCGGTCAAGCACGAACCGAAAGAATAACCGAAGATGAAGCGGTTCTTAATGACCCCGAGGTAAGAATAGATGAAGATGATCTCTTTGAGATGAAGAGTGAGCTTTTGAATATCCCCTTTAAGCAAGAGGTTAATTTGGATAAACTGGGAAGTATCCTTCCCGATATAGCCAATCTTATTCCCGAGGACTCGGCCAAGCACTACAAGATGGTTCCGCTCAACAAAAAAGATAATTCCGTTGAGATTGGAATGGTTCATCCTAAAAACTTGAAGGCGCAAGAAGTATTGAAATTTTTATCCAAAAGAGGGGGCTTTGAATACGATATTTCACTTATAACCCCTTCCTTGTTTCAGGAGATAATTGAGCAGTATGAAGAACTCAGGAAAGGAGCCGGGGCCGCCTTGGGAGCGATGAAGAGTGAGGAGGAAGAAGAGTTGAAAAAAGAATTAAAAAAAGCAAGCAAGGAAGAAAATGTTGAAAAATTAGCGGGAGAAGCACCGATAGTCAGAGTCGTTTCGGTAATCTTGAATGAAGCGATAGAATCGGGAGCTTCCGATATTCATATAGAACCGGGAAGGGATAAGCTGGAAGTAAGATACAGAATAGACGGAGCTTTACGCTCATCTTTAATTTTACCCAAAAAGATACATCCGGCGGTCGTAGCCAGAGTAAAGATACTCTCGAGTTTAAAAATTGAACAAAAAAGATTACCTCAAGACGGCCGATTTTTTGCTGAGATTTTGGGTAAAAAAATTGATTTTCGTGTGGCGACAATGCCGACCACTTTGGGCGAAAAGGTGGTTTTAAGAGTTCTTGACCCGGATCAGGGAATGATGGAGATAAGTGATTTGGGAATGAGTGAACCCACTCAAAAAGTTGTTTTGCGGGGGATAAACAGGCCGACCGGCATGCTTCTGGCTACCGGTCCGACCGGGTCCGGTAAAACGACCAGCCTTTATTCTTTACTCAGAAGATTGAACACGGAAGAAGTCAACATAGTAACCTTGGAAGATCCGGTTGAGTATTTTATATCGGGAGTTAATCAATCACAGATAAACCACGATATCGGTTATAATTTTTCCAGTGGTCTCAGGCAAATCTTGCGTCAGGACCCGGACATTATCATGGTCGGTGAGATTCGTGATCAGGAGACTGCCGAGCTGGCTGTTCACGCCGCTTTGACCGGACATATAGTTCTTTCGACTTTACACACCAACGACGCAGTCGGTGTTATTCCCAGACTGACCGATATGGGAATAAAACCTTACTTGGTGCCACCCTCTTTGAATACCGCCATATCACAGAGATTGGTTAGAAGGCTTTGTGAAAATTGCAAGAAAGAAACCAAGCCGGAGCCTCGAATTGAAAGAATCATAAAAGAAGAGATGGATGCGATGCCCGAGCAGCACAAAGATAGAATTCCCGACTTGTCGGATATAAGGACTTATAAGCCGGTCGGTTGTGATAAGTGCGGGGGAAAAGGATTTAAGGGAAGAGTCGGCATGTATGAAGCTTTGGAGATGACCGATACTCTCGCCGAATTGATTTTGGAAGATGCCGGAGACGGACCCTTAAAAGAACAAGCTCACAAACAGGGAATGATAACCATGCGCCAGGACGGATTACTTAAAGCCTTGCAGGGAATGACTTCGGTCGAGGTGGTTCTGAAGGCGACAAAAGAAACTAAAGAATCAACAACAGATTAAAATGGAAGAAAGTAAACTTAAAAAGCTACTCGATTATACGATAAAAAAAGATGCCTCCGACTTACATATTTCGGCTGATAGACATCCGATAGCTCGAATTCACGGAAAGCTGCAAAAAATAAGAGAAGTAGAACTTCTAAGCCCTCAAGAAGCGAAAAATATTGCTCTTGAACTTCTCGGAGATAAAAAATCGTCTCGCTTTGAAGAAGAAAAAGAGATTGATTTTTCTTACCTGCATGAAGACGGTACCAGATTCAGAGTAAATGTTTTTAAACAGAAAGGAAAAGTCTCTTCCGCGTTACGAAAAATTCCGAATCACATTAAAAACTTGGAGCAGCTTAATCTCCCGGAAACGCTTTATGAGTTTGCCGAAGCGGGACAAGGTTTGGTTTTGGTTACCGGACCGGCTTCTCATGGTAAATCAACTACGTTGGCGGCACTAATCGACAGAATAAACAGAACCAGATTTGATCATATAATAACTATCGAGGATCCGATTGAATACGTTTTTAAAGACGACAAGGCGCTTGTGGATCAAAGAGAAGTGGGAGAGGACACCGATTCTTTTGCAAAGGCTTTAAAATCGGTCTTCAGACAGGACCCCGACGTTATCATGGTCGGTGAAATGAGAGATCCGGAAACGATAAAGACGGCGATTACCGCTGCCGAAACCGGACATCTCGTCTTTTCAACTCTACACACCAACTCGGCCAGTCAGACGATTCACAGAATAATTGATTCTTTTCCCGCCGACCAGCAGGGACAAGTGAGAGCTCAGCTTTCGGCCTCTCTTTTAGGGATTGTTTCGCAGAGACTGGTTTCAAGGACGGAAGGAGGGCTCATTCCCGCCTGTGAAATACTAAAATCGAACCCGGCGGTCTCCAATCTGATAAGAGAAAACAAAGTGCATGAGATCGATATAACGATCGAGACTCACGGTGAAGACGGAATGATTAGTTTGAACAAATATCTGAGCAATTTGATAAAGAAAGATAAAATTACGCTGGAAAGCGCTATAACGGCTTCTGCTAAACCCAAAAATTTAAGAAAGCTAATAGACTGATCTTAAATGAAATTCGAATACGTCGCTAAAAACAATGAAGGGAAAGAAGTGAAGGATGTCATTGAAGCCGATTCGAAAGGAGAGGCTCTTTTAAAGCTGCAACAGGAAGATCTTTATGTAATGAAGATAGAAGAGGTAAAGCTTCCTTTTTACAAAAGAGAGTTAAGTCTTGATATTCCCTTTTTGGGAGGTGTTTCCGATACCGACTTGGTTCTCTTTTCCAGGCAGCTGGCCATTATGATTGAATCTCAAATAGGAATAATCGAATCTTTGAAGATTTTAGCTCTTCAAATTCAAAATGATCAGTTGAAAGAGATCGTTACCGATGTTGCCAAAAGAGTTGAAGAAGGAGAGCCTTTTTCTCAAGCTTTAAGGAAGCACGATGATGTCTTCTCGACTTTTTATGTTGGAGCGGTTGAATCCGGTGAGGCTTCGGGTAATCTTCCTCAGTCGTTAGCTTACCTGGAAGAACATATAGAAAGAAACAGCAAGTTTAAAAAGAAGCTCATCGGAGCTTTGATTTACCCTCTTTTTATCATATTCGTTTTCAGTTTCGTTGTCGCCTTTCTCTTGATTTTCGTTATTCCCGATCTGGTGGAGATGATTGAAGAGCTCGATGCCGATATGCCTTTTGTTACTCAACTGGTAATAACCAGTTCCGATTTTGTTGTTAATTGGGGCCCGATAGTTTTGCCCGCTTTGATAATTTCTTTTATAGTTTTTTTAAGAGTGATTAAGACCGAGAAGGGAAAAAAGATTTTTGACTCGGCAATTTTACAGATCCCACTCTTCGGTGAATTTATAAAAAAGGTAAACTTGACCTATTTTGCCGAGAGTATGTCCACTTTGGTCTCCAGCGGGTTGGATATGGTCCAGGCCTTGGAAGTAACCGAAAAAATAATCAGCAATCAAACTTACACCGATCTGACTGCGGAAATCAAGCAAGGAGTGAAAGAAGGTCGGGAGATAAGCGCCTCCATGCAAAAAAAGCCCAAATATTTTCCCGATATGGTTACGCAAATGATTATTGTTGGAGAAAGAACGGGAAAGATGAAAAGAATTTTGGACAGCATAGTGCGTTTTTACCGGGATGAAGTTGAAAGGCAGATGGACAGTATAATAAAAATAGCTGAGCCGCTTCTTATTATCCTTTTGGGTATTATGGTCGGAGGGTTGGTTGTTGCTGTTCTTTTACCGATTTATAATATAGGTATGGGTATGTAAATATTGACTTGAATTTAGTTTCTGTTATTCTTTTAAATAAGGAAGTAAAATAAAAAAGGTCGTTAATTTAAGATAAAAAATATGGCAAAGCGAGAAAGAGGTTTTACACTTATCGAGCTGCTTGTTGTTGTAGCTATTATCGGAATTCTTTCCGGTATCGCTTTCGTATCCATTAGTGGTGCCAGAGAGTCGGCTTACGACACTCAAATCAGATCGGAGCTTTCTCAGATCAGAAGTAATGCCGAGCAATGGTATTATGACACCGCCGGTGGAAACGGTAGTTACAATAACTACGACACAGCTCCGGGTTGGGAAAATATAATGAACGAGATTCCCGGTTGTGCGCAAGCTATTTTGAACGAGACTCCCGATGCTCACGGTGAAGATGTAATTACCGGAGAGGAGCACCTGCAATACCAGTTGACCATCCAAGACACTGAATCTCCTCAAAGATATGCCGCTTGGGCTCCTCTTTGCGGAACTACTATCGGAGATGGTGCGGACGAAGAAAGAGTTTATTATTGTGTTGACAGTGACGGAACCGCCGGTGAATTCGTAGTTCCTACGGACACTACGCAACCGAGGTGTGCGGACATTTTTGACTCTACAGCTCAAGAGTATACTCCATAGGAAAATTTTGACAGCTATGTAAAAAGGTCGCTTGCGGGCGACCTTTTTTAATTGATAAGCTTCTTTTTTTTTGCTAAAATTAACCCAAATGATTGACTTTAATTTTCTAATTTCAGTGACCCTTTTTCTTTTCGGTTTGGCGGTCGGTTCTTTTTTGAATTGTTATCTTTATCGGTTGAAGGAAGGACTGACCATCAAAGGAAACTCATTTTGCCCCCGGTGTAAGCATAAAATAGGTCCCGAGGACTTGGTGCCCGTTTTTTCCTATTTGGCTTTAAGAGGGAGATGTCGACACTGTAAAAAAAAGATATCTCTTCAATATCCGATAGTCGAACTTTTGACCGGAATCGTATTTTTTTTAACTTTTAGTTTTTACGGACCGGTCGGCTTTTCCGGCTATCTTTCTTTGGCTTTGATCCTTTTTATCTTTTCTTGCCTTATCGCTATTTTGGTTTACGACTTAAAACACTATATTATACCCAATCAGTTGATTTATTCGGCGATGGGAGCCTCGCTTCTACTTGTCGCTTTTTACTCTTTTACTTCCGGCGACCACTACACTTTACTTCTTCATCTCGCTTCGGCAGCGATATCTTTTTTATTTTTCTTTTCAATTTATTGGCTAACCAAAGAAAAAGGAATCGGCTTCGGAGATGTTCGTTACGCTTTTTTTCTGGGTCTTTTTCTCGGTTTTCCTGATTTTTTGGTCGCCCTCTTTCTATCTTTTACCGGTGGAGCGATTATAGGAGTTATCCTTATCGCTATGGGAGCAAAAGGGAGAAAAGAGATGATTCCTTTCGGCCCCTTTCTCGTTGCGGCCACTTTCGTTACTTTTTTCTTGGGAGATATTATAATCGATTGGTATATTAATTTAGCTTTAACTTTGTGAATAAAAAAGGATTTACCATAATGGAGCTTTTGGTCAGCATGGGGATAATCGCCATAGTTTCGGCGGTCGTTTTTGTAGGTTACAGAGATGCCGGAGAGAGGACTTTTATTCAAGATCAGGCAAATATGGCTTTGAGCGGGATTGAGGAAGCTCGTTCGGCGGCTCTTTCCGCTACTCAAATGACCAAGGACGGAGATCGAGTTTCCGAATTTACCATTCATTTTGAAGAAGATCACTTTATCCTTTTTAAAGGAACCGATAAAGAAAACAGACGTAATTTCGAAGGCGCGGTCGCAGTTGAAGAGGGGGTCGGAAAAGGAATCGGATTCATTCCTCCCGAACCGGAGATAATCTTTTTTGATTCGGGCGGAGATCTTATTGAAGATGAGCCTCACGTAGATATTGTTCTCAGATCGACGGGTGAAGATTCCGAAATCATAAAAGTCAGAACCAATCGAGTCGGATTGGTTCAAGTGGGAAGAGAATTTGAAAGGGAAGAACAATGAATAAAAAAGGATTTACCATAATAGAGTTGATTATAACCTCCGCTTTACTGGGAATCGGATTTTTGGCGGTGATCTCTTTGAGTATTAATTCTTTCACCAGCACGATGGCTCTTTCATCAACTCTTACCGCTAATTATCTGACTCAAGAAGGGTTCGAAGTGGTAAGAAGAATAAGAGATGAAAACTTCAACACCAAATTTGCCGAAGAGATAGCCGCCGGAGAAGAGGGCGAAGGAATCTATTGGCTGGAAGGATTGATGGAGGAGGATGAAACCGAGGTAGTAGGCAGCGTCGATTATACTTCGACCGAACTGGGGTCCAATCACGGAAACGAGCTTTTAATTGATAATGACGGCTTATTCAACTACTCCGGTGGAGAAGAATCCGGATTTTACAGAAGGATAACCTTGGAAAAAGACAGCTATGATTTCGGAGACGGGTATCCGGATGACGCCGAATACGTTCTGGTAACGGTAAGGATAAGATGGAATGAACGAGGCAGAGAAAGAGATTATATCGCCAAAACCAAATTATTTAATTGGTATTAATTAAATGCGTAAAGAAACGGGTCTTACCCTCATAGAAATTTTAGTAGTAATCGGAGTTTTTTCCGGACTTATGAGTGTTATTGCCGGAATATTCATTTCCAATTCAAGAATACAGAGAAGAGGTATTGCCGTTCAGAAAGCTTTGGGAGAAACCAGTTATGCGGTAGAATACATGACCAGATCGATGAGAATGGCCAAATCCGATGACGATGGAGACTGTCTTGATTCGGGATATGAATATTACACTTACCAGGTAAGAAATGGCGGGGAGGAAGTTCGATATATCGATTACAGAGACCGCTGTGTTAACTTTGTTTTTGACTATGACGAAGGGGCGATTAAAAAAGGATTGAGAACGAACGGAACTTGGGAAGAATATTATCTTACCTCCGAGGTTTTAAATGTTAACAACCTCCACTTTTCAACCAACGTCTCTCCGGATTCCGGAACCGCCGATCTCTTTGAAGAACAGCCGGCGGTTACGCTGGTAATGGAACTGGAAGAGACGGAAACAGGTCAATGGGGAACAAGGGTGCAAACGAGTGTGACCAGAAGAAAATTAGATATACAAAGAGATACCGATGATTAAAAAAGAAAAAGGATCAATACTTTATTTCGCCATAGTGATATTGGGAATCCTATTTTCCACCGGAGCGGTTATGTCGACTATTTTGGTTCAAAGGGTTCGAATGATCGGAAATATGGGTTATTCGGTAGCCGCTTTTTATGCTGCCGATAGTGGTATAGAAAAGGCACTTTACGTCTGGGAGCACATAGAAGAAGATGATGTTTTGGAATGGGACGAGTATTATGAAGAAAGGCTGGAAGACGGGCAAAGATATATTTTAACCCGGGATGAAAGAGACGGCAGGTTGGTTATCATATCTTCCGGAGAATACGAATTAAGCGATACGGCGGGAATAAGGAGGGCAATTCAGGTAAGCAGGCCAAGTAACTAAATGAACAAAAAAGAAGCTGAAAAAAGAGCTCAGAAGCTGAGAAAGGCGATAAAGAAGCATCGTTACAATTATCACGTCCTCGACAAGGAAGAAATTTCACAAGAGGCGCTCGACTCCTTAAAAAAGGAGCTCTTTGATATTGAAACTCGATTTCCCGAATTGATTACTCCCGATTCACCCACTCAGAGAGTCGGAGGAGAGCCGCTTGACAAATTCGAAAAAGTGGAGCATTTCAGTCCGATGATGTCTCTTCAAGACGCTTTCTCCGAAGAGGATTTAAGTGATTGGAAAAAGAGAATTGAGAGATTCGGAGGAGAAGAAGTGGGAGATTTCTTTTGCGAGCACAAGGTGGACGGACTCGCTTTGGAGCTCGTTTATCGGGATTCGGTTTTGACTACGGCTTCAACTCGGGGAGACGGAATAATCGGAGAAGATGTTACTGAAAACGTTAAGACGATTGAAGCGATTCCCTTAAAGTTGCGTTCTCCGGAAAACTTCAGTTCGGATGAACTGAAATTAAGTGATCATCCGGGGTGGAGAGATAAGAAATCGGTAGTGATAAGGGGCGAAGCTTACATCTCCGAAGACCAATTTTTAAAGATAAATAAAAAAAGAGAAAGAGAGGGGGAGAAGAGTTATGCCAATCCTCGCAATTTGGCGGCCGGGTCAATCAGGCAACTCGATCCGAAGATCGTCGCCGAAAGAAAATTAAGCTTTTTCGCTTACGGAATGAGTGCCGACTTGAAAGAGGAAGAAACGACCACTCCCTTCAAAGCGGAAACTCACCAAAAGGAACACTTGATGCTCAGAGCTTTAGGATTTAAGACAACAGAAGAAAAAAGATGCAAAAAGATAAGTGAAGTGGTTGAGTTTAGAAATGAGGCGATAAAAAAGAGGGAGAATCTGAATTATGAAATTGACGGAGTGGTGGTCGCCGTAAATTCCAACAAGCTTTTTGAGAAATTGGGAGTGACCGGAAAAGCTCCCCGAGGAGCGATAGCCTATAAATTTCCCCTTAAAAAATCGACAACCGTAGTGGAAGATATAAAGATTCAGATAGGGAGAAGCGGCAATGCGACTCCGGTCGCCATCTTAAGACCGGTTGAAATAGGGGGAGTGACCGTAAGTAGAGCCAGCCTTCATAATCAAGACGAAATAGAAAGGCTCGATGTCAGAGTCGGAGATACCGTCGTAGTCGGGAGAGCCGGAGACGTTATACCTTATGTTGTCGAGGTGGTTAAAGAGATGCGTTCGGGAGAAGAAGAGAAATTCGAATTCCCCGACACCTGTCCGGTTTGTGAGAGTCCACTGGTTAGAGAGCCGGGTGAAGCCGCCCATAAATGCACCGGCAATGATTGTGTCGCTAAAAAAAGAGAGTATTTGAGCTACTTCGTCTCCAAAGCGGCTTTTGATATTGACGGATTGGGGGAAAAGGTGATTTTTCAACTTATGGAAGAAGGGCTTGTTTCCGAACCGCCTGATATATTCAACTTAAAAAAAGGAGATCTCGTTCCTTTGGAAAGATTCGCCGAAAAAGCGGCCGATAATTTAATTGAAGCGATAGAAGAGAGTAAGGAGATCAGTTTTGCCGACTTTATCTATTCTCTGGGAATTGAAAATGTCGGAGAAAGAACGGCCGTTGAGTTGGCTCGCCTTTTTAAAGATGTTGAGGACTTAAAAAAAGCTGACAAGGAGGAATTGTTACGGATAGATGACATCGGCCCGGTAGTGGCTGAAAATATAGTTGACTGGTTCGATGACGATAAAAATAAAAAGATGATTTCCGACCTGTTGCAAGCCGGTGTGATTATTAAAAAAGAGAAAGAAAAGGCGAACCTGAAGGGAAAAAGGATAGTTTTTACCGGAGGTTTAAAGAACTTTACCAGATCTGAAGCTAAAAAAAGAGTTATTAAGGCCGGCGGGAAGGTGTCCTCTTCGGTTTCCGAAGATATCGATTATCTGGTTGTCGGAGAAAATCCGGGATCAAAACTCGACTTAGCCAAAGAGAAAGGAGTGACCGTTATAGATGAAGAAAAGTTCAAAAAGATAATATGAAAGTCTTAAAAAAGATATTCAAGATCGACTTGCCGCTTATCTTGTCGGTTGCAACGATTTCAACAATCGGGCTTATTTCGATATACAGCTCAACCGGTCCGGAAGCGTTCAAAAGACAATTATTTTTTATTCTCTTCGGGTTTTTGATATTTTTCATTCTTTCTTCCTTTGACTGGAGACTGCTTAAAGAAAACTCTTTTTTCGTTCTTTTTATCTATCTCGGCTCAATCGCTCTTCTTATCGCCCTGCTTCTTTTCGGTCCGGAGATAAGGAATGTCCAGCGGTGGTTCAGAGTAGGGCCGGTGATGATCGCCCCCGCCGAGTTGGCTAAATTGGCTTTGATAATCGTTCTTGCAAAATATTTTTCGATGCGTCACGTTGAGCTTTACAAAGTAAGACACATAGTTTTGTCCGGAGTCTACGCCTTTATACCGACCTTTTTGGTTTTCAGGCAGCCGGATATGGGGACGGCGGTCATATTTATCATCCTCTGGGCCGGAATATTGGTAATATCGGGAATAAAATTAAAACACTTTTTTGCTTTGGGAATGATCGGAATCGCTTCCGCCGGGTTTATTTGGTCTTTTTTAATGCAAGATTATCAAAAAGACAGGGTAATCGGATTTCTCAGTCCGGAGCTCGATCCACAGGGGATAGGATGGGGTGGAATTCACGCCAGAGTAGCGATAGGAAACGGAGGAATTTTCGGTCAGGGATTGATGAGAGGGAGTCAAACTCAATACGGTTATTTGCCGGAGCCGCATACCGACTTCATATTCGCCGCTATCGCCGAAGAGATGGGTTTTATAATCGTCGTTCTTCTTCTTTTGGCAATGGCGGTCATGGTTTGGAGAATGCTTAAAATAATATTCAACACCGACTCCAATTTCCCCCGCCTTTTCGTTTCCGGATTTTTAATAGTCGTAATGTTTCAGAGCTTTGTTAATATCGGGATGAATCTCGGTCTTTTACCGATAATGGGAACTCCGCTTCCGCTGGTCAGCTACGGGGGCAGCTCGATTCTTTTCACCTTTACCGGGCTTGGAATTCTGGAGAGTATGCGCTATAATAGCAATTAGGATTTGACAAACCCGTTGAAAAAAAGTAAAATGGGTACCACCGAGTAGTTTTTGCTTGAGAATGCAGTAAATAGTAAGTACCTACTCTCTTTGCCTAAGATTTCTTATTAATAAAAAAAATAACCGAATACCCTATGAAAACCAGTAGGGTCTGTTTTGTTTGTTAAATCGGCTCAATAAAAAAATATGCTTAAAACTAAAAACTTCGGATCCAGAAAAAAAACCTTGGAACTTCCCTATCTTTTGGATCTTCAAAAAGAAAGCTGGGATCTATTTTGGAAAGAAAAACTTGAAAATCTGCTCAAGGAAGCTTCTCCGATGAGAGATTATTCCGGTAAAGAGTGGGAGATTCACTTTTGTGATTACAAGCTCGAAGAGCCGAAGTATCAGAGCTCTCACGAAGCCAAAGAAAATAATGATTCTTACACCGCTCCACTGAAAGTGGAGGTTAAATTGGTTAATTTGGAGACGGAAGAAACAAAAAAACAAGAGATTTTTCTCTGCGACTTTCCGCTTATGAGTGATCGAGGAACGTTTATCGTCAACGGCGTGGAAAGAGTTTCGGTCTCTCAACTTATAAGATCTCCGGGAGCCTTTTTTACGTCCGATGAGAAAAAGGGAGTCAAAGTATTCGGAGCGAAGATAATTCCCAATCGAGGAACTTGGCTTGAATTCGTTTCCGAACCGGATGGATTTATCGGTGTAAAGATAGACAGAAGGAGAAAAGTTCCCGCCACTACCTTGATAAGAGCTCTCGGGGTCGGAGAAGACGGGGGAATGAACGGCTCCAAAGATAAAGATATTAAAGCTCTCTTTTCGGATATATCGACGGGAGACGTTTCTTATATAAATAGAACTCTGGAAAGAGATCCGGCCAAAAACAGAAAAGAGGCAGTCATGGAAATTTACAGAAGGATGAGACCGGGAGAAGCGGTCACACCGGATCCGGCCAAAGAGTTGATCGAGAACACTTTCTTTAATTTTGACAGATACGATCTTTCCGAAGTGGGAAGGTGGAGGATGTGGCAAAGATTGCCCGCACTACGACCGGAAGACAAAGACAGGGATATCGACATCGAAGACAGAGTGCTCAGAACCGAAGATGTCGTCGAGGTTTTAAAAGAGATAATAAGATTGAACAACGACCCGGAAGCGGAAGAAGACAAAATTGACCACTTGGGAAACAGAAGAGTCAGACCGTTTACCGAACTTTTGGAAAACAGGTTGCGAGTAGCTTTAATGAGAATAGACAGAAACGTAAAGGATAAAATTTCAACCGCTGAAGATGACGATTTGGAACCCTCGAAATTACTTAACGCTCGCCCGTTCGCTTCGGCGGTTCAAAAATTCTTCTCTTCTTCGGCGATATCTCAATTCATGGACCAAGAGAACACCTTGGCCGAGCTGGAGCATAAAAGAAGACTTACCGCTACCGGACCGGGAGGACTTACTCGTGAAAGAGCCGGGTTCGAAGCCAGAGACGTACAGGCTTCGCACTACGGAAGAATATGTCCGATTCAAACACCGGAAGGATCGAATGTGGGACTGGTTAACCATTTCGCTCTCTACTCTCGAGTTAATCGCTTCGGGTTTTTGGAGACCCCTTATTACAAAGTTGAAGACGGAAAGATAACTTCACAAGTCACTTTTCTCGATGCTCACGAAGAAGAAAAATATAAAATTGCTCACGGAGGAGTGGAGATAAAAGACGGAAAGATAGTCGAAGAAAGAGTCGAGTCGAGAGTCAACGGAGAGCCCACCATGACCGACCGGGAAGATATCGACTTCATAGATGTTTCCGCTGAACAGCTGATTTCCGTAGCCGCTTCGGCGATTCCCTTCTTGCAAAACGACGATGCCAACAGAGCTTTAATGGGAGCCAACATGCAAAGGCAGGCCGTGCCGCTTTTAAACCCGTCTCCGCCTCTGGTCGGAACCGGAATCGAACCGAAGATAGCCAAAGACTCCGGACACGTAATAATGGCCGGTGAAGACGGAGAGATCGTCGAGGTTGACGGAAATGAAATAGTATTAAAAGGAAAAAGTGGCAAGAAGCACAAATACGAATTGGAGATATTCTCCGATACCAACAATTATACTTGTTTTCATCAAAAACCGATTATTGAAAAAGGAGAAAAGGTTAAAAAAGGACAAGTGTTGACCGACGGAGGGGCCATATCTCAAGGAAGGATGGCTCTGGGTCAAAATGCCTTGGTCGCCTTTTTACCCTGGAGAGGTTACAACTATGAAGATGCGATTGTCGTATCGGAAAAGCTGGTCAAAGAAGACGTTTATACCTCTATTCATATAGAAAACTTTACTTGTGACGTTCGAGAAACCAAACTCGGACCGGAAGTAACCACCAACGACATACCCAACGTTTCCGAAGATAAACTTAAAGACCTCGATGAAGAGGGAGTTATCAGAATCGGAGCCGAAGTCGGTCCCGGTGATATCCTGGTCGGAAAGATTTCTCCGAAAGGTAAAGCCGAGTTGACTCCGGAAGAGAGACTCCTTAAAGCGATCTTCGGAGAAAAAGCGAAAGACGTTAAGGATTCTTCTTTGAGAATGAAACACGGAAAGAAGGGAAGAGTCGTCGGTGTAAAGATATTTTCCAGGGATAAAGGACATAAATTGGATACCGGAGTAATGAAGAAAGTTGAGGTTAGAGTGGCTCAAATGAGAAAGATAAAGACCGGTGACAAGCTCTCCGGAAGACACGGTAACAAAGGTGTCATATCCAAAGTATTACCGGAAGAAGAGATGCCGTTTTTGGAAGACGGAACTCCGGTTGATGTCGTTTTGAATCCCTTGTCGGTAATTTCCAGAATGAACATCGGACAGATTATGGAGACTCATCTCGGATTAGCTGCCGAAGAGCTCGGCTATCTGGCGGAAACTCCGGCTCTCTCCGGAGCGACCAATGAAGAGATTAAGGAAGAATTGAAGAAGGCCGGCTATCCGGAAGACGGTAAACTAAAAGTTTTTGACGGAAGGACCGGTGAAGCATTTCCCGGTAGAGCTACCGTCGGATACATGTATCTTTTGAAATTGATTCACATGATCGAGGACAAGATTCACATGAGAGCGATCGGACCTTACTCGCTCATCACTCAGCAACCTCTCGGAGGTAAAGCTCAGTTCGGTGGGCAAAGATTCGGGGAGATGGAAGTTTGGGCTTTGCAAGGACACGGTGCCGCTCACACTTTACAGGAAGTGCTGACGATCAAATCGGATGACGTTCCCGGTCGAGCGGCCGCTTATGAAGCGATACTGAAAGGAGAAGAGATAAAGAAACCGAATTTACCGGCTTCATTCCAACTTTTGCTTTCGGAGATGAAGGCGATAGGACTAAATGTAGAAGTTAAAAAAAATAAATAAAAAAATATGCGAGTAGAAGATGTAAACGGAATTAAAATTAGATTAGCCTCCCCGGAGGACATCTTGGACTGGTCGCACGGGGAGGTTACCGAAGCGGAGACGATTAACTACCGCAATCAGAAGCCGGAAAAAAACGGCCTCTTTTGTGAGCGAATCTTCGGACCGGAAAAGGACTATCAATGTTATTGTGGCAAGTACAAAAAAATCAGATACAAGGGGATAGTTTGTGACCGTTGCGGAGTTGAAGTTACCAAGGCTTCGGTCAGGAGATCGAGAATGGGACACATAAAATTGGCCGCTCCCGTTTCTCATATCTGGTATTTACGAGGAATCCCGTCCAAGATGGGGCTGGTTTTGGGAATTTCCAAGAAAAGATTGGAGAAAGTGGTTTACTTTACCGGC
Source organism: uncultured Candidatus Saccharibacteria bacterium (assembly GCA_964573145.1). GTDB lineage: Bacteria > Patescibacteriota > Minisyncoccia > Minisyncoccales > PWPS01 > PWPS01. The sequence continues at coordinate 21,569 of CAZNIM010000002.1, forward strand.
TATATAGTAATTGAAGTCGATGAAAAGAAGAAGGAAGATATTCTGAAAAAACTGAAAGAAGAATTCGACAAGAAAAAGAAAAAAAGAGAAGAAGGACTTGAAGGAGAGGAGCTGGAAAAAGCACTTGAAAACCTCAGAAAATCGAGAGACAGAACCAAGGAAGAAATCAAATCGATAAAGAGAAAGAAGATTCTTTCCGAGGTTGAGTATCACCGCTTTAAAAGAAAATACGGCGATATATTCAAAGCGGGAACCGGAGCGGAGACACTCAGAGAACTCTTTGAAGAGATCGACATAGATGAAAAGATAGCCGAATTAACTGCAAAAAAAGAAAAGACCAACTCCAAATCGAAAAGAAAAAAATATTTAAAAAGACTCAAGGTTTTCAGATCGATGAAGCAAGCGGGAATAAGACCGGAGTGGATGTTTTTCACCGTTTTACCGGTTTTACCACCCGACTTGAGACCGATTATTCAGCTTGACGGAGGAAGATACGCCTCATCCGATCTGAACGATCTTTACAGAAGAGTAATCAATAGAAACAATCGTCTCAAAAATCTTTTGGAGATAAACGCTCCAGAAGTTATCGTTAGAAATGAAAAAAGAATGCTTCAAGAAGCGGTTGACGCTCTTATCGATAATCAGATGAGAAAAGGGGTTGTTACTCAAGCTTCAACCGGCGGACAAAGGCTTTTGAAATCTTTGGCCGACATGCTCAAGGGTAAACAAGGAAGATTCAGACAAAATTTGCTCGGAAAAAGAGTCGATTATTCCGGAAGATCGGTTATCGTAGTCGGTCCGGAATTGAAACTGAATCAGTGCGGACTACCCAAAAAGATGGCTCTGGAGATATTCAAGCCGTTTATAATTCAAAAAATACTCGATCGGGACCTCGCTTATAACGTTAAGGGGGCGACACGAATGATAGACGAGAAGGATGATGAAGTTTGGGGGATATTGGAAGAAGTCGTGCGGGGAAAAGCTGTTCTTTTGAACAGAGCGCCGACCCTTCATCGACTTGGAATTCAAGCTTTTGAACCGGTCCTTACCGAAGGAGAGGCGATCAGAATCCATCCTTTGGTTTGTGAGGCTTTCAATGCTGACTTCGACGGTGACCAGATGGCAGTTCACTTGCCGTTATCCGAAAAGGCACAAGAAGAAGCTAAGCAATTGATGCTTTCTTCTGAGAATCTATTAAAACCGGCGACCGGAAAACCGATTGTTTCCCCTTCTCAGGATATGGTTTTGGGATGTTATTGGATGACACAAATTGAAGAGGGAGTTAAAGGAGAAGGAAAGATATTTTCTTCACCGGAAGAAGCGAAATTGGCTTATGATTTTGAAAAGGTTTCAATAAGAGCGAAGGTAAAAGTCAGAATCGATGGAGAGATTTTGGAGACTTCGGTCGGTAGAATAATATTCAATGAAGTTCTTCCCGATCAGGTTCCGTTCGTAAATGAAGCGATGGGATCCGGAAAGCTGAAAGGAATAGTTTCCGAAATCATTGAAGACTATGAACCGAAAGTGGCTCACTTGATTCTTGATGACATTAAAAATCTCGGGTTCAAGTATTCGACCCTTTCCGGAATTTCTTGGGGAATGGACGATTTGATAATACCAGAAAAAAAGAAGGATGTTATCAGTGAAGCCGAAGAAAAGACCGAAGAAGTGGAAGATTACTTCGAGCAAGGACTATTTTCGGAAACGGAGAGAAAAGAAAAAATAATTGAAATTTGGACTAAAGCGAAAAATAAAATTGAAGACCTGGTTCCCGAAACCCTGCCCGAATACGGTTCGGTTTTAACCATTACCGAATCCGGTTCGAGAGGTTCTTGGTCACAGCCGATTCAGATGGCCGGAATGAAAGGATTGGTGGTTAATCCTTCCGGTGAAGTTATCGAATTACCGGTCAAGAGTTCGTTCAAAGAAGGTTTTGATGTTTTGGAATACTTTATTTCTACTCACGGAGCAAGAAAAGGAACGGTGGATACCGCTCTCAGAACGGCCAGTGCCGGATATTTGACCAGGAGATTGGTTGATGTGTCCCACGAAGTAATCGTCAGAGAAGAAGATTGCGGAGATGACGAGGGAATAGTGATAGAAAAGAAAGACGCCGACGACCTCGATCAAGATTTCTACTTCAAAATTTCCGGAAGAGTGGCTTTGGAAGACATAAAGGACGGTAAAGAGAAGATAGTCGGCAAAGGAGAGCTTATCGACATTGATGCTACCGAACGAATAAAAAATAGTGATATTGAAGAAATCAGAGTTCGCTCGGTGATGACTTGCAATACCTTGAACGGAGTTTGTAGAAAATGTTACGGTTGGGAACTCGGAAAAAATAAGCTTGTTAAAATGGGAGAGGCGGTCGGAATCGTTGCCGCTCAAGCGATCGGTGAACCGGGAACTCAGTTGACGATGAGAACCTTTCACACCGGTGGTGTGGCCGGCGGAACCGACATAACCTTGGGTCTGCCGAGAGTGCAAGAGATATTCGAAGTACGAACTCCGAAAGGAATGGCTGAAATGGCGGAGGTTTCCGGAAAAGTGATAGAAGTCGATGAGGAAGAGAGGCTTGTCAAGATAAGAGTTGATGAAAGCAAAACCAAAAAAGAAGAAATCAAAGTCTATAAAATAGACCCGAATAAGGCTATTTGGGTTAAAGAAGGAGAAAGAGTTGAACCCGGAACTCAGCTTTGTGAAGGTAATTTGGAGCTCGGAAAGTTATTTAAAGCCAAAGGATTGAAAGAGATCAAGCGGCACATCTTAAAAGAAGCACAAAAAGTTTATGTTTCTCAAGGCGTTGATATTCACGATAAGCATTTGGAGGTTATAGTTAAACAGATGACTTCCAGAGTCAGGATAACCGATCCGGGAGACAGCTTCTTAACTCCCAAACAGATCATGGAAGTCGATGTTTTTGAAAGGAAAAGAAGAGAAATGGAGGAGAAGGGAGAAATCCCACCGAAGGCGAAACCCGTTCTTTTGGGAATCTCCAAAGTGGCTCTCAATACCGATTCTTTCCTTTCTGCAGCTTCATTTCAGCAAACCTCCAAGATATTGATTGAAGCTTCTCTGGAAGGCAAGGAAGATCCGCTCAGAGGATTGAAAGAGAATGTGATAATCGGAAAACTTATTCCCGCCGGAACCGGCTTTCGAGAAAAGAAATAAGAGATTTAAAGCCCCTCCTTTTCGGGAGGGGTTTTTAGTTTGGCTCGTTTCTTTATTTTAGGCTTGTTTGTGGTATAATTATAGAGTCATGGCCAAAAAGAAGAAAAAAAAGAAGACCGAAGAAGTCCCCTTTTTTTCGGATAAGGTAAAAAGAGTCATCTTCGGTTTAATATTCATTCTCCTTTCGCTAATAGGAGTTTTAAGTATATTCGATCAAGCCGGAGTCGGAGGTGAGTTTTTAAAAGGAGCTTCCGAAGTCCTTTTCGGAGGAATGGCGGTCTTGATACCGTTTTTAATATTTTTAACCGGCTGGGTCTTTTTGAAAACCGAGTACGATGTCTTTATCACCCCTCTGGTATCCGGATTCGTGCTTATTCTTTTGGGGGCAACCGGGTTTTTTACGACGATAGGTAGCTTTTTCGGAATTATAGAAAATGGAAGAAAAGTGGGAGGAGTTATCGGAACACTTTTAGCCGGATTTTTAGCCGGTGAAGAGGGTCTTGTCGGCGATATAGCCGCTTTATTGGTTTTTTCCATAGCCATCCTCATCGGGCTTGTTTTATATTGGCATTTGCTCTATAAGGATGCTTCTTTGGCCGGAGCGGTTGAAAGATACTTTGAAAGAAGAAAAAAAAGAAAGAGAGAAAAGCCTTCGGTTATTAAAAAGATATTCACTCCCGGATTTGAAACCGAAGAGCTGGAAAAGACGGAAGAGGTTGAAGAAGTTGAAGAGGATGAAGAGGAAAAAGAAGAAAAAGCGCCGAAAAAAGGAAAGGGTCTTCTGCCGCCGGTTTCCATCCTGGAAAAGGGAGGAGGAAGCGCCGACCCCGGTGACACCAAAAAGAATTCTCAAATAATAAAAGACACCTTTTCCAACTTCGATATAGACGTCAGCATGTCGGAGATAAATGTCGGGCCGACCGTAACTCAGTACACTTTGAAGCCGGCGGAAGGAGTGAAGCTTTCAAAAATAACCTCACTTTCCGATGATTTGGCACTTTCTTTGGCCAAACATCCGGTCAGAACCGAAGCGCCGATTCCGGGAAAATCACTCGTCGGAATCGAAGTGCCCAATGAAAATAGAGAAATGATCAGACTCAGAGACCTTCTCGGTCCGGAGTTCAAATCGAGTGATTCCGATCTAACTTTGGTTATCGGTAAAAATGTCTCCGGAGACAAGATTTACGAGAATCTGGCGAAGATGCCTCATCTTTTGGTCGCCGGAGCTACCGGAGCCGGTAAAACGATATTTTTAAATACTTTAATACTCAGCTTGATATATAAAAATTCACCGGAGGATTTGAGACTTATCTTGGTTGATCCGAAGAGAGTTGAATTTTCTCTGTATAAAAGACTTCCTCACCTTCTTACCTCCGTGATTTACGATGCAGAAAAGACTAATAATGCTTTGGAATGGATGATCGGAGAGATGGAAAGAAGATTCGACGTCTTGTCGGAAGCCAAAAAGAGAAATATCCAAAGTTATAACGAATGGGCTAAAAAACAAGAAGACGAAGAAGTTTTACCTTATATAGTTTTAATAGTCGATGAATTGGCCGATCTGATGGCTAAAAAACAGAATGAAATTGAAAGCGGAATAGTCAGAATAGCTCAAATGGCCAGAGCGGTCGGAATTCATCTCATATTGGCCACTCAGAGACCTTCGGTCGAAGTGATTACCGGACTTATCAAAGCCAATATCACTTCTCGAGTCAGCTTTCAGGTCGCTTCACAAGTTGACTCACGAACCATTCTCGACATGGGTGGAGCCGAGAGACTTTTGGGAGCCGGTGATATGCTCTTCGTCTCTTCCAACAGTTCCAAGCCGAGAAGAGTTCAAGGACCTTACGTTTCCGAAAAGGAGGTTAAAGAGGTGGTTAAATGGCTTGTCGATAAGATGGAAGACGATTACAATGAAGATGATGATTTGAGTGATGATTTGGAAGAAGAGCTGGAAAAGGATCGAGCTGAAAAGATAGAAGAGGACAGAGAAGAAGACCCACTTTATCAAGATGCTAAAAATTTGGTTATCAGAGCGGATAAAGCTTCCGCGTCGATGCTTCAAAGAAAATTAAGAATTGGCTATGTCCGTGCGGCCAGAATTCTGGATATGCTCGAGGCGAGGAATGTGGTCGGACCTTCTCGAGGAGCCAAGCCGAGAGTCGTTTACGGTGATAGCTCGGATGATCAATTTCAAGAAGAAGATTTAGAAGAATAATTTATAAAAAGATATGGCTAAAAAGAAGAAAAAAGAAGAAAAAAAAGAAGAAAAGAAAAAAGAGAAAAAAGAAGA
>CAZNIM010000002.1:27132-52375 GCA_964573145.1 uncultured Candidatus Saccharibacteria bacterium
AAGAGAAAAAAGAAGAAAAAAAGAAAGAGAAGAAAGAAAGTAAAGAACTGAAGCGAGCGATGGATGAAATAAAGCAGAAGTTCGGAGAAGGGGCGTTGATGAAGCTCAAGGATTTGAAAGCGGTTGATGTCGACAGTATACCGACGGGATCTTTTTCTTTGGATATGGCTCTCGGAGTCGGTGGTGTTCCTCGAGGAAGAGTTATAGAGATCTTCGGGTCGGCTTCCACCGGAAAGACGACACTCTCACTGCATATCGTCGCCGAAGCGCAAAAAAAGGGTGGAGTGGCCGCCTTTATAGATGTTGAAAACGCCCTTGACCCCGGTTACGCCAAAAAGATCGGAGTCGATGTTGATGAACTTTTGATATCACAACCCGATTCGGGAGAGCAAGCTCTTCAGATAGTTGAGACTTTGGTTCGGTCGGGAGAGGTTGACGTGATCGTTGTCGATTCGGTAGCCGCTCTGGCTCCGAAGAGTGAAATTGCGGGAGAAGTGGGAGACGCCCAAGTCGGTAAACAAGCTCGACTTATGTCTTCGGCGCTCAGAAAGCTGTCCAAAGTAATCTCCGAAACCGACACGACCGTAATATTTTTAAATCAGACCAGAATGAAGATCGGACAAGTCTTCGGAAATCCGATGACGACTTCCGGAGGATTGGCTTTGAAGTTTTATTCTTCGGTAAGAATAAGTTTGAGTAGAAGAGCTCAAATAAAAAGCAAGGATGAAATTATCGGAAACAGAGTGGTGGCCAAAGTGGTTAAAAACAAGGTCGGTGCTCCCTTCAGAAAGGCACAGTTCGACATCTACTACAACGAAGGAATATCTTATTATGGAGATCTTTTGAAAGTCGGAGTTGAAACCGGAGTCGTCGAAAAAGCCGGTTCTTGGTTCAGTTACGGAGATGAAAAATTGGGACAAGGACAAAGCAACTCCAAGGATTATCTGGAAGAAAATCAAAAGACGGCTAAAAAAATTGAAGAAGAGATAAAAAAGAAGATGAAAGAAAAGAGAGAAAAATAAAAACCGGAACTAAAACGCTCCGGTAAAAGATCCTCGCCCTTTGTTGGCGGGGATTTTATTTTACTCTTTCTTGGTAAGGAATAAGGGCCAATTGTCTGGCTCTTTTAATCGCTTTGGCCAATTGTCTTTGGTGACCGGCGCAAATTCCGGTTTTTCTCTTCGGTTTTATTTTGTGGGTTCTGTCGGTAAATTTCTGAAGAATTTCTACATTCTTGAAATCTATATACTCCACTTCATGTTGGCAAAAATAACACTGTCTCATCGTCTTTTGTTTTTATTTTTTTCTTAAAATGGTATATCTTCTACGTCTATATCTTCGTCTTCTTCAATAACCGGTATCTCTTCTTCCACCTTCTTTTTCGGAGCCGCCTTCTTCGAAGTGGCAGCACCTTGATTTTGATTGGCGTCTCGAGGACCGAACTGAATCGTTTCTCCGACTATTTCGGTGTTGTATCGTGTCTTTCCGTCTTGACCTTCCCAGCTTCTGGTTTGCAGTCTTCCTTCAACCAAAACGGAAGATCCTTTTGATAGGTAGCGGTCTATATTCTCGGCGGTTTTTCCGAAAAAGACGACATCGTGATATTCGGTGTCTTGTTGTCTTTCTCCGGATCTGTCCGTGTAGTAGCGATTGGTCGCTACGGAAAAATTGGTAACCGCTGTTCCCGAATCAGTCATTCTTTTTTCGGGGTTATCGGTTAAATTGCCGGCGATTATTACTTTATTGAAGTTCATAGGATTTCATCGATTTTATCATCGATTTCTTTTAATTTTACTTTTTTATCCTTGTCTTCTTTTTTTTCTTCATCTTCTTCTTTCTCGCTTTTTTTCTCTTCATCTTCATTATCCTCTTCATTACCCTCTTCACTTTCCTCTTTTCTTTCGGTCGGTTTTTCTTCGGAAGGATCTTCTTCTTCCACCTCTTTTTTGGAAATCAGCAGATGTCTGAGAACGGCTTCCTCTTGCTTTATCTTTTCTTCTATTACCTTTATTTTTAAGGACTCGACATCAAGATCGATCGAGGCGATGTAAGCTTCGTTAAATCCGTCGAGCTCATAAGCCAAATTTCTCTTTTTCGGTCCTTCCAGCTTGTAAAGGGTAGCACCCGTTTTTTTAATTTTTTCCGCAATTTCGTCGTTTTTCGCTTCTGCCTCTTCTCCGGTAAGTTCCGGGGAGAGTAAGTAGGTTAATTCGTAAAGATTCATATTTTAAATTCTATTATATCTCCATTTTTAACTTCGTAATCGGCTCCGGTAATTCTGACTTTTCCTTCGCCTTTCGCTTTCTTCATCGATCTGGCGAACACCAGGGATTCCGGATCGGTGACTTCCGCTCTTTTAAAGTTTTCTTTAAAATCGGAGTGAACTTTCTCCGCCGCCTCGACAATCGAAGCGCCTTTTCTTATCGTCCATCCTTGCGCCTTTTTACCGGCGACGGTAAAAAAGGTGATTAAGTCGAAACTATTATAACATTGAACTAAAAAATCATCAAGATTACTTTCAATTCCGAGCTCCGCTCTTTCTTCGGCTGAAAGATCCTCGATTTCACTTTCCATCTTCAAATCGATTGAAAACCCTTTTCCTTTTCCGTTATAAATTTCAAAAATCGGTTTCAAGGTCAAAAATTGGTACTCTTTTACCTTCTCGACCTCTTCTTCGTTAAGTTCGATGTCTTCGGATTTGAAGTTTTCCGAAAGTTGCCTTTCCATCTTTTCGATTATCGGGAGCCGGTCGTCACCTCGCATCTTTTTTTTCAGATTTTGGAGAAGCTCCAAATCTTTCATTACCAATTCTCTTTTTATCGTTTCTTTGTCTTTCTCCGGTGATTTGTCGCCGTAAGCCTTGATTACCTGAACCAGGCCGTCGCAACCACGAACGTGAGAAAGAAACTTATTCCCCAGCCCTTCTCCCTTGTGGGCTCCTTCGATAAGTCCGGCGATATCGACGAACTTCAAGGTCGGATAAAGCTTTTTTTCCGCCTCTATTGCTTGAGCGATCTTGTCGAGCCTGTCGTCTTTTACCTTGACTACTCCTATATTCGGATCGATGGTCGTAAACGGATAAGAGTCAATCTCGACCTCCGCCTCGGTCAAAAGACTGAAAAGAGTCGACTTCCCGGCGTTGGGCAATCCTATTATTCCTATATCGAAACTCATAGTGGAAGAATAATAGCTTATTTTCCGATTAAGCTCAACTTTTTAGGCTTCTTTTTTTCTGGTATACTTTTTAAAAATAAAAAAATAAAAAATGAATGAAAAAGCTTTTAAAACATACGACGTAAGAGGAATTTATCCCGATGAGGTTAATGAGGATTTGGCTTATCGGGTCGGAAGAGCTTTCGTCTCTTTTTTGGAAGAAGAGAGTCCCCGGATAGTCGTCGGGCACGACGCTCGAGAATCATCTCCCGGACTTGCCGAAAAGCTGAAAGAGGGAATAGTCGAAGGGGGAGGAACCGTTATCGATATCGGAATGAGCACGACCCCGCTTTTGAATTATACCGTTTGCAAAAATGATTATTCCGGAGGAGTGGCGGTTACCGCTTCCCACAACCCGCCTCGCTTTAACGGTTTGAAGCTGATAAAGAGAAAAGGGTTACAGGTTTACGGAAACAAGATAAAAAAGATAAAAAAGATAATTGAAAAAGAAGATTTCACTTCCGGAAAAGGAAAAATTAAGACCGTTAATCCGGTTGATGATTATTTGGATCATATCTATTCGTTCGGAGCCGATGCCGAAAAATTAAAGATCGTTGTCGATTATGGAAATTCGGTCGCTTCTTTGACCGGAAAACCTCTTTTTGATCGAATGAATATCGAAACAATTCATCTTTATGACCGAATTGACGGCAGCTTTCCCAATCACGAAGCCAATCCGACACCGGAGAACATGAAAGCTCTGATAGAGACGGTTAAGAAAGAAGAAGCCGATTTGGGCGTCTTTTTTGACGGGGACGGGGACAGGGCCGTTTTTATCGACGAAAAGGGAGAGGTCGTCTATCCGGACCTTTTAACCGCTCTTTTGGCACCGGAAGAGCTGCCCGATTCCAAAGAAAAAAAGATCTACTTCGATCTCAGATTCTCCAAAGTGGTGCCCGAAGTTATCTCCGAGGCGGGAGGTATTCCCGAGATGATGAGAGTCGGCAATCCTTTTTACAAGGAAAAGTTGATAGGTGAAGGAGGTCTTATGGGGGTCGAATTATCCGGACACGTCATGCATAAGGATAATTTCTGTATCGACGACGGACTCTTCATAGCCGTTAAATTGATCGACTTTTTAAGCGGTAAAAAGAGCTTTTCCGAACTGGTCAAGCCTCTCAAAAGATATTATCAAAGTGAAGAGATAAATATGGAGGTCGAAGACAAGGAGAAAGTCTTGAAAGAAGTTGAAAATGCATATCCGGACGGAGCTCATTACGATCTCGACGGAGTTTATGTCGAGTTTGAAGATTGGTGGTTTAATTTGAGGAAGTCGAACACCGAAGACTTGGTCAGGCTACGATTGGAAGCCGACGATGAAGAGATTCTTAAAAAACGAAAAAAAGAACTGATATCCTTGATTGAAGGGTAAAAAATAAAAAAACCCGACTCGTGAAAGGTCGGGTTTTTTGTTTTCTTTATTTGGTAAGACCCATCTTTCTTCTTACTTCCATCATTTTGGAAGAGGCTAAAGAATTTGCTCTTCGAGCTCCTTGAGATAAGATTTCTTCCACGTAAACTTCTCGACGACTTTCCAATTCCAACTTTTTTCTTCTGAACCTGTCCAGTGACTCGATTAATAGTTCGGTTAACGATTCTTTGAACTCTTTATAACTTTTACCTTCGAACTCCCGTTCGGTTTCCGCAATCGTTTGATTTTTGAATTCGCTGTAAATCACCATCAGATTCGATACCCCTTTCTTTTTTTCCGGATCGTATTTTATCTTTTTTCCGGTGTCGGTAACCGCCCCTTTTATCTTTTCTTCGATGGTTTCCGGACTGTCGAAAAGCGAAATTGCATTTCCTTTCGGTCCCGATTTCGACATCTTCATCTCCGGATCCTTGAGACTCATTATCCGAGCTCCGTTTTTCGGAATCTTCGCTTTGGGAAGTTTAAATGTTTTTCCGAATTTACGATTGAACCTTTTGGCAATATCTCTGGCTAACTCGATATGTTGCTTTTGATCCTCTCCGACGGGGACTATTTCGGTGTCGTAAAGAAGAATATCGGCCGCTTGAAGAATCGGATAATTGAAAAGTCCGGCATTGGCTCTTTTCTTTTTATCCGCCGATTTCTCTTTGTATTGAGTCATTCTTTCCAGCTCTCCGATTTGAGTCACCGTATTCAAGTACCAACAGAGCTCGGAATGCTCTTTTAGGTGTGACTGAACGAAGATAACCGCCTTTTCCGGATCTATTCCCGCCGCCAAATAGACTATTGCCTTGTTAATTATCGACTCGTGCAGCTCTTCGGGAGAGTAGTCGGAAGCGATTGCGTGCAAATCGACTATGCAATAGATGCATTCGTTTTCTTCTTGAAGCTCAATCCATTGCTTTATCGCTCCGATATAGTTACCGATATGAATTTCTCCGGTTGGTTGGATTCCACTGAAGATTCTCATGGTTTTATTTTTTACTTTTATCTATTATAGCACACCGTTAGACTTCTATGACTACCGGTAAAACGATCGGTCTTCTTTTGGTTTTACTGTAGAGAAAATCTTCGATCTTTCTCTCCATCTTCTTTTTTATCTCTTCGGCGTCCGCCTTCTTTTTTGAAGAGGAAGCTTCTTTGATAATATCTCTCGTCTTCTTTCGTGTTTCCGCCAATAGGTCTTGTGATTCACGCAGATAAACGAACCCCCTCGATATGATGTCCGGAGAGTTTTTCAGTTTTTTCGTTTTTTGATCCAGAACCACGATTACCACGAATATTCCACTTTCGGCCAACTCTTTTCTGTCGTAAAGAACAACCCCTCCGACGTCACCGATACCCGATCCGTCAACCATTACCGGCTTGGTGTTTACTTTTTCTTCGGATTGATAAATCTTCTCCGGAGTTAAAATTACCGGTTCTCCGTTTTCGATAATCAGCGTCTTTTTGGGAACGCCCGTTTTGTCGGCAATCTCTTTGTGTTTTACCAGCATCGAGTATTGGCCGTGAATCGGAATAAGGAAGTTCGGTTTTATCATCTTAATCATCCTCTCCAGCTCTTCGCTTTGAGCGTGACCCTTGGCGTGAATATCCATCATCTTGTAGTGATAAACATCGGCCCCTTGCCTTAAGATGTCGTCTCTCAAGTTTTGAACCGAACGTTCGTTCCCCGGAATCACCGATGAAGAGAAAACGACGGTGTCTCTTTCTCTGAGTTCGAAAAAGCGATGTTGACCGTTGGTTATTCTCATCAGAGCCGCTCTTTCTTCTCCTTGCGCACCGGTACAAATTATCGTCGTCTCCTTGTCCGGAATATTCAAAGATTCTTTTTGATCGACTAAGGTTCCTTTTTTAATTTTAATCAGTCCCAAATTTCTGGCTATCTCTATATTGGTCCTCATTCCGTATCCTTCGATAACCACTCTTCTTCCGTACTTTTCGGAAAGCTCGATGATGTCCTGAACTCTGTTTATCAAAGAGGAAAAGGTGGCGGTTATGATTCTTCCCTTTGCCTTTTTAAATATCGACTCCATATTTTCGGAAATTACCTTCTCCGAAAAAGAGCTTCCTTCTATCTCCGCTCCGGTTGAATCGGAAAGCATCAAGTGGACACCCTTGTCGGCGAACTTTTCCAATCTTTGAAAATCGGTAGCCGGGCCGTTTTGAGGAGTTTCGTCGAATTTAAAGTCGGAGGTGTGCATTATGTTTCCGACCGGAGTTTCGATAAAAAGCCCCAAGTTTTGAGGTATGTTGTGATTTTGATGAAAAAATTCCACCTTGAACGGTCCGAATTCTATCTTTGAGCCGTCCTCAACCACTATTTTGTTCAATTTGGGTTGGTTGGGGAAGTCGTCTTGACGTTTTTCGATTATTCCCATTGTTAGTGCCGACCCGTACAGGGGAGGATTACCCAATTTATTTAAAAAATAAGGAACCGCTCCGATGTGGTCGTAGTGTCCGTGAGTAAAAAGAACACCCATAATATCTCTTTTTCTTCCTTTCAAGTAAGATATGTTCGGAATTATATAGTCGACACCGGGGCTGTCGTCTTCGGGAAAATTGAGGCCCATATCGACAATCAGGATCTTTCCCTCGTATTCGAGAATGGTCATATTTTTTCCGACTTCTCCGAGACCACCCAGAGGTACTATCTTTAACTTCTTATCATTCGTAGACATGATTCTTTCCAACAAAAACTTCTCCGTTTTCGTTTGGGTTACGACAAATTCTTTGAGATGAATTTGTCAACTTAATAATTTTCTTTTGTGCCCAGAGTGGGAGTCGAACCCACAAGCCCGTGAGGGCACTAGTCCCTGAAACTAGCGCGTCTGCCGATTCCGCCATCTGGGCGTTTATGCTTTTAGAAAGCTTAAATCCTCAGGGAGTTCTTTTTCCGGACTTTCGAATCTGAGTTCCGAAAGTTGGTCGTAATGCTTATTTTTTACCCATCCGTCTTCAGTGTAAAAGTAGGCCGCCCCTCTTTTTTCTTGAACCGGCTCGTAAAGGGAATCGAAATCGGGGCTGACCCAATTGGCCATCTTTAAATCTTCCGGACCGGGATTAATCGTTACGTGACCGTATCCGGCGGGGATTATCGCTACTTCTCCCGGTCCGGTTTCGATTGCCACTATGTCGGTCAAGTCTCTATTTTGCAAAAGGTAAATGGCTCTTCCTTCCAGCACTTGATAAACTTCTCCGTATTCTCCGGGGTGATAATGGCCTTTTGTTTTCGGATATTCTTTTCCAAACATCTTAAACGGTATCTCGGTTATGTCGTAACGTAATCCGTTTTTTTCTTCCACTCCTCGGTACATATAATAGGCTTCGAAATTATCGATTTCCTTCAGCCACTTTTTATCGATTATAACTTCCTCCATATCTTTTATATGACGAATGTCCGGTTTTATTTCCATACTCTTTGAGTGTTTATGTACCAATTATTTATATCTCTGAACCTTTGAGATGAATTTATTATTTTTCCGTCCCTTATCCCCTTTACTTTTGAATCTACTTTATAAATATAGTGGGGGGAGTAAAGGAATAACGCCGGCTTTTCTTCCAGTATGATATTTTGAAGATCGGATAAAGCTTCCACTCTTTCTTCTTTTTCAAGAGAGCTTATCGAGGTTGTCAGCAGTTCGTCGACATCTTCGTTTTCATAGCCGGTAAAGTTCAGGCCGGGCTCCGGTTTTTGGCTGGAATGCCACCAACGGAAAGGGTCGGGAATCGACTCCATGCTGACTCCGAAAAGGAAAGACTCGAAATTCCTACCTCCGATTACTTCGTTTTCTATAAACCTTAAATCGACGGAGTGCTCTTTCAGCTCTATACCTACCTCCTTCCACTGCTCGGATAAATTTTCAATAACCGTAGAAAAGAGGGGATGATCTATCGTAGTTACTTTAACCGACAAAACTTCTCTTTCTTCGGGAATCGGCCCTCCGCAGAGTTCATTCAATTTACTTATTGTCGATTCGGCGACCATTCCGGTCGGACTGTCGAATCCGTGCGGATCCAGTATATCTTCTCGGAACAAATCTTGAAAACGATTGACCGCTTCCACCGTCTCTTCGTCGAAAAAGCCGGTTACTTCTCCTTCCGGGAAAAGATACTCGTGATCATTTTCAGTCAAATCGATCAGACATCTTTGTAGTTCCCTGACATCTTCTCCTTGATCTCCTTCTCGGATTCGTTCCGTAAATTCAAAATAAGACTCTTCTCTGATGACTCTTTCCGCATACCCGCTTTCTCCGATTTCGTAACCGAGAGACTCGAGAACCTCAATCGCCTTCTCTCGATCAACCTGATAAGTGACCTCCGGATCTTCCAGGCCGTAAAAGGAAGGAATTACCGGAGAGTCGACCCTTTCCACTCTGTTTAATGAGCTTAGAATCTTTTCTTTATCCGTTCCATAAGCTAAAGCCTCTCTAATTTCGGATGAAAGAGTGTCGGTGTTGAAAAATAAAGCGAAATAGCGTGGAAGAATGAATGAATATTCTTTAAACGATCCTCCCGGGTCGTTTTCCAAACTTAAAAGTGCGAATCCGTCCAATCTCCTTCTATTGTCCAGAAGCTGTTCTTCACCTCTGAAAAATTGAAATATCAATTCCTCTATATAAGGCCCTTCGCCGAAGTAGTTGGGGTTGGGGTTCATGGTAATCTCCGTTACCCTTTCTTCTTCTCTGACCACTTCGACCGGCATGTAAGGTCCGGATGTAATCGGCTTTAAATTGTATTCTGAGAATTGAAAATCATCTTCATCCACTTCCGTCCAGAGATGCTCGGGAATCGGTTTCAGGGTTAGTTTTTCGATAAAAAGAGGAGAGGCGTTTTCCAGAAAAAATTCCACTTTCAAATCATCCACCTTTTCGGCTCGGACTCCTTCCCAGCTGACTCTGGAAGGGCTCTGAATATTTCTGTTTTGAATCGTCTCTACCGTAAATACAATATCGTCGGCGGTTATCGGCCGACCGTCCGACCACTTTAAATCCTCTCGCAAGGTTACCGTATAGACTCTTCCCTCTTCCGAATCGACCTCCTCGGCCAAATAGGGAACCAGTTCATTGTCTTCATCGTATTTCATCAGTCCGGCAAAAAGAATTTCCGTCAAATCGGAATCGACCTCCGATCTTTGACTGTAGACGGGATTTAAAAAGCGAGGATTCCCAACAATTCCTTCCGTGTAGGTTCCTCCGAATCCGGGCGCCGCTTCCGTATTTCTGAAATAAAAAACAGTCGGCAGTATTATAATTACCAAAACCAAAAAAACTCCTAAAATAAGAAGATTATTTCTCTTTAATTCACTTAATTTAAAGTTGTCCGGTAAGGACACTTTTTTTAAGGGATTCATCTATATAAACAGATTTATGAGTGCCAAAACGATAAATAAAACTCCTAAAATTATTGTTGAGTTGAAGAGCTGCTTTTCGGGGCCTCTTCTGGTGGATGTAAATTCACCGGATTGCCCGAATGAGCCGCCCATCGCCGCTTTTCCTTGCTGAAGAAGGATGACCGTCACCAGCAAGATGGCTACTATTATTTGTGCGTAAGGTAATAATTCTGTTAATTGCATATTAGTCTAAAATAATTGAAAGAAAAAGGTTCACTAACCACAATAATACTATAAAAAAGAATAAAGGCCAAAAGCTTTCAAAAACGAGTTCGTAAAATGCGAGATCCACGAAATATACTATAGCGATGTTGATTATAAGAGAAAAGGCTCCCAGTGTCAATATCCGGAGAGGGAGAGTAATTATTTTCAGTATCGGCTTAACGAAAAAATTTAAAACTCCGATAACCGAACCGACATAAGCAATCATAAAAAAATCTCCCTGAAACCGGACTCCCGGCAGATAGAGGTCGGCGACCATCAGGGTAACCATTCCGGCTACTATCTTAATCAGTAGGTTAATCATCACTACTATTTTAACATATAAATCGTTTGCCAAAAAGAGCCTTCGGGCTACTTGACAAATGAAAAATCATAAATAATAATGTTTTAGCACTCATAAACTAACTCTGCTAATCAGTCTTCGGCAGAGGTCGAAAGGTCGTCGATTAAAAAGTAAAAAATAAAAAAGTTATGAAATTAAAACCGTTGGCTGACAATATTGTCATAAAACCCAAAAAACAAGAAGAAAAGACCGAAAGCGGTATACTGCTCCCCGATTCGTCGGGAGAAAGTAAGCCGGAAAGAGGAACCGTCGTCGCCGTCGGTCCGGGAAAAAGAGATGATAAAGGAGAAAGGGTCAAGCCGGAGATTAAAAAGGGTGACGAAGTTATCTTTACCAAGTACGGCCCTACCGACATAAAGGTTGATGAAGAAGATTATCTGATAGCCAAAGAAGGAGACGTTTTAGCGATTGTTGAAAAATAATATTCTTTTACCCAAGAGCTACGCTCGAAGTAAAAGATAACCAGTATGCCAAAAGAGATATTTTACGGAGAAGAAGCCAGAAAAAAATTAAAAACCGGTGTCGACAAGTTGGCTGACGCCGTTAAACACACTTTGGGTCCCAGAGGAAGAAACGTAGTGCTTTCCGAATCGTTCGGATCTCCGACCATAACCAATGACGGAGTCAGCATTACCGACCAAATCGACCTCAAGGACGAGGTGGAAAACATCGGTTGTCAAATAGTTAAAGAGGTCGCTTCCAAAGCTAACGATTCGGCCGGAGACGGAACGACCACCGCTACCATCTTGGCGCGCTCGATTATCTCCGAAGGTCTTAAAAACGTAACTGCCGGAGCCGATCCGCTTTCTTTGAAAAGAGGTATTGAGAAAGGCGCCGAGCAGATTGTTGACAGTTTGGAGAAATCGGCTCAAAAGATTACTGAAAAGGAAGAGATTGCGCAAGTGGCGACCATCTCCGCCGAAGATGAAGAGATGGGTAATTTGATTGCCGAAGTAATGGAAGAAGCCGGAGAAGACGGAGTGGTTACGATTGAAGAATCGAAGACTTTCGGACTTGAAAAAGAGGTTGTCAGAGGGCTTCAGCTCGATGAGGGTTATGTGTCTCCCTACATGGTAACCGATTCGGAAAGAATGGAAGCTTCTTTTAAGGATCCTAAAATTTTAATTACCGATCAAAAGATTTCGGCGGTAAAGGATATCGTCCCCATCTTGGAAAAAGTTTCTCAGTCGGGAGAAAAGAATCTGGTTATTATCGCTGAAGAGATAGAGGGAGAAGCGCTTGCCACCTTGGTTTTGAACAAGCTCAGAGGAGCTTTTGAAACTTTGGCCATCGAAGCTCCCGGATTCGGAGACAAGAAGAAAGAGATACTCAAAGATATCGCTGCAGTTACCGGTGGACAGGTAATTTCCGAAGACGTCGGACTGAAGCTGGAAAAAGTGGAGGTCAGCATGCTCGGAGCGGCCAACAAGGTTGTCGCCACCAAGGATGAAACGATTATCACCGGCGGAAAAGGAAAGAAGAAAGAGTTGGAAAAGAGAATAAATCAAATCAAAACTCAAATTGAAAACGCCAAATCCGACTATGAAAAAGAAAATCTTCAGAAAAGAGTAGCTAAATTGACCGGAGGAGTAGCGGTTATTAAAGTCGGAGCGGCTACCGAAGTGGAGCAAAAGGCGAGACAGCACAAAGCCGAAGACGCTCTTTCGGCAACCAGATCGGCGATAGAAGAAGGAATAGTTCCCGGAGGAGGAGTCGCCTTCATCAGAGCTATCGAATCACTCGACGATCTTAAAGTTGAAGGGGATGAAGCTACCGGTGTCGATATTTTAAGAAGGGCACTGCAAGCACCGGCCAAGCAAATTGCTGAAAATGCGGGAGAAGACGGCTCGGTAGTAGTTCAAAAAATTAAAGAAGGAAAAAAGAATTTCGGATTCAACGCCAAGACTTTGGAATATGAAGACCTTCTCAAAGCGGGAGTCGTTGACCCCAAGAAGGTTGTTCGTGTAGCACTTGAAAATGCCGCATCGGCCGCCGGAATGTTTCTTACCACCGAAACCGTAGTTGTCGACGACGAAGATGACGACCAAAACGGTGGAGGCGGAAGACCCGCCGGAGGAATGATGGGTGGAGGAATGGGAATGCCCGGAATGTAATCAACCCTAATTTTCACGCCCCAGGGGCGTTAAAATAGGCGTAGAAATGACGTAAAACTCCCCGCTTCAAGTGGGGAGTTTTGCTTTTTTTCTTACCCACTTGTTGAATCGGTTTGCTTATTTTGAGGTTTGCTTTATAATGGGCGGGTGATTGAAATTTTAATTTATTCTTTATGTCATTCAAGATAGGAATAGTCGGACTGCCCAATGTGGGAAAGTCAACTCTTTTTGAAGCGATAACCAAAAGCAGAGTCGAAGCGGAAAATTATCCGTTTTGTACTATCGACCCCAACCTGGGAACGGTTAAGATACCGGATGAAAGAGTTGAAAAACTGGCTGAGGTTTCCGATTCCGAAAAGATAATTCATACCACCGTCGATTTCGTTGATATCGCCGGCTTGGTCAAGGGTGCTCACGAAGGAAAGGGTCTCGGTAATAAGTTTTTAGCTCACATAAGAGAAGTTGACGCCATAGTTCAGGTTTTAAGAGATTTCGAGGATTCGGAAGTTGCTCATGTTGAGGGGTCGATTAATCTGGAAAGAGATCGAGATATTATCGATATCGAGTTGATTATGGCCGATTTACAGATGGTTGAAAAAGCGATTCAAAGAACAAAAAAAGAGACTAAAAGCAAGGAAAAAGAGTTAAAGCTGAACACCTTGCATAAAATAAAAAGTTTTTTGGAAGAAGAAAAACCGATAAACGAAATTGAATTACAGGAGAGAGAAAGGGAGGCGGTCAAGGAGCTCGATTTTTTAACCGATAAGCCGATAATATATCTTAAAAACGTAGATCAACCGAGCGAGGGTGATATTTTGGAAATAAACGCCAAAATGGAGAGTGAGGTGGCCGGGTTCTCGAAGGAGGAAGCGAGTCAGTATTTGAAATCTTACGGGATAGAAGAGAGCGGATTGGATAAGTTGATTAAAAAGAGCTATCAAGCTTTGAATTTGATATCCTTTTTTACTTCCGGAGAAAAAGAGACCAGAGCCTGGACGGTTGAGAAAGGGTCGGTCGCTCCGATTGCCGCCGGGAGAATACATACCGATTTTAAAAAGAGATTTATTCGGGCCGAAGTAGTCGATTATCGTGATTTTGTCGATTACGGAGGGTGGATCGGAGCCAAAAAAGAAGGAGCTGTCAGGGATAAGGGAAAAGATTATACGGTTCGTGACGGTGACGTAATCTACTTTAAGATCGGATAGTCCTCGGTTTGAAAAATATCTTCCTTTGGTTTATCATAAAATCACTATGAAATGCCCCATTCACAAAGATACGGAGCTTAAAAAGGCGGTGTTTTACGACACCGAAGTTGATTATTGCCCTCAAGGACTTGGAGTCTGGTTCGAGGAGGGTGAGTTGAGGATAGCAAAAGACACAAAAGAGGAGAATCTCGATTGGTTGGATGTTGATTTATGGGAAGAAAAAGCAAAGATGGAGATTTCCAAGGAAGGCAAAGAGTGCCCTTCTTGCGAAGTGCCGATGTACGAACTTTCTTACGATAACTCGGACATAACGGTTGATGTTTGCAATCTCTGCTACGGCCTATGGCTCGACAGAGGAGAGTTTGAAAAGATAATCGATTATTTACGAAGCAAGTCCAGCAAAGAAATGTTGGACAATTACGGAAAAGCTTTTTTGGAGGAAGCCGCCGAAGTGTTTTCCGGTCCGGAAAGTTTACAAGATGAATTTTCGGATGTCGTTACCGTGACCAGGCTTTTAAAACATAAGCTTGCCGCCAAACATCCGACGATAGCCGAGCTGATTGCTCGCCTACCACGAGGATAAAAACGAGGTGAGGTGGCTGAGTGGACGAAGGCGCCTGCTTGGAGTGCAGGTGTGCCCTTACGGGTACCGTGGGTTCGAATCCCACCCTCACCGCATAATAAGAACATTCAAATTTGATTAAACGGGTAGCTTGTTTGGATTTTAGAGCATAGTGATTCGAACCGTTTTTCATCATACGCCACTGATTTTTGACCCTACTTATAAAATATGAAAAAAATAATAAGATACGGCTCCCTTCTGATTCTCGCTTTTTTCATATTTTCTTTTGCCAACTTTTTTATATTAGTCAGACCTTTCCGGCTGGAGATACCGACTCGACCGGAAGATGTCGACCTCGACTTTGAAGAAGTAAGCTTGACAACCGAAGACAATAAAGAACTTTCCGCACTTTACTTTGACAGCGACTCCGAAAGCGCAATTATCCTTTTACACGGCTATCCTTCCAACAAGAAGGATCTTTTACATACCGCTACCAATTTTACCCCTCATTTTTCGGTTTTGCTTTTTGATTTTCGTTATTTCGGGGAAAGCGAAGGTCACTTTACCACTTTGGGCGCCAAAGAGATATTCGATGTCGCTGCCGCCGTTGATTTTTTAAAGGATGAGGGATATGAGAGAATCGGACTCTTCGGATATTCATTGGGTGGAGCTACCGCTTTACGGGCCGCCGCCGTCGACGATCGAATCGATGCCGTTGTCACTCTGGGAGCGTTTGCCGATATGAAATTACTCGCTGATGAATTTTATTCTTACATGGGGCCTTTTAGAAATTCACTCTTTGTTTTGATGGACGGATGGAGTAGGATCTTCTTCGGCCAATCGGTAAACACTCTTTCTCCGGCTAAAAGCATCGACCAAGTGGAGGCTCCGATGCTTCTCGGTCACGCCGTGGAGGATCGAGTAGTCAGCTTCGAGCATGCCGAAATTTTATCGGAAATAATCAGTGAAGAGGATCGTAATGATTTTTATTTTTTTGAAGAAGGAGGTCATGAAATGATCCCGACCTCTTTCATTCAGAGAGCGACTATATTTTTTCAAAATAATCTCTGATTTGAATTGACAAAAGAGTCCGGATTGCTATTCTTATTTATAGGATTTAACTTACTTTCAAACGATGAATAAAAATATTTTAGCCTCGATAATCGCCATTTCGATAGTTTTGATCGCAGTAGTTTTTATAAACAGAGTTCCCGGAGATCTTCTTTCCGGAGAAGTATTCATCGATCAGGAGACGGAATTCAATATGAACAGTCTTGTCGATTGTCTTGAGGAAAGAGATGTCGTTATTTACGGGTCCGAGTGGTGTGGGTTTTGTAAAAGCTTGGTCAGATCTTTCGGAGGGAGAGAGGTGGTTGATCCGATATATGTCGAGTGCACCGAAGATCAGGAAAGGTGTGACGAAGAAAAATTAACCAGTTACGTTCCCGAAATCCAAATCGCCGGTGAGCTTTATGAGGGTCCTCGTGATCCGAACGATCTGGGTGTTCAGGTTGAGTGTGACTTCTAACAAAATGAAAAAGAAAATCGTTATAATTTTGGCTTTAACCATCCTTTTTGTCGGTGGTTTGGCTATCTATTCGGGAAGCTCTGATGCTCAAAGAGCTTCAATAGTCGACTGTCTTGTGGAAAATGAAGTTCTAATCTACGGCTCCAAGTTTTGTCCGGCCTGCACTCAGTTGGTCAGCGCTTACGGAGGAGAGGAGGTTATAGAGCCGATATATGTCGAGTGCACCGAAGATCAGGAAAGGTGTGACGAAGAAAAATTAACCAGTTACGTTCCCGAAATCCAAATCGCCGGTGAGCTTTATGAGGGTTCTTGGAGTCCGACCGACTTGGCTGCGGAGCTCAGCTGCTCACTTGATTAGTATCTTAAAGCAGACCGATGAAAAAAAATATAACCGCCTTCACTTTTGGAATTTTACTGGTTCTCTTTTCGATAAATTATGCATTCGGACCTCTTTTTTTAGCTGATTTTGAGGATTTGACGGTTGCCGCCTGCCCCAGCTATCATCACAAATTGACTCCTCTTAGAAACGAAGGATTCAACACGGTAAGAGCCGGTTCGACCGGAGAAGCGATCGCCATGGTTTCCGAAGGATCCGCTGATTTTGCAATCGGAGGAAGAAATTTAAAACCGGATGAGCCGGCCGATTTGAATTATATAAATATATCTCCGGGACTTTCTTTTATCGCCGGAAAAGAATTCACCTTGTCCGAAAGGGATATGAGCGGTGTTCCTTTTTTCACCGACTTGGAGCCCGAAAAGATAGCGAGCGCTTTTTTGCAAATAGAAATTGATCAATTGACTCATGTCGAGGATGTTTACTCGCATCTTAACGAGGGAGTGGTGATAACTTCTTTTGAAGGGGCCGACTATTCCAGAGCGGAAGTGGTTCACGTTATAAATGATTACGGCAGAAGAGTGGACGGAACCAGAGTGCCGACGATCTTCTTTTTTGAAGAAAATTCAAGAGAGGCAAGAGCTATCTTCAATATTTTAAATTAACCGATAAACAAAAAAACCTTCTCGAAGAAGGTTTTTTGATTTGATACTCTTAACTATTTACTGATCTTTTTGTACAGCTTTTCATAATCGGAGGTCATCTTGGAGACCGTAAAGTTGCTTTCGACATGTTTGCGGCATGCTTTCGGTCTTATTTTTTTAATCTTGGAATGAGCTTCGATGAGACCTTCGATAGAATCACTTTCTTCTACCAAAAATCCGGTTTCTCCATCGATTACCGTTTCCGCCACACCTCCGTTTTTAAAGGCTATGACCGGAGTTCCGCAACTCATCGCTTCGACCGGCACCAGGCCGAAGGGCTCGTTCCATTTTATCGGAAAAACGAACGCTTTCGCTCTCTGATAGTAATCGACCAAATCACCTTGAGACATCGTTCCCAAGAATTTTATCTGCTCGCCGTCGATATGGGGAGCTATCTCTTTTTCAAAAAATTCGGGGCGGGTCTTTTTTCCAATCATTATCAGCTTTTCTCCGGTCCTTTTAGCTAACTCGATCGCTTCTCGGGGTCCTTTTTTATCAACTAAACGGCCGACCCACAATAAAAAGTCTTCTTTTTCTTCTCTAAAGCTGAATTTTTCAATCGGAATACCGTTATAGACGGTTCCGACATAATTCAAATCCATGGTTCTTTGAGAGTCACTTATCGAAGCGTAGTTGAGATCTTTATGAGCATTTACCAGTTCTTTTTCGTCATCCGACTCAAATTCGTATACGCGGTGAAAAGTATTCAAAGTCGGGGTTGGGACCGTAGCGGCAAAGGGGAGGCCGTTAAATTGGGCGTGAGAGTGAATTACGTCGAATTTATCATACTGTTTAAAGCAGTGAGCGACATGTCTCCAGGGCTTGAATGATCCCTTGATGGTTTTCATTACGTCGTCCTGAAGACCGAAGGCTTTGTCGAATATGTAATCCAATTCGGCTGAAGTTTTACTTTCTCCGACCGAAAAAAGAGTTACCTCGTGACCTCTTTTGACCAGTTCTTCAGTCAAGCTGTGAACTACCCATTCGGTCCCGGCGTATTCCGGTGGCGGTAGAGGAATCCAAGGCAATACCAATTGAGCTATTTTCATAATTTATTTTATTGTTTGAAGACCTTTTTTCTGATCGGAGCTATCTTTTTCTCCGCTTCGTCTATGCATTTTTTTAATTTTTCTTTATTCGAAAAGACTTCCATGAATCTGAAGTCGTAATTAGGATTCATCTTCTCTTTTTGCTCGTCGAGAATCTTTTTTGACCTTGATACCAATTCATAGTTTTTAGCTACTCCCTGCAATACTCGAAAATGGCTTTTTTCCGGGTCGTAGGCTTGCATGTTGATGCCGATTGTTTTGGCAAAATAATCTCCGTAATTATCATCGTAATTACCGTATTTATAACCTAAAAGAAGATAATCCTTAGCCACTCCCCATTCGGGATGCTTGGCGGTTGCTCCGACTCCTTCGTCCATTTCGTGGTGATGGACTTTGGCTTTACGATTGTAAGCCAGCGGAAATCCGGCTCGCCAATAGCGAGTGGATAAATCGGACCCTTCTCCGCGCATATTGAATACTTTTTCATCATACCCACCCACTTTCTCAAAGATCTCTTTATAAGTTAACTTGAAACGAGAATAGATGAATTCGGTAAATACGGTCCCTTCATACTTTAAGAGTCGGTCTTCTTCTCGTGGACGATCCAAAGAACCCTCTTTTTCGTTCCCCCTCCAAACTATTTCGGTTGTCAGGGCGGCTACTCTACCGTCCTCTTTAAGCTTTTCCAAGCAAAGTGAAACGGTATCTTTTTCCACTTCCATGTCGGAATCGAGAAATCCGATTATCGGACTTTCGGCAACTTTTGCTCCTTGATTTTTGTTGGCGGCTATTCCCGGTTTTTCGGGACGGGTATATTTTACCCCCTTAAAGCTTCGCGCCACTTTTTCAACCGAATCGTCTTCGGTGCAATCGGAAACGATTACCTCCATTTGATAATCGACTCCCGCTCCTTTCGAATTTAAAAGTAAGCCGACAGTTTTTTTAACTTGCTTTGCTCTTCCGTAGCAGGGGACTATTATCGATATTTTATTCATAAATTTATTTTAATTTATTTTTCGGGAGGCATCTCTCTGAGCTTAAGCCTTTCTTTTTCCGGGAGATTTACGAACTCTTCCCAAGTGAGCTCTTTTCGGCTTAACGACTCGTCTATCGCCTCCCTGTTTTTTTCGTATATTTTTTTCAATCTTTCTTTATTCACATGAGCCGCTTGAGGTAAAAAATAAAGAGGAACATCATCAATTCCTCTTTTCCACCTTTCCTCCGACTCAAGTATCTTTTTATATTCCGGATTATCCGAAGAGCAAGCTTTGTCTAAAAATTTTTCATAGTGCTTGCTTCTTTCTTTTAACTCTTCATTTGCGGGAGACTCTTCTCCTTTTATATCGAATTTTTCGGCTATTTTTTTCAATCGCTCGGTGTGAAAATTATTGCTGAGGAGACTGATATTTTCATACTTTTTATCGGAAGAATCGATCATATTTATGACGTTGGCGAAGTTTTCAATCGAGTTGGTAGCTTGATCTTCCAGCTTTATCTTTTTAATTTTATCTTTCAGTCTATCCAAAGCTTCGAGTCTCGAGATCTTTTCCTTGTTTACTTTTCTTTTGAGTTCGCTTTGCAGTTTCTGAGCGATGTAATCACGCATCAGCTCCGCTTCCGACGGAAAGTCCTCTCCCATCGTCTTTCCACCGCTTATTATCAGCTCATCGACATCTCCCTGTTTTAAAATTTCCAAGGCGGCGACAGCTCTCATTTTAGCGGGAATATTCATCATTTCTCCGGTTTGCTTGACCCAGGCTCTCTTTTTTTCATCCTCTTTCAACTCTTTCAGATTCGTTAAAAAATCTTCTTTTTGCTCTTCTGATATTTTGGTGTAATTTTCAATCTCCTCTCCTTTTATCCCGAAAACAAGAACAATATTTGAATAAGACTCCTTTTCCTTTTCTTGTTCGGTTTCCGTATTTGCCTCTTTTTTATTGAAAAAATTTGTTTCCGGATTCATTCGCATTTTGGTTGAGAAAAGTGAGAGATTATTAAAATTAATTATCCTTTTGCCGTCTTCTTTTTAATCCAGGCGGGCCTTTTTTCGGTGTAGTAATCGATATTGAAAAACTTTCCTTTAAAAAAATCATGATCTCCGTCTTCCATCGAAGAGGTTAATTCTTTAAATTTATCCAAAAGTTCTTTCTGTCTTTCAATCAGCCTTCTTCCGCTTTTGGTTTTCACTCCTTGAAAGTGTAAATCGTAATCCGGTCCGAATATTTTTTTAAAGATATATTTTACTCTCGGAATGTGATAGTCCGAAGTGATTATAATAGATTCGGTTTCATTTTCGGGAATGAAGTATTCGGTTTTGGCGTAGTAGGCGTTACTTATCGTATCCATCGATTTCTTTTCCGTAAAAATTCGGTTCGAATCGATTCTCTGACTTAAAAGATAGTCTTTCATGATCTCCGCTTCGGTCTTTTCCGGAAGGTCGTTTTCATCGGTAAGAAAGCTGTATTTTCCACAAAGTAAAAAGCGATCGACTCCTTTTTCCTCGGAAATTTCGATCGCCCTATGCAACCTTTTTACAACTTGATCCGGCGCTTTTTTTCCGGCGACTATTCCTCCGCCGAGAACCGTTATCGTCATCTATTTTTCTTTAACTTTTTTATAAGCTCTTTTCTTGTGGTTTTTTTCTCATTGAAATCGACACCTTCCTCCTTGGCTCTTTTAATCAGATCGGCCTTTCTCATTCTGCTCAAGCTGGCCTTTTTTCCGTTTTCTTTATTTTTTTCTCGCCTCTCTCTCCTGTAGTCTCCGGTTACTATCTTGTATAAAAACTCGAATCTTTCGGCCACCTTTCTCCAAGTGAATTTTTCTTCGATGTCTTCACGAGCCGCTTTGGCCATTCTTTTTTGCATCTCTTTGTCCCCGAGAATGATATTGCATTTTTCAGCGATATCGGAAGCATTTTTCGCTTTGACGAAAAGACCGTTACGGCCGTCTTTTACGAGCAAGGGCAGAGCTCCTTTTCTGGTCGTTATGACCGGAGTTCTGGCCGCCATCGCTTCCAGAATGGAAAGACCGAAGGCTTCGGCGACTACTGATGGAGATACGAAAAGATCGGCTCGATAATAAAAGGGGATTAACTCTTCGGACATTAAATAACCCAAGAGATGAACGTTGCTCAAGCTCTTTCTGGCGATTATCTCTTCAAGATCTTTCTTTTTGGGCCCTTCTCCGGCTATGATTATTTCCGCATCTATTCTGTCGGCCGCCTCTACCAGATATTCCATCCCTTTTTCCGGACTGAGCCTGCCGGCAAAAAAGATGACGTTTTTATCTTTTAAGTTGTATTTTTCTTCAATATGGGAAACATCCACTTTTTTCGGGAAGCTTCTGATATCGACTCCGCCCGGAATTATCCTTGAGCGGGTGACTATGTCTTCATCGAAAGCTTCAAAGAATCTGTCCTTCGTATTTTTACTGACCATCGTCATCGCTTTGGCGTGTCTGATTGCGTCTTCGGTGAGGGGCATATACTGCTTATTTTCCAGAGTGTTGGTTAAGCAGCTCCCGTGAGTGGTTATGATGTATTTGGTGCCCATCAAAGCGTAAATATAACGCGCTATCCAAGTTATCGGCGCCAGATGGTTGACGTGCAGGATGTCCGGCTCAAAATTAAAAATAGCCTCCATGGTCGTATCCAAGTAGGCCTTATACATTTCGGTTATTTCTCGCGGAGAAAGCTCCGAATAACGTTTAGCCCCCTTAAGTTCCGGATGTCCTACGAAAACCGGGATTTGAGGGGGATCGACTCTGTATTGCTTTATTTTATTTTCCAGGTATCTTCTTTCTTCCGGGGCGACTATTCCGACTTCGTGATTCATGCTGACCAGCTCTCTTACCAGATTTCTCAGATAAGCACCTGATCCGTTTCCCCAGAGAGGAAAATCGTATAGGAATAAAATTTTCATAATTGACAACCCATCTTTCTTTAAAAAGAGGCTTCTCTGAAACCTCTTGGAAAAATGAAGTTATGTGCTAAAAATTTTAGATGATAAAATAGCTGTTGTCAAACATTTTAACCTGTTCTTGAAAATTAACCTACTTTTCTTTATAATAAAAAGCGTATGACCGATAATACTATTGAGGAGATCAAATCCAGGCTCGATTTGATCGACATAGTCAAGGAATATGTTGAGCTTGAAAAAGTGGGCTCCAACTACAGAGCCCTTTGCCCTTTTCACAGTGAAAACACCCCTTCTTTTTTTGTCTCTCCCTCCAGACAGACCTGGAGATGTTTTGGGGGCTGTAACGAGGGAGGAGATATCTTTGAATTCGTGATGAGAATCGAAGGAATTGAGTTTTATGAAGCTTTGAAAGTATTGGCCAAAAAAGCGGGAGTGGAAATTCAAAAAAGAGACTCTCAAAAAGCGGCTAAAAAAGATCGTTTTTATGATATGTACGAGCTGGCGACCAAGTTTTTTCAGAAGCAGCTGAGGTCGTCAAAAAAAGGAAAAAAAGCGGAGAAGTATCTCTTGGAAAGAGGGATTTCTTCGGAAAGTATCGATAAATGGAGGCTCGGATACAGCCCCGATTCCTGGCAAGCCCTCTCTGAATTTTTAATCTCCAAGGGATACAAAAGGGAAGAGATAATCGAATCCGGACTGGCTACCGAAAAGGATGGGCATTCTTACGATCGCTTTAGAGGAAGAATTATCTTTCCGATTGCCAATTCGGCTTCAAAAGTTATCGCTTTCGGGGGTAGAATATTCGGCGACAGTGAGGACACCGCCAAATACCTGAACAGCCCTCAAACCCTTCTTTACGATAAGAGTAAGGTTCTTTACGGGCTGGATAAGGCCAAAGTTGAAATCAGAAGAAAGGACCGAGTTATCATGGTCGAGGGATATACCGATGTAATAATGAGTCATCAGGCCGGGTATGAAAACGTCGTTTCCACCTCGGGAACCGCATTGACCGAAAGGCAGCTCGATCTTTTATCTCGTTACACTCGAAACTTACATACCGCTTTCGATATGGACAGCGCCGGATCTTCGGCCACTAAAAAAGGGATAGAGATGGCCAGAAAGATGGATTTCGATATTCGAGTCATCTCACTACCGGAAGAGAAAGATCCCGCCGATCTGATAACCAAAAATGTAGACAAGTGGAAAGAGGCGGTTGAAGAGAGTATCGGAATAATGGAATTTTATTTTGAAAACGCCTTTCGGGACAAAGACCCGGAAGATCCGAAGCAGAAAAAAGAGATAGCCGCTGAACTTTTACCCGTTATCGCCCGGATTCCCAATCGTATCGAGAGGTCGCACTGGGCAAAAAGATTGGCTGACGATCTCGAAGTGGATGAAAAGGCGGTAGTCGAGCAACTCGAAAAGCTGAAAAAGACGGGTAAAAAGAAGAAAGAGCCGGTTAAAAAAGAAGAAAAAAAGATTAAAAATAAAAAGGAAAGAACCGAAATTTTGGAAGAAAGGATAATTTCCTTGGTCGCCAAAGAACCGGAAAGAAGCAAGCTGGTAGATAAAGACTTGCTTTCGGAAGAAGGTAAAAAGCTTTTTGAATCCTTAAAAGAGAATAAATCGGATGAGAAGGTCAAAGAAAAGTTGGACTATTTGGCTCTCAGGCCGGAAAGAGGGGTTGAAGATCCCGAAAAAGAGATAAGTGATTGCCTTAAACAATTAAAAAGAGAGAAGATAAAAAAAGAGTTCGTCGATATTCATAAAAAAATAAAGAAGGCGGAAAAAGATAAAGATAAAAAATTACTAAAAAAATTGACGGAAGAAGCTTATAAGATTTCTAAAAGACTTCAAAAGCACAACCATGAGTAAGAAAACAGAAAAAAAGAAGAAGGAGAAAAAAGAAAAGCCGAAGAAAAAGACCGAAAAGAAGGACGGCGACAAAAAAACGAAAAAAAAGACGGAAAAGTCTAAAAAGAAAGAGGGCGGAAAGAAAAAGACTAAAAAGAAAGAGACGAGCGAAAAGAAGAAGGACGGCGACAAAAAGAAAGAGAAAAAGAAAGTGAACAAAAAGAAAAAGCTCCCCAAAAAGATGAGAGAGTTGATGCGCATGGGAAGAAATAGGGGAAGAATTCTTTATCACTCGGACATATTTGAATTTTATCCGGAAGCGGAAAAGGACACCGATAAACTGGAAAAGATAGTTAAGCGATTGCAAAAAAGCAATATAGAAGTCAGAGAAGAGAGAAGCCTTATCGAACCGGTCGAAGACGGAATTATGAACGAGGTTACCCCGAGTAAAATCGATTCGATTCAAACTTATCTTAAAGAGATATCCAAAGAGCCTTTGCTTAGCGCCGAAGAAGAGGTTGAATTGGCCAAAAGAATAGAAAAAGATGACATGGAGGCCAAAAAGAGAATGATTAGGGCTAATCTTCGTCTGGTTGTCTCAATTGCTAAAAAATATATCGGAAGATCTCCCAAGCTGAGCTTTTTGGATCTTATCCAAGAAGGTAATCTCGGCCTTTTCAGGGCCGTTGAGAAGTTTGATTGGCGAAGAGGGTACAAGTTCTCGACTTATGCCACTTGGTGGATAAGACAGTCGATAAACAGGGCTCTGGCCGATCAATCGAGGACGGTCCGTATCCCGGTTCACATGGTAGAAAAGATTTCCAAATACACCAAAGTCAGAAAAGACCTTTTTCAATCTCTGGGCAGAGAGCCTTCCGCCGAAGAAGTCGCTGCCGAGATGGGCTTGGAAGTGGAGAAGGTCCGACATATAATTAAGATATATCAAACCGCCACTTCGCTTGAAGCCCCGGTCGGAGACGACGAAGACAACTCCACTTTGGCCGACTTCATTGAGGACGAAGAAACCACTCCGCCTTCGGTTGATGCCGGTAGAGAGCTTCTAAAAGAAAGATTGAATGAGGTGATGGCCGACTTGGATGATAGAGAAAAGAAGATCTTATCGATGAGATTCGGCCTTGACGACGGAGTCACTCACACCCTCGAAGAAGTCGGACAGGTATTTGATGTTACTCGAGAAAGAATCAGACAAATCCAAGCCAAGGCTTTGGAAAAAATAAGAAACAAAGAAGACGTTAAAAAATTAAGGGGTTATTAAAAATAAAAAGCAACTCGGCTATTCGGCGAGAACCCCGGCGCCAAAATTGAAAATAATCAAAAAAATATTTTAGTTCATGCGGGAACATTACTACA
>CAZNIM010000003.1:0-13939 GCA_964573145.1 uncultured Candidatus Saccharibacteria bacterium
GACCGACGACGAGACCCATCATGATATAAAAGATAATCTGAGCAGCTCTGTTTACTACGTTAATCAGACAGATTACCGCCCAAGCGTCTCCGGGACAAACTCCTTCCTCAGCCGTAACTCCACTCGGAACTGAAGTTGTTCCTGCAGGTGCTACCCATTGATCTTCACTACACTCCATATGCCCCGGCTCACCGGACTGTCCATACTCAACATCTCTTACCAAGACACATCCTTGAAGAGGAGCTTGTCCACTAACCAAAAGTGGAGCGGCGGTGAAAACCAGGGAGACCAATACTAATCCCAATACTAATTTTTTCATAAGTGTTTTCTTTTTTTTACCGACCTTTATTAATTTGAAATAATAATTTTAAGATGAAAACCCTCCTCCTCCGATCGTAAATTCAATCAATGCCAAGATAGCACGAGCGAAAAGAGCCACGAATAAACCGACTATCGTCCATTTTATCGTATTTATTCCTTTGGACACTTTGGTTGGATCTCCTCCGCTTATCATAATGTAAAAGCCACCGATAACAACCATCAGCACCACGAGCGCCACTCCCAAATATATCAAAAGGTTGGTCAGGGCGGTTAAAAACTCTCCTATAGTATCAAACTGTATCGGATTTTCAATCGTAATGGATCCATTACCGTTATTGTTCCCGAAAACCATTAGCGGAGTAAGAGAGACGCCGGCAAGCACAATTAACGAAAAAATGTGTCTTTTGCGCTTTTTAAGATTATTCATTTTTCTTTTTTTTATAAATGAATCCGTAATGATGCATCCCCGCTTGAAACTCTTCTTCAAGCTTAAAGCCGGCCTCCTCGGCCAGCCCTTTGACTTCTTCCGGGCCAATCTTAGCTATGGAGGGAGCAAGAGTCGAATCGAGTCGCCATTCAACCACTAAAAGAATCCCGTCCGTTCTCAAAATTCGCTCCGCTTCGGAAAAGACCTTTTTCCTGTCTTCCACTTGGAAAAGAAAATTGGTCATAAGCACCAAATCAACCGAATCCGATCTTATTTCGGTTCCTTCTTCTATATTTTCCCTGATAATTTTGATGTTGGAAATCGACTCTCTTTCCACCTTTCCACGTAAAGCCGAAAGTGGTTCTTCCAAAAGGTCGACGGCGTAAACTATCCCGTCTTCCAGTTTCTTGGATAAGGGAATTACCCAGCCACCGGATCCGCATCCGAAGTCGGCGGCGGCCATCCCTTTTTCGAGAGGTAAATCGTCAATTATCTCCTCGGGTTTTATGAAGTTCATTTTAAAAGCAAGTTATCGATGCGACTTCATCTCCTTTTCCGAGCTTCATCACTCTTACTCCTTGAGTGGATCTTCCCAGCTTGGAGATTTTGTCGATGCTTGTTCTTATAACTTTACCTTTTTTCGAGATGGAAACCAAATCTTGATCTTCGGTAACCACTCTGGCGGAGATTATTTCTCCCACTTTGGAAGCATTACTGAGCGTCTTTAATCCGACTCCACCTCTTTGCTGCGGTCTGTATTTTTCAACGTCGGTTCTTTTACCGTATCCCTTTTCGGTCATTATGAACAGGTACTGATCCTCTTTTCCGTTTTCTATGATTCCCATGTCGATAACGACGTCTCCCTTTTTCAAGTCTATTCCCTTAACTCCCATCGCTTGCCGGCCCATCGGTCGAACCTCTTCTTCGTCAAAGCGGATAGCTTTTCCTTTACGGGTAACTATTATTACGTCGTCTTTACCGGTCGTCTTTCTGACTCTTTTCAACTGATCGTCTTCTTTGAGTCCCAAAGCGATCAGTCCCGACCTTCTTATATTCTTGAATTCATCCAAAGAGGTCTTCTTTACCTTTCCTTTTTCGGTGACCATAATCAGATTTTCTATCTTTCCGTCTTTTCCGTCCTTGTCGAGCGGTATGGCGGCCAAAACCGATTCATCCGAAGAGAGCTCCAAAAAGTTGAGTATTCCTCTTCCACGAGCCGCTCTGGACCCCTCGGGGACTTTATAGACCGGTACTCGGAACACTTTTCCGGTATCGGTGAAAAACAACAAGTCGTCATGGGTATTGGCTTGAATGAAGTGTTCAACCACATCATCCTGACTGGTCTTCATTCCCAGCATTCCCTTACCCCCTCTTTTTTGCTTTCTGTAAGCCGAGGGATTGATTCTCTTTATGTAGCCTCCGTTGGTAATCGTCACTATGGCCGATTCTTTCGGAATCAAGTCTTTTTCTTTAATGCTTCCGAGCGGATGCTCGTTAACTTTGGTTCTTCGTTTATCATCGAATTTCTCTTTCATTTCCAAAAGTTCATCCTTGACCACTCCCTTTATTTTTTCTTCACTCTTCAATATCTCGGTCAAATTTTTAATTATCTCTTTCTTTTCTTTCAGCTCATTTTCAACTTCGACTCTCTCCAGTTTGGCCAAGCGGTGAAGCCTCATTCTCAAGATCGCTTCCGCTTGCAATTTGCTCAAATCGTAATCTTTCATCAAGTTCTTGCGAGCGTCGTCCTTGTCTTCGGAACCCTTAATGGTGGCGATTATCTTGTCGATATCGACCAAGGCCTTATAAAGACCTTCCAAAATATGGGCTCTGTCTTTGGCTTGTCCCAAGTCGTATTTAATTCTTCTGGTAATCACCTCTATTCTGTGCTCCAGATAGTATTCGAGCATCTCGACGAGACTCAAAACTCGCGGTTGAATTCCGTCGATAAGAGCAATCATGTTCAAGTGAAACTTCTTCTGCAAAGAGCTGAAGTTGTAAAGTCTGTTCAAAACTTTTTGCGGATAGGCGTTTCTTTTCAGTTCGACAACGACTCTCATTCCGTCCCGATCCGATTCATCTCTGATATCTCTGACTCCGTCGAGCTTGCCGTCCTTAACCAATTTGGCGAATTCTTCGACCATCTTCGATTTTCTCACTCCGTAGGGAATTTCGGTTATTATTATCATCTCGTCCTTTCCGTTTTCCACTATTTCCGCTTTTCCTCTCATTCTGATTCCGCCCTTTCCTTGAGAATAAGCGGTTATGATTTGCTCTTTGTTGAATATCTCTCCTCCGGTCGGAAAGTCGGGGCCTTTTATGAACTCGAAAAGATCTTCGGTGTCCGCTTCCGGGTTTTCCAGAAGATGAACTGCGGCATCAACGGTTTCTCCCAAATTATGAGGAGGAATACTGGTCGCCATTCCGACGGCGATTCCCAGAGAACCGTTCAAAAGCAGTTGCGGAACCGGTGACGGAAGAACCGTCGGTTCTTTTTTGGTTCCGTCGTAGTTATCGATAAAATCAACCGTATCCTTATTTATGTCGTCGAGCATGACATCTCCGATTTGAGACAGCTTGGCTTCGGTATATCTTTGGGCTCCGGGAGGATCGTCGTCAATCGATCCGAAATTACCTTGACCCTTAACCATCGGATAGCGTAAAGAAAAATCCTGAGCCATTCTGACCATCGAATTATAAACCGCACTGTCACCGTGAGGATGATAGCGAGCCAGAGTCATTCCGACTACACTGGCCGATTTTCTGTATTTGGCTCCGGGAGTAAGTCCGTCTTCTTTCATCGTGTAAAGAATTCTTCTGTGAACCGGCTTTAATCCGTCCCGGACATCGGGAAGAGCTCTACCGACGATAACCGACATCGCATAATCGATGTACGACTTCTTCATCTCTTCCTCTATGTTCCTGGGTTTTACGTACCCTATATCCTTTTCCTCGAAGTTTTCATCTTCCATA
This sequence comes from uncultured Candidatus Saccharibacteria bacterium, assembly GCA_964573145.1. GTDB lineage: Bacteria > Patescibacteriota > Minisyncoccia > Minisyncoccales > PWPS01 > PWPS01. Next base: position 3,722 of record CAZNIM010000003.1, read on the forward strand.
TCTTTTAAAGTTTATTATCTTTTAAGTTTGTGGTTCCAATTTATAAAGCTTTATCTCACCTTCCGAAATGTCACTCGATGAAACGGATGCCTTCTCCACCTCTTCGACGTCTTTTTTACCCATCGCTTTCAAAAAGGCTTCCGGCCCTTCCAGATCCAATTTCAATCCCGGAATCTTGTAATGCATCGGAATTACCGCTTTCGGCTCCAGTTGAGAAACTATCTTCGAAGCGGTCTTGGCTCCGATGGTGTACTTTCCTCCGATCGGAACAAGTAAAATATCAACTTCTCCGATCTCTTTTATCTGGGCGTCGGTAAGTTCACTTTGTCCGAAATCTCCCAAGTGACAAACAGTCATTCCTTCCGATTCGATCATATATATCGTATTGGTTCCTCTCTCTTTTCCCTTTTGATCGTCATGATAAGAAAAAATCCCCCTGATAAGGGTATTTTGTACTTCGTATTCACCCGGTCCGTCGATAACGAAAGCTTCTTCGTTTACCGCGTCGAGGTTACTGTGATCGCCGTGATCGTGACTGACCAGGACCATTTCAACATTTTTTTTATAAAGCTTCAGCCCGGTCGATTCGTCGTAGGGATCGGTCAGGATTGAAACTTTCTCTCTTGATTTTCTCTCTTTTTTACAGGAGATATAAAAACAGGACTGTCCGTACCATTTGAAATCCATATTCTTTTTCGGTTATTTTAATTTATTTACACTTACTCATTTTAACAGGCGGACTTGAAAAAATCAAGATATTATGTAGAATTGATATCCGATGGCTTTTGAAAGAGTCTCGGTCCGAAGCTCTAACGCCGTCACCAATTATTAACCAATCGGAACGCAATCATTCGGACCAAATCGCTGAAGCGTTCCACAAAAAAAGAAAATGAAGGAACAATTACAAGAAAAAAATCTTTTGGATATCCCTCGCGAGGGATCGATAGTCGAAGGTGAGATAGTCGGAAAAGGTCGCGCGGCGGCCTATGTCGATTTGGGTATCTTCGGAACCGGAATAATCTTCGGTAAAGAATTTTATCAAGCCAAAGACGAACTGAAAGACTTGGAAAACGGTGAAACCGTTTCAGTCAAAGTGGTAAAGATAGACGGAGAAGAAGGTTATGTTGAACTTTCCCGTCATCAAGCGAGAAAAGATATGGCTTGGGGAGTTCTGGAAGAGAAAAAAGAAAACAGCGAAACGATAACCGTAAAGATAGAGGGAGCCAACAAAGGTGGGCTTCTGGCAAAGCTTTTCGGAATTTCGGCCTTTCTACCCTCTTCTCAGCTTTCTTCGGAAAATTATCCTCATGTCGAGGGTGGTGACCGTGACGAAATCTTAAAAGAGCTTCAAGAATTGGTCGGAGAAAAATTGGATGTCAGAATACTCGACCTCTCCAAGGACGACGAAAAGATAATTCTCTCCGAAAAGATCAGAGAGATGGAAAAGAAAGAAGAAGCTCTCGAAGAATACGAAGAGGGAGATGTCGTGGAAGGCAAGATTACCGGAATCGTCGATTTCGGTGCCTTTATCAAGTTCGGAGAAGGAATCGAAGGATTGATTCACATCTCGGAACTCGACTGGAGTCTGGTCTCCGATCCGTCCGACATTCTGGAAGAAGGGCAAAAGATAAAAGCGAAGATAATAAAGATTGCCGACGGAAAAGTCTTTCTTTCCCTGAAAGCACTTAAAGAAGACCCGTGGAAAACGATAAAAGAGAACCGTTCTCGAGGAGACGTTATCGAAGGTAAAGTAACCAAGATAGTCTCTTTCGGAGCCTTTGTCGAGCTGGAATCGGGAATTCAAGGACTGTGCCACATCTCGGAATTCGGAACCAAAGAAAAGATGGAGGCCGAATTGGAAGTCGGTGAAAGTTACAACTTTGAAATTCTTTCGATCGACGCCGAAGATCACAGATTGAGCCTCAGAGTCAAAAAGTAAGAAGAGCAGTTTTTAAACTAAAAGGAGCCTCTTCGGGCTCCTTTTTTGTTTGTCTCTTTTTGTCTCTCCGGCAGGACTCGAACCTGCATTTGCAGCTTAGGAGGCCGCCGCTCTATCCCGTTGAGCTACGGAGAGTAGTGTGACGATTATACTTCAACGAGAGAGCTTTTTCAAACCGTAAACAACTGATTTAAATTAGCTGTGGGAGGTTAGACCTTGCACAAATCTGACAGGTATAGGTTCCCCACCCCTCTGAGTTAAAAATAGGTTAGACCTATCCTGAGTTGGAAAATAGGTCTAACCTATCCGAAATGAACTTGTGAGCTTGGGTAATAAATGGATTGGGTTATTAAAAAAACTTGTTTGTTTAAGGGTTTTTGGGGTGGTTTTAGTTTTTAGAGAATGATTTTGGGGAGTTGTTTTAGATTTTGAGTGAATGGTTTTAAAGTTTTTTAAGATAAAGTTTTGGGGTGGTTTTAGAGATTTTGAGTCATAAATATAGATTTGGTTATTAAAAAGACCCCGTTTAAGGGGTTTTGGATGGGCGACCGACGGGACTCGAACCCGCACAAAATCTCGGACCACAACCGAGTGCTTTACCGATTAAGCTACGGCCGCCATGGCCTCTCCGGCAGGACTCGAACCTGCAGTCTACGGATTAGAAGTCCGTTGCTTTATCCAGTTAAGCTACGGAGAGTTGCTAATTAAAAGCGAACTTATTATACAAATTGGCTGAATTTAGTCAACACGGTGAGGGTCGTGACTCTCTTTTTTCGTATCTCCATCACCTTGTCTTTCCTCTTCTCTTTGATAATCATCGTCGCTCTTTAGGGGTTTGTTTTTCCACCAAACAAGGCCGATAAGAGCAAGAATGAAAGCCCAGGGCAAAATATCTTGCCAGCCGACCGGTGGTCGGACCGTTTCAATTCTTTCGTTTCCGGCCTTGTCGACAACCTTGACCGAAACCATACTTCTGAGGCTTTGATCTTCAAGAGCGTGGGGCAGTTCGACTCTTCTCCACTCGGCTCTTTCTATCGGCAAGAAGCCGAGAACTCTTCTTTCGGAGACTTCGTAATGAGAGATACCGGAGATCTGATCGGCGGCGGTGACCATCAAGAAATATCTGCCGCTAAAGAGCTGAGGATCTCTTCTGATGTCGAGAAGCGTTATCTCGGGGGCAGCCTTATCCCTTTGCACTCTTTCTTGCCACAAATCAATGAGAGGGCGGGGCATGTCGGGAGAGATAACTATCGAAGCTTCTCTTCTGGTAAGCTGAGCCTCACCTCCCGTTCCGTCACTTAAAAAGACGCGGGAAGTAGCCGAAAATCTGATTCTCGCTTCGGCCGGATTTTCAATCTCTTTGGTTCTGAAGACCACCGTTCCCAGAGATATCGAATTTTCACCGCAATATCCACCGGGAATTCCACCGGCGAAAGAGACTCTGCCGGTTTCGTCATCGATAACGGCCGGCTGGACCCAGAGGGTAAGAGCCGATCCACCGTCACTGAAATCAACCGCTTCCAAGACTCTTTGAGGGTAGACGAGGTCAACCTTGGCAACGTTTACACACTGGTCACCGGGATCAAGTCGAGCTTCAATGATAAAAGTGTCTCCGGTCGAGCGCAGAGAGACCATCGGTTCGGGATATAAAATAACATCGGAAGCGAAAGTCGGCAGGGCGAAAAAGAACCCGATAAAGAGTAGTTTGAATATTTTTTTATTTAAAAAGAGGTTTTTCATATCTTTATCCGGTCCAACAATCCATTAAGATACTGAAGTCGACCAGGTCGACAACCCCGTCGTTGTTAAGGTCGGCGATCGGTTCATCGCTTCCCCAGTGGTGCATCATAATACTGAAGTCGGCCAATCCGACGCTTCCATCAGCGGTCATATCGGCGGCGACACAACCGGTCGCTCCGACGGTAAGGCGCAAAGTATCACTGAAGCTGCTTTCTTCTCTGCCGTGACGACCACGAACTCGAACCCCGTAACGACCTTCTTCGTCAAAATCGGCTCCTTGTATGGTGTAGCTCCAACTTCCGTCACTATCGACATCGACGGTTTCGGTGGCGTAGACGTCCTCATCTTTCCAAAAACGGATATCGACGACGCTGCCCGGTAGTGATTCTCCGTAAATTTCAACTTCTCCGTCGGGAGAAACGGCGTTTTGCTCCAATTCGACACTGGGCGGAAAGTAGATTCCAGAAATTATAAGACCTCTGTTAGGGGAAAACTCCAAAGTCATCGAAGTTTCGTACATCGTCCGCTCGTGAGCGTCTTCGGCTTTCAAAACAAAATTGTGAGCTCCGTCGAGCGGGTCGTTTAGTTCCAGATTGAAAGAAGCGGAAGAGTCGGCTTCTTCTACCAGAACTTCTTCTCCGTTTTGAGTCAAAGTCATCTCTCCTCCGGGATAAGACCAACCGCGCAAAGCCAAGTAAGGGGGTGGATCGGGAATCTCTTCGGGAGCCGGATCGGCCGGTTCACCTCCCGGGCGGGGTCCGCTTCCACCACCCGGTCCGGGTCCGGTTCCTCCGGGATAATCGGCATCGCCGGGACCGCCCTCTTCAATCTCTTCCGGCTCGTCTTCTTCTTCGGGAATCTCTCCGACTTCGTCGGCATAAGTTTTAAACTCCATTATTTCACCGTAATTTCGTCTGTACTCTTCGTATTCACTATCATACCATTCGACTCCGGCTCTGAACTCATAGACAGTGTCTTTTTGAAGACCACCGACACTTTCGGAAAATAAGATCGGGTCCCTTCTTCCGAAAAGGCCGGTTTCGGTCCATTCTTCTTCCTCTTGAGTTTGAATTTCTCCCTCTCCTTCGGTCTCTCCTTCTTCTTCCTCGCCCTCTTCGCCCTCTTCATCTTCTTCGCCTTCTTCACCCTCTTCATCTTCTTCGCCTTCTTCGCCCTCTTCTTCGGGATCTTCCCATTCCTGGTCGGCACTCACCCGGTACTGAAAAAATATCTCGACGTAGGCTTCGGCTCCCATATGAACCAATTGCCCCCGCAAGGTGGCGTTATGCATATCCGAGACTTGGGCTTCCCGAGTATAAACCAGAGGTTCTTGAATTTCGAGCTCAACACTGACGGCGACCGGAGCGATGATGGCGATAACGGTATTGGCTCGGGCGATAAGCTCTCCTCCGTCGTCATAAGTCTCAACGAAGACCCGATGAGTTCCTGTCGATCCCGGATTGGTTATTCTTTCATTGCCGGTTCCGACTTTAACCAACACTCTTTCGTCGGGAGGAATCGTCAAATTGTCGGCCAAAGTGATTACTACTCGACCACTACTGCCGGAAATTATCGAAACTCCGCTGGTATCGGCACTCGGCGACGGACCGACCGGCTGCTCTTCACCTCCGACTTCGAACTCAACATTTTGATAATTCATTCCCGGTGAAATCGAAAACTCTCCCGGGTCGGGAATTATCTCTATTCTTCCTCCGGCGGGAGTCTCCACCGGGCTCTTAAAGCTGACAGTGTGAGTGGCGGCCTGGCCCGGTTGAGAAGTGGAGACGGTATCCGATATGCTGTAAATTCTGGCCAAAGCGAAGACCGACCCGAAAAAGAAAAACAGAAAGACCGGAGCGGCGACGGCGAGCGGCTTCAATTTGAAAAAAAGTTTCTTCATCTAAAAGGCTTTCTTCTGGATCTGTAGTCCAGGTAAAAATTAAGTGAAAGTAATATTAAAAGAAAGATAACCAGAGCGAATATCAGATTGGTTATCTTTTCATTCTGTTCACTGCGAACGATTACTTCGGCGAGATGCTCTTCTCTTTCGGTCAGCTCTTCTTCTCTGTCAATCAACTGTTGAGCCAAGGTGTTGTAGGGATTTTCGGGAACTTCGGCGACGGCACCGGAAGAGGAGCCGAGCGAAGCGGCCATATAGCTCAAAGCCTCTCCGGGAGTAACCTCGTAAACCGAATAAGAATAGATGAATACCAGAGCCAAAGAGAGAGCGACTCCCAAAGTGGCGGTGTCGAGTATAAGTTTTATTATCTTCATCTTCATGAAATCGGTTCGCTTTATTATAACCTATTTTTACGCTTATGGCGAATTTTTCTAAAATAACCAGCGAGCGAACGAGAAAACAGTATCAAGAGGATAAAAACGGTTAAAACAACGGCTAAAAACTGAATAATCGGCCCGACGGGAATTATCCAAAACTCGACCGAGTCGGTCAAAAGATCGATCGATTCGGTTCCGTAATAGAGAGTCAACTCGGCCCGATACTTGCCCAATTCGGTCAACTTGTCTTCTCCTTCCCACAAGAGATCCCAGCTACGAGTCGAGCCGGGTAAGATATTTCCGAAGCCGGGTCGGGGCCTAACATACAAGGTGTCGACGTGGCGATCCCGATAATCGTAAATCTTAATCTCTCCCCGGGGAATGATATGGGTGTTTCCCAAGTTTTCTATCGCCAGATGAAAAGGAACTTCCGGTCGCCGATAGTATCTTTCGGGAGTAAAGAAGCTTCTTATTCGGGCCTCTTCGACGACCTCGCCGCCGACGGTAATAAGAAAGAGGGTGCCGACCGAAGGAGAGATTCTGAGAACACTACCGGCCTCATCTTCAAAATCGGAAAAGTCGGCTTCGGGCGGACGAGCTCCGACGACGAAGGCGGCGTATTTTCCACCGGGTCCGGCGTTTTCGGGAATCGATATTCGATAAGGAAAGGTGGCCGAACCGCCGGCGGGAGCGGTCCGCAAGCGAGCGTCCATTTCAACCCATTGACTGAGAAGAAACTCTTTTCCCTCTTCGATGCTTCGCTCTATCTCTTCGGGAGATATCAGAGCGGCTCGTCCCTGGCCGCCGTCCCGAAAGTCGATAACCGACGGCCCCAATTCGAGGTCGTGACTGCTGTTATTGTAAACGGTCACCTCTCCGCTGTAATTTTCTCCCGGTTCGATGCGGACGTTGACAATCAGGGGAGAAGGAGCAAGACGAATCTCCGCTCGAGAGTGGAGCGGCAAAAAGAGTAAACCCAGAAGAAGTGTCAAAAATAGACGCTTCATGATTTTGAGCTGATAAAGACCTCTTCAACTTTCTTCTTTTCTCTGAAGAAGAGCCACAGAAGAACGGCTAAAAATAGAAGTCCCAGGAAGGCGATTCCGACCAATCTCCAGGGAATAAGCCAAAAGTGAACGGTGTCCTGAATATCCCGCTTTCCTTCCGAACCGTATTCCAAAACGAGACGAGCCCGATACTTTCCGAAGTTGTCCCCGGGATCCCAGCCGTTTTCAAAAAAGGCCATCTCTCCGGCTTCTATCGTCTTTTCCTCTTCATTTATCGGGACGGAAGCTATCTCTCGACCGGAACGATCTTCGTAAATTATTATCGAACCGGTGGGAACGACTTCGGCGTTTCCGATGCTTTCCAGTTCTACGGGGAAGCTGATTTCACCGCCCCTGTTAACGGCAAAGTGGATAAGTTGGGCGCTTTCCACGACTCTCTCTTCGACTTCGACCGAAATCAAGATCTCGGGAAAACGCTCGCTTTCGGCATTTTCTATCGCCTCCGATTCGGTCGATCCCCGAGCAAAGACGACCGCCGCGTAATAAGAGCCTCTTTGGGCATTACGGTCTATCCTTACCGACAGAGGCATGGTGGCGACCGAACCGTCTTCCAGTTCGGTTCTCGAGCGGGTAAACTCTATCCAGCGGGCGAGATGATCGGTCCGGTCCATATCAGTAGAAAAAAGTTGACGGCCGTCGGCCGTTATTTCGTAGATTAAGGGGTAGATTCTGACTCGGAAGCCGGAAGAATTTCTAAGGCTTACATTGGAGTGAAAGCTGTCTCTGGCGCTACCGGTTTCTTCGATTACCGCCGGTCGAACCGAAACCGCCTCGACTTGACCGAAGGTGAAAAAGACGAGAAGTAATATTAAAAGTGTTTTACGCATTTAAATTAAAGTATGAATAAGAAGAAGACCAGTCCGGTTAAAGATAAGAAAAAGATAACGATGATGAAAGAGAAGAAGACAAGCTTCTTTTTGGAGGCTTTTCTCTTTTTCAAAACGTCTTCGCTAACTCCGACTTCGCGGAGAGCTTTTTTAAGTGCTCGGCGGTTGTAGGCTTTGAGCCCCAAATAGACGGCGGTAATCAGTAAGACAAATCCCAAAAGGGAAGGGATAACGACCCTCCAGGGGATTATCCAGAAATTGGCGGTGCCGGTCAAAGTTCTTATTCCCGAACCGCCCAGATCGGGAGAGGTTCCGAAGGTCAAGGTTAGATAAGCGGTGTAGCGGCCGATGCCGAAGTCGTCCCGCCAGACGCTTCTGAAGCGGCGAGTTCCGCCGGGTAAGACGTTTCCTCCGTCAAGATTGACCTTGACGGCGTCGACTCGGTTACCCCGAAAGTCTTCTATTCTGATCGAACCGGTCGGCTTGATGTGGACGTTTCCGGTGTTTTCAACTCTACTTGAAAAAGAGACGTTGAAGGGAGCGTCGTAAAAATCACGGTCGACACTGAACTCTCTGAGGCGAGCGTCTTCATCGGCCTCTCCGGTAACGTTGAAGAGGGCCAGGACTCCGGCCTGGTGGGCGAAGGTCAAAATCGCTCCGCCCTCTTCGGGGGTCCTTTCGGGCGGTTGGGGTCCGAAGATTATCGCCCCGTAATAGCCGCCGGGACCGGTATCTTCGGGAACGGTGAAGGTGACCGGCACCAAGCGACGCTCACCGGGAGCCATCTGCATCGGCCGGTCGGTAATGTCGATCCAAGAAGTAAGAGAGACTCCGCCCAAAGAACCGGGAGGGTAAAGTGTGGCCTCCCCGTCTTCTCTTTGAGAAGAAAAGTCACGCAGGTAAGTGTAAAAGGTTTGAGGGCGGGTAGAGAGATTGGTAACGGCGACCGTCGCCCGGACGGTGTCTCCGGGGTCGACGGTCTCTTCTATTCGGTGAGGGCTAACCCTGATACCGGCCGTCTGCCCGTAGACGGGCAGGCCGACAAAGAGCAAGATGATAATCAAAAAAAGTTTTAAGCCGTTTTTCATAAGATAACCTCCTTATTTTTACAGAAACAAAGAGCTTCCCTACCACGAAAGGCGGGGGGAAGCCCTCGGTCTTCATAAAAATCCAAGTCAGAAAGTCGGGGTAGCGATGTAGGTCAAGGTGTTGGTGTACTGACCGGCCGGTTGCAGAGGCGAAATCTCAATCGAGTATCCGACTCTGGTCATACCGACGTTTTCAGTCTCTCCGTCGGAAGGTCCGACGTGACACATAACCGCTTCCGGAGTAGATCCATCGAATCCGGCCCAAACATTTTCCAAATCTTCCGCTGCTATCACATCAGATCTGGAGAAATAAGAGTTGTCAGTTCCTTCGGTATATTCCGATCCACACTGATACCCTCCGTCGTACTCCAAAGAGCGGTCCTGACTGGTAAAGCCGAAGTAGCTCCACGAATCGGGATAATCAAGATCGGCAAACGGTGATTCCCATACGGTGGCTTCACTGGGTTCCCATCTGGACAAAATGTTGTTTTCCTCGTCCCACTCACCGAAGGGGTTAATCGTATCCCCTTGAAGACTGGTTAAGTCCTGGTCTTGAAAGACGGTAACCGTATATCCTTCCGAGGCGTTGGTTACCACTCGAAGGTCTTGAGCTACGGTATGCATCACACCCAAGTCCAGAACTCCGAAGTTGATTTCATCAGGATGAGTAACTAAATCGTCATCAAGATTAGCTCCGTTAACAACAGTTCCCCATCCATGGTCAGTTGACGGGCCGTCAATAGCGGTTCCTCCACTATCAAGATTGGCTCCAGTATTTCCATCAACTCCGTAGATTTGAAATTCCAAGATAGCTTCCACTTCGGCGGTTACCTCGATCGGCTCAACAATAGCGTACATGGCGTCGATAAATCCGTCTCCCCAAACTTCGGGCATAGTAGTCCTAATATTGTAAGTATCGGCTTCTCCGACTTCACTCTCGGAGTCCTTTTCCGGATTTTCAACTCCTTCAATTACAATCTCTATCTCTTCTATATCTGTAAAATTAGTTCCGTCGCTGGGAGTACAATCTACTCTACCATTAGCCGCATCTACACTACAATTAAGATCTTCAGGAGTTTCAGAGGCAATTGAAGCATCGCCAAGCAATCCAGATGAACCATCATAAATTTCATCAAATCGTAAACGAAGCTGTCTTGTATCTCCGTCTCCATTAATGGTTACAGGATCACCAAACTCAATAAGAGCGGTATAAGTTACACCGGTTGCTTCCGGAGCGGAATCGCTAAGAGTAATGGTTACATTGTCTCCTTCGGCATCAA
>CAZNIM010000003.1:14039-42844 GCA_964573145.1 uncultured Candidatus Saccharibacteria bacterium
GCTTCCGGAGCGGAATCGCTAAGAGTAATGGTTACATTGTCTCCTTCGGCATCAACGGGGTCGGCGCTCAGAAGAGCCGATCCGGCAACGACGGCCAAAGCGAAGACGAGTGAAACCGAAATTATTCTTTTCAAGTAATTTTTCATTGTCATTTAAGTTTATTTATTCCCTCCCCGACCTTTCCTTCTTACCCTTGATCAAGAGATAAGAAAGAGAGAGAAGCTAATAATCTTATATAATTGTATCCGACCAGTTTTACTTGTCAAGGTAAAAACCGGTCTTTTCCAAGCGGGACGGTTTGTGATAAAATTTAAAAAAACAAAAATAAGAGTATGACCAAAAAGAAAATAGCCCTAACCGTAGCCCTTTTAATCGTAGCTTCGGGAGCCCTGGTAAGCTACCGGGCCGAGGCGCAAGAGACCGGTTCGCTTCTTTTTACCGACCGAATGCTGACTTTAAGAGCTCCGACGAGGGTGGAGGAATCGCTGACCGTCGAGGGAACTCTTTCGGCCGAAGAGATCAGGCTGGAAAACAACTTTACCGGTTCGATAGAGCTGGGAACTTTGACCGGCAGCAGGAGTTACCGGTTTCCCAACCTGTCGGGAGAGATTTGCCTTAGCGCCGGAAATTGTGACTTCGCTCCCCGGGGAACGGCCGACTTCGTGGCTCGCTTTACCGCCGACGGACTCGACGATTCGTCGATAAGGGATCTTTACGACGGAGAAGCGATAACGATAAGCGACAGCGGAGAAGTGGGAGTGGGACTTACTCCGACCGAAAGACTGCACGTGGCCGGACGAATAAGGGCCGAAGAAGATGTTTGCACCGACTTGCGGGGCGGGGTTTGCCTTAGCGAGTTGGACGAAGGGATCGGGGAAGGATTTGAAGAGATGCAGACCTTTCCCGACTACGTGGTGGAAGGACACGGAACTCCCGGCTTTTTACCCCTGTGGGACGAAGACGTTCATATCAGAGACTCGGTTTTGCGTCAATCGGGATCGAATATCGGAATAGGAACCTGGCCCGGCCACACTCTGGACGTATCGGGAACGGTCAGAATGTTGGGTTTCAGACTGCCGGTCAGCCCTCGTGAAGGATACGGACTGATGTCCGACGACGACGGCTTCGGTACCTGGCAACCGGTCTTACAGCCGGAAGGAACCAGAGCGGACATCGCCGAAAAATTTCCCTGCACCGATTGCCCTCAGCCGGGAGAGCTGGTCGCTTTGTCGGGAGAAGTGGAGGTGGAAAGATCAAAAGAGCCCTACCAAGCGACTCTTTTGGGGGTGGTTTCAACCGATCCGGCGATGACTTTGGGAGTAAGAGAAGACGAAGAGGCGGTCGCCGTCGCCCTGATAGGAAGAGTACCGACTAAAGTTTCAACCGAAAACGGAGCGATAGAAGTCGGAGACAAGCTGACTTCTTCCAGCACTGAAGGAGTAGCCAAAAAAGCGACCGGAAGCGGGCGAGTAATCGGAATCGCTCTGGAGTCGTTCGACGGCGACCAGGGAAGGGTTAAGGCCTTCATCAATCCCCACGAAGCTATCGGGGAAGAGTTAAAGATCACCGACCAAAAGAGCGGTGAGGTTTATTGCTTGACCATCTACGACGGAGAGCTGAATTACGAGCTTTGCCAGTAATTACAGCCCCAAAAAGATGTGAACCTTATTCTTCTTGACTTCCAAGACGCCTCTTTTGAATTCATAATCAATCTTTCCGTTCGGGGCGTGAATAGTCAGCCGGTCGTAAATAAGGCTGATAAAATTGGCGTGGCGCGGTAAAATATCGAATTCGCCGACTTTGTTTTTGGAAGTAACGGCGGAAGCCGGCCCCTCGTAAGGGGTCTTTTTCATTATCGAAGAGAGATGCATTGTAACTTCCAGATTTTCGGCCATATTATTTTTCGACCTCGTCGATGGCTCCGATGTATAAAAACTTTTCGGGAGGGATTTCGTCGAACTCGCCGGATAAAATCGCTTCGACCCCCCGAACAGTCTCTTCGACTTCGACGTAAACCCCGTCCTTACCGGTCTGGTCGGAGACGACTTCGAAGTACTGGGTCATAAAATTGAGTAGCTTTTGAGCCCGGTGATAGACGGTTCTGTTTTCAACCGACAGCTCGGCTTCTCCGACTATCGATACGATTTGGCGTAAATTTTTATGTTTTTCAAGAATCTTCTTGGCTTCCAAGAAGAGTCGGGCGTGTTTTTTGCCGACCACCTCCGGCTTGGCGACGGTCGTCGAAGAAGCCAAAAAGTCGATCGCCGGATAGCGTCCTTCCTGATAAACTTCACGAGAAAGGATGGCGGTCGAATCGAAGTAAGGCAGAGCGGCCTGAACACCCGGGTCGGACATATCGTCGGCGGGGACGTAGACGGCCTGAACGCTGGTTATACCCCCTTTTCGGGTCGAAGAAAGCCTCTCTTGCAGTTTACCTATTTCGGTCTGTAAGGTGGGCTGATAACCCCCTTCGGAGGGAATCTCTCCCATCATCATCGAAAGTTCCATACCGGCTTGTAAAAATCTGTAGATATTATCGATAAAGACGAAGGTGTCCTTTCCCATCTCATCTCGGAAGTATTCGGCCATGGTGGCGGCGGCGAAGCCGACGTTAACTCTGATAGCGGCCGCCTCGTTCATCTGCCCGAAGATGAGAGCGGTCGAAGGCAAAACTCCGACCTCTTTCAGGGTTTCGAAGAGTTCGTGCCCCTCACGAATACGCTCACCGAGTCCGGCGAAGACGAGGAGTTGCTTTTGATGAAAGACGATGTTGTGCATAAGTTCAATCGACAGAATCGTCTTCCCGACACCGGCACCTCCGAAGAGTCCGATCTCTTCTCCCTTGACCAGGGGAGTAAAAAAGTCAACCGCTTTTATTCCCGTCTGAACCACCTTTTTACCGGAAGTGACCTCTTCGTATTCGGCTTTTCTGTGAATCGGCAACTTCTTTTCGGCTTCCAAGGAAGGCCCTCCGTCTCGCGGATTACCGAAGGCGTCGATGACTCGCCCCAAAAGGGATTCACCAACCGGAATCGAGACCGCCTTTTCGGTTCTTTCCACGGAAGCACCCCGAAAGAGCTTTTCCGCTCCGGAAAGAGCGATGCAAAAGGCGCGAGAAGTCTTGTCGACGGAGACTTTGTGAACCTGCAATCGAACCGACGGCTCACCGGTCATAATCAAGATCTCTCCGGCAAACGGAGGGTCGCCGTAGAGCTCAACCTCGACGACTTCACTCTTTACGGCTCTAACCAGCCCTTTTTTATCTTTTACTCCCATAAGCTGAAAGAAGAAGTTATTTCCAATTGTTTTTTATCTCTCATCCGACGGCGAAGCTTGCGTCTCTCCTTTTCCAAGTCTTCCTCTCTTTCTTCGGCGTTTTGACCCGCTTTGTGCATGGCGACCATTCGAGTGGCGTGACGAGACAAGCGGTGCTCCAAAACGGCCTGATTGAAAAAGGCGGTCTTCAATTCGTTTTCAAAAAAATCGAGAACGGCTTCCGGGGAGGGTTCAAAAAGATAGTCGTCCGGCTTTTCGACGTCTTCGGTAATCTCTTCGGCTATATCGGTTCCGACTACGTCCTGACTGAGTATCGTTCTGAATTTTCCGTGAAAGACGATTACTTCCCGGTACTCGGAAATAAAGTCGGAGACTTCTTTAACCTCTTCTTCTTGCGGGTCGTCCTCGGTCAGCTCAAAATAGCTGAATTTCAGATCGGGTCTGCTCTTTTCCACCAGTCTTTTACCGACTTCTCCGATAACGGCCAAGTCGGCCTGATTTTTGTCCAGATAGTCACCGACTTCTCTCCAGATCTCCATTACCAGCGATCCGTAAAAACGAGAGCTGGCCGAAAGCATAATTATCAGTCGCTCCTTTTTATCAGACCGACGCTCCGCTTTGTCCGCAAAATAGGCTTTTTTGGCCGCCGCGTAAACCCGAGTCAGTTCGGAGATGAATCTTCTGTTTTCGAGAGCGGTTTCCCTGATCCTGTTCATCTCTTTTTTGGAGATTTCCTGATAAGTGGTGGTAATCGTCCCGATGGCGGAGACGGCCTTTAAATTATCTTTTATTTCTCTTTCGGTACGCATAATTTATAAAAATTTTTCCAATTTGGGGCCTATGTCATAGCAATAGTCCTTGAGCTGTTCGGTATTTTTCATCCCTTCAAGGCGATTTTCAAGCTCGGTAAGGTCGTCGTCGGCAAATTTAGCGACCAGCTTTTCGACTTCTTCGGCCATCACTTTTCCGGAGACGTCCTTCCAGAATCCGGTTAAGAGAAGGCCGAACAAAACGAGTTGCAGTTCACGAGGAATCAAGGTTTTCGGTCCCTGATTCAAAAGAATTTCTATTTTGGCTCCCAAATCCAGCACCTGTCGATTTTCTTTGGAGAGCTCGGCACCGAACTGGGCGACTTCTTCGACTTTTCTGTACTCGGCCAATTTTTTTCTTATCTTGTCGGCCAAGTGTTTGTCGAGGTCTTTTTTGGTCTGATTACCGGCTCGTGATACGGAAAGAGAGGTACTGATAGCCGGATAACGTCCTTTTCTGAGTTCGTCGATATCAAAAAAGATGTGTCCGTCGGTCATCCCCAAAAGATTGGTTTGAATAAATCCGGAGAGGTCGTTTTCCAGAGTCTCGGCGACCGGAAGAGCGGTGATGGACGCTTCGGTTCCGTCGTCGAGAACGATATTTCCGGCTCTTTCGACGAGTTCGGCGTGAACGTGAAAGATATCTCCGGGATAAGCTTCTCTGGCCGGCGGTTTTTTTAAAAGAAGTGATATCTCCCGATAAGCTTTGGCGTGATTACTCAAGTCATCGAAGACGATTATGACTCGGTTTCCGAGGTCTCGGAAGTATTCGGCGACGGTCATCCCGGCCGAAGGGGCGATGTAGTGAAGGGTGGCCGGATCGGACGAGGTGGTAATCATCATCACCACTTTTTCAAAAACATCCATATCTTGCAAGTAACTTTCAACTTCCTTGAAGGCGGAGCTCTCTTTACCTATTCCGACGTAAACACATATCGAGCCCTTACGAGCCTGGTTGGATATCGCCTGCAAAAGAAGGGTCGTTTTTCCGGTTTTGGCGTCTCCGACGACCATCTCCCTTTGACCGTGTCCGACGGGAACGAGTAGGTCGACGGCGGTGACTCCGGTTTCGACCGGGTCTTTTATCATCGAACGCTTGGTTATTCCCGGCGCCTCGCTTTTTATCGATTTTTGAACTCGATTTCCACCGATCGGCCCTTTTTCATCCAGGCTTTTACAGAGCGGATTTATAACTCTTCCCAAGAGTCCTTCCGAGGCGGGAATCGAGAAGGGCTCTCCGGTTCCGACCACTTTTTGACCGGCTTCGATTCTATCTCCTTGAAAGATCAAGACTTCAGCCTTCTTTTCGTCCAGCTGATAGACCATTCCCTTTTCTCCTTTTTCGGTAAAAACGGCTTCTCCGGCCTTCAAAGAGGGAAGTCCGGAAACGTGAGCGATCGGATCCTTGCAGTAAGTAACCGTTCCTATCTCTCCGGTCTTTTCCAAATATTTTTTAATTTCTCGGTTTTGAGCGACCATATTATTTGAAAGAGAGATTTAACTCTTTCATCTTTTTGGATAGAGAAAAGTCGCCCCACTTTCCGTCGAACTCGACTACCGCTCCTCCGATAATTCCGGGGTCGACCGTCAAATCAAGAACGACCGGTCTTTTTAGCTCTCTTTCAATCCAATTTTTAAATTTATCGATCGATTTTTCAGGAGGAGAAAAAGCGACCCTGAGTCCGAATACGGAGACCGACTTCAACTCTTTTTCCAACTCTTCCAGAGCGAGTCTTTTATTCTCTTTTTTGGATAAAAAGTCGGCCAGTTTTCCGGAGCGTATTCGAGGAGCTTCGCTTTTTCCGATTTCGGTCTTCAGTTCGGCGACCTCTTTCAAGATAAAGGTCAATTCGGTCTTGGTTTTAACATCGATCGGAAGCAGAGAGCTTTTGACGGTTTCCGGTCTTTCTCTTTTTCGAGATCTCTGTTCATCTTCGGCGGTGGCTCGCTTCAAGACAGCTTTCAGCTTTTCTTTTTTTTCGAGAAGCTCGTCTTCCATGTCGAAGATCGCTTCTCTCTTTTTAAAATTTTTTCTGAGCTCCTCTCTGGTCTCGATAAGCTCCCTTTCCAGTTTTTCTCCTTTTTTTATTCTTTCTTTAACACTTTCCAAAGCTTCTTCCAGCTCTCTCTTCTTATCGGCTATTTTGTCGGCTTCCGCTTCCAGATAGCGGACTTTTTTGTCCACTTTTTGAATCTCTCTTTTTATCTTTTCTATGGTTTCGGTCATCTAAAATTATTTATCACTTAAAGAGAAGAAGTTTTCCCGCTTCGCTTTTTCCAGAGACTCGATAACCAGGTCTTCGTGAGTGGAGACGTCGACCGATTTACCGACCAGTTCGGCGGCGACCTCTTTGATTATCTTGTAGATCTTTTCTTCGGCCTCCTGCATCTTTCTTTTTTTATAAGTCTCTATCTCTCTCTCGGCCTCTTCAATCTTGCGATTGACGCTTTTTTCAAGCGGGTCGTAGATGGAAGTGACTTTAGTTTCCACTTCGGCGAGTATTTCACGAGCCTGATTTTCCATTTCGGAGGTTAAAGACTGGCCGATGGTCGCTTTTTGCTTTTCCATTTCGGCCAACTCTTCCTTAATCATTTCGGTTACTCGCCTCTTCATCTTTTCGTTTTCGGCCTTTATCTCGGAAAAGAAGCTTCTGTAGCTCTCTTCCAGCTCTTTTTTGTATCGCTCGAGCTTTTCATCGGAAAGCCTCTCACCCTTTTGCAAATCGGCGGAGGGGCTCTCTTTTGCTCTTGTCGAGTCGCGATCGATTTTTTCTCTTTGCTGGCTTTCGCTTTTTTCACTTTTTTCGGGGGTCGGATCTCCGGCGAAGACCGATTCGCTTTCGGGAGCGGCTTCTCTTTCGTCATCTCTTTTTACTTCAACTCGGTTGGTAGTGGAAGCTCTTTCTTTTTTGCCGGTCTCTTCTTTCAGTTTGCTTTTATATTTTCCAACCAGTTCCCGGTCGATTTCGGGCTCTTCCTTTTCATATTTTTTCTTCAAAACGAAGAGCCAGCCGGCGATAAAGGCGACGACCAAAAATATTCCGAGGAGAACGATGAAAAATATATAACTCATATCTTAAAAATGAAGCAAAAAGTTATTAAAGAAGTATAACAAAGAGAGCCAAAGCCAGTCCAGCGAGAGTAAGAACCAAAATTCCGATCAGATTCAATACCAGAGCGAAGCGAATGCTTCCCTTGGCCAGCGGATTTCTACCCACTCCGGTCATTCCTTCCTGCAGGCTCTTAACGAAGGAGCGAAATCCGACCAGAAGAACTCCCATCGTTAAAACCAGAGCGAAGGCGTAACGCAAAGCTTGAGGGATGTCTCTCTCTATGGCGGTCACTATTCTTCCCATCGCCTCCCAAAAAGTAACTTCTTCCCAGGTTTCGTGAACTTCGACTATCGCTTGACCAGGATCAATCAAAACTTTGATTACTCCTTCATCCGCTTCCAAATCTTCCAGAGCCCGTCCGATAACGAAGCCGTCATAAGTCGCTTTTTGTCCGACTCCCGCCGTTTGAGAAGAGGTAATAAAGTCACCTTTTTCTATCTCTTCATAAGAATTGCTGACTCGAACCGAGCTTATTCCGTAGGTGACTATCGGTAAACTTTCTTCAGTCGACTCGCCAACTACGATTACCGGATCGACGGCGACGACGCCGAAGATATCCCGGTCGTAGCGCTCGGAAGATCTGACCAACTGACCGTCCTTTTTTACCAAAATATCTCCCGGTTCGGCATCTTCATCGGCGACTTCCATCTCGGTCGCTATCTGAGTAAAAACCTCTCCGTAAGCCGTTCCGACTACAAAAAAGGCGGCTAAAAATATTATTATGTAAAGGGTTAATTTTTTCATTTTATTTCGTTTTTTACGTCGTCAACCTCTTTTTTAATCGCCCCTTCGGCTTCTTCGAGAGCTTTATAGAGCCGGTCTCTAATCTCTTTTTCTTCTTCGGAGAGGCCGGGTTGATTATCGAGCATTTCGATCTGCTTTTCGATCTTTTTTTTCATCTTTAAAAAGCCGGAGTCGATACTCTCTTCGACATCCTCGACTTCACTTTGAATCTCTTTTCGCCAAAGCGATATTCTGTACCAGGTATAAAAAGCGGCGGCCATGGTTCCCAAGGCAATTATCGATATCAAAATATCAAAAGTCATCTTCTTTGTTTTTTAAATTACGGTCTCGAGCCGTTTCGGAAAGCTCGAGGGTCTCTTTGAGCTCTTCCAAAAGACGAGCTTCTCCTCGACTGAGATCGACCTTTTCTTCCAAGTATCTGATCTGTTCTCTTATCTTTTCTTCCAAAAGATCGTAAGCCTCTTTTTCTATCTCCAAAATGCTTTCGTTTCTCTTTTTTCTCTTCTTTTCTCTTTCTTCGGTAATCGACTTTTTCAAGTACCAGATGAAAACTATTCCGATTATGATAAAGAAGACCAAGACTATGGAAAGAATCAAAATCAAGCGGTCCGGCTCGACGATAATTGAAACCTCTTCACTGAACTCACTCAAAGCACCCCGATTGTCTTCGGCTCTCAATCTGATTCGATAAGCTCCGTCAGGCAAAACTTCCCGAAAGTAAAAATCTCCCTCCTGGTCGGGTCTTACCTGATGGGTGAACTCATCTTCTTCGGTTGCAAAATGGATATTGACCAGAGCTTCGGGAAGAGTTCTTCCTTCTATTATCAGCGGCTCTCCGCTCTTCATTTCGGTTTCGAAGTCGAAGACTTCCAAGTCGATCGGCTCTATCGAAAATCTTGCCGAAGAGAGAGTGAAGTTGCCGGCTCTGTCAACCGCTTCGACGACCAAGGAATAGTCTCCCGGAGGCAGAGGTGTCGGTCTGTAAGGACGATCTTCAACTTCTTCCGGATCAACAGTGTCAAAATCTTCCTCATTTAAAATTATTCTGTAATGCTCGAGCCCGGAGACTTCGTCTTCACTTTTGAATCGAAAAAGAGGGCTCGGATTGGTCGGGTCGTCATCGTGATCAACCTCGAGATCGAATCTTTTCGGCGACTCGGTGTCGATTCCGAAAGAGTAGCGAGCAACCTCACTCCAACTGTTTTGCATTCTGAATTGAACTGCGAAGTGATAAAAGCCGTCCTCCAAATCTTCGGCTCTGTATTCGGTAATCGCCTCGTCCATCTGATCCGGGTCGGCTTCTTCATCTTCACTTACCGAGTAGCGAACGGCGTCGGCTCCGCCGGGAAGCTCCCAGGCGAATTCGGCGAAATCATCGGCGCTCCAGGCTCCTTCTTCTTCGTGAGTCGTCGAGATCAGTTCGGGAGCGGCCGGGGTATCGATCGGCTCCGGTTCCGGTTCGGGATCGGGGGTCGGCTCCGGTTCCGACTCCGGTTCCGGTTCCGGTTCGGATAAGCTGTAAGTTCCTCCGGAAAAAGAGTCGGTGATATCATTACCGGCGTAAACGACCTGTCCGTCGCTGAAAGAAACGGAAGCCTCTCCTTCACCGACGGCTCTAAAGTTTATCGATACGATTCTTCCTCCGCTTCCTTCAAAACTATCTCCGGTCATTCCTCCTCCGAAGCTGATCCGGCCGGTGGTGTTGGAATAATCGGGCGATTCGGGCCACATATTGAAGATCGAGCCCGTTTCGGAGACCGATTGAACTCTGAGCAGATTGCGATCGAATTGGATGGTCGCCCCGGCGGTATTCATCGGTTGGCTGCTGTTTACAACCACGTTAACGGTAAAGTTGCTTCCGACGGTGTGACTTCCGGAAGAAGGACTGAGCGCCAAAGAGCCGGCCGAAGCGAAGAGAGGAAGAGATAGAAATAAAAATAAAAAGAGCGCCAAAGCGACAGCTCGGCGTTCCGATAACCTTTTTAAAAATCCCTCCTTTGATTTCATTACGCTTTAGTTATTAAAATGCAAGTTTTGTAGCGTAAAATTATTTAGAAAGTCCTTTTTCTCCGAAAACCAAAATTTTAAATACGCTGATCCATCTTTTACGGGTTACAAAGAAGAATAAAAGTAGAGCGAGTAGAGCGATTCCCAACCTCCAGGGAAAGGCCCAAAACGAAGTGGAGACGCTGTTTAACGATCCGTCTTCTCCGTAGGTTCCGGTTAAATTGGCGGTATATCTGATACCCAAAAGCCAATCCCGATCCCAATCGGTCTCTATTCTCCGCACCGCTCCGGGTAAGATATTTCTTTTTTCAACTTGAACGATGTCAACCTCTCTGCCGAAGATATCGACAATCTCTATCTCGGCATCGGGCCTGAGATGAACGGTTCCGCTGTTTTCAAAACGAGTAACGAAAGTGGCCGGACCACGATCGTAGTAGTCGGTGGCGGTTCCGAAGTCGATAACCGACAAACTTTCTTCCATCTCTCCGGGAACGGTCAAAAGAACCAGAGAGGCTATTCTTTGGACCACTCCGACCGCTCCGGGGCCGATCGGATCGGCGCTGGAGGCGATGAGACCGGCGTAGTGACCGCCGGGGGAAGCGTCTTCGGGAACCTCAATCGTAAAGCGGACCCGGCGCTCTTCACGCGGCTCCAGAGTGAACTCTTCCGGTTCGAAACGGACCCATCTGGAGATGGCGATCGATTCGAGATCTTCTTCGGGAGACTGAAGAATTACTCTTCCTTCTTCTCCTTCGGGAAACATATCTTCGACCTCCATCCGAACTCGAACATCATCGTCGAAAGAAGAGTTCATTACTCTTATAAAGTCACCGTCGGACTGACCGCGTTCAGCGGTAAGTTCAAAAGTGAGCGGCGTAACCGCGATTCTTCCTCCTCCTTCCTGGGCCGTTACCAGCCCCAAAAAAACAACTAAAATAAGTCCGGCTACAACCCCTCCCAATAAATTAACGAGTACGAATCTTTTCATCATTTAAGGTCTAAACGATCTTCGGTTTTCTTACCTTTCAAAAATTACAATCCGGTAGTAGCGGTAATAGTGATGACGTCTTGATAATCATCGGCGGACGGTGAGGCTTGATCGGCGGCACCGAAGACGTGAAAGTTCATAATCGGCTCAAGAGCATTGGGTTCACTTCTGCTTACGAATTGGGTTTGCTCGGCGGACTGAATCGGTCCGGCAAAAGTTCCATCAAAATCATAATCGGGATCGATTGTCAGATCGCCGTATCCCTCAAGCGCTTCTACGGCGGCACCATACCCGTCAACTCCGTCGACTATTTCGGTTCTTTCGGTAACCGAAGCAATCGTATGATCGGCATCGGTAGAAAAAAGTCCGTCATTGGCCCCTTGCATTTGTAAATTCCAACCGTCGCTACTGTTGGTTCCGACCGAAATTACGGAGAGGTCGGTTCCGACCGCGGTTGTTCCGTCGGGTAGAACGAGCTGTCCCAATTCGAGTTCGGTGGGAGCTATTTCAAGATTTATCCAGGCTTCAATCACGGCCGAAACGGTAATATCTTCTTCCAGTTCTTCTTCCTGAGCCACGACCGGCAATCCGGAAAGACCGAAGGTTAAAGAGAAGACCAAACCGGCGGTAATCAAGCCGATTATTCTTTTTCTGTTTCTTAGTACGAAATTTTCCATTTTTTCCATTTTTTTATATCGACCTTTTTTTAATTTACCTTACTCATTATATTTTAAGCTAAAGGGGTTGTCAAATAAAATTTAACCTAATCTCGCTCCATTTTTAAGACGCAGCGGACGGCCATCCCCATTCCCGGACGAGTATCGTTTCTCAGGACCCCGTCTCGGTCGTCTCTGAGCCCGTAAAAAAGCGGAGCGGGTCCGCTTGCCCAAAAGTAACTTCTGGAGCCGAGCCCGAAATAGGTCCCCGATTCGTAACGACTGCCGGTCGGAAGAGCTTCAAAACCGATACAGTCAATCTCATCACTTTCACAATTGAAAGTGCCGTTCCAGCCGGCCGAAGCCGGTCCGTCGTAAACCCCCTTCATTTTGGAACCGGCCGGTTGGCAGTCAAAAGATCCTCTCCTGTCCCGGTTACAATTCTCTTCGGCTAAGAAAGATTCCAGTCGATGCCAGTCGGCGCTTTTGGGCACTTCCCAGTCCTGAGGACAAAGATCAACTTTTTCCACGGCCGCCCAATTATAAAGATTACCGTAACGAGAAGCGCTTTTGGAATCGTTTCCGTAAACGGCGTAAGCGGGCCGGTCTCTTCCGGCCTCTTCCCAGTCATTGCGATCGTCGAGTCGATCGATTTCACTGTTTATTCCTTCATATCGTAAATTCTCGGCAAACCAACAAAAGTCGTCCACTTCGACCGTCGAATAACTCTTTCCGTCCCGAGGATCGTCATAATCTTCACCGCAAACGAAATCGGCGGAGACTTCTCCGAAATCCTCTTCTTCCTCTTCGGGAAAAGGATCAGTGAAAACCGCGACCGCAAAAAGCAAGATTAATGCTAAGACCAAAGGAATTATTTTTTTCTTTTTACTCATATTTTTAGATTTACGGGTTTATAAAAACGATAAATGCTTTTTTAATCCTCTTTCTAAGGAAAAATATCACCGCCAATATCAAGACCAGGGCGGGCCAAAAGATAAAGGGGTGAGGAGTTAAAATGCTCAAAGTCGGATTAATCCGTAAAGAGATCTCTTCTCTTACCGGGCCGTACCCCTTTAAGTCCAGTTCGGCATCGTAGCGACCGACGGCCAAATCGGCCAGAAGTCGGCCGGAGAGAAGATCTTCATCCTCAACGGTTATTGAAAAATTACGACTCATTCCGGGCAAAACGGTTTCTCCGACAAAACTCGTTTCGGAAATCGTTTCTCCGAATCCGTTTTTTATTATCAGTGATCCGCGGGGTTGAAAGTGATAAATGTCATTGTTTTTAACCTTGAAAAGATATTCGGTCGGCTTTCTTCTGACCAATCCGGTCTCTATGCGATTTCCGTCGTCGGCGCTGACAAAGAGAGACTCAAAAGGGAAGATTCTTTCTCCCCGGGCGGTAAAATCAATCACTTCCATCAATTCTTCTTCCGGATTCGGGTCGAGAGCCAATTCGGTAGTGGCGATCATAACCGGAATTCCGATGGTCGGAACGTTTCGGGCTCCTCCCCAGTCGGGGTCGAGATCGGGAACTCGAGGGGTAAGGCTGATAAAAAGATAATAGCCGCCGGCGGGAGCGTCAACCGGAATATCGACCGAAAAATCGAGTCGCTTATCTTCTTCGGGCTCCAAAAGCAGTTCTTCGCTTTCAAAGCTTATCCAGGTTCGCGGATTACGAGGAGAGTCGAATCTGTCGAGAAGCAGTTCGCCAGTTTCTTCTTCGGCTCCGAAAGGAATCGTCTTCAAGTTGACCGGCAGGGCGATCGAGGAGGGGTTGTGCAGTTTAAGGGTCGCATTGTAACTCTCTCCCGGAAAGACGGTCAGATCGAACTTTTGAGGAGATACGGAGAGCCCGACTTCGGCCTTACCGATAAAAGGAATCAGCAGAAAAACGATAAAAACGATTATCTTTTTTGAAGAGTTAGTAATTGACATTGGCCATAAGATATATAGTGGTGTAATAACTTCCCGGTCTACTTATCGCCGGAGCCGATATTTTATAATAAAGATTTATATTTTCCTCACCGGCGGTCGCCGTATCGCTGTAAGCGATCGGGTCGGCACTCCCTTCTTCGGTGGCGAATCCGGCCCAGCACCTACTACCGGCTTCGGCTCCACAAAAGTTCGGGTCGGTAAAGCGGTCGGGATCGCTTCCGGAAAGCGAGGAATCGGTCGAGTATCCGAAGCCGCACTGAGTGGAGTCGTTGTCACAAACTCCGTCCCAAGCGGCCGGAGAATCATTTTCGTGAGGAAAGCGGTCAACGAAAAAATCTTCCTGGTCCATCTTTATTCTCCCGTCGTAATCGGCCCAAGCGGTTATCGTGTATCCGGATGGAGAGCCGCTGTCGATCGAGAGGGTGGAGAAGTTTTGATTGGTCCAGAGATTCATTTCGGTCAAATCACCTATATGAATATCGGGTCCGGCGGTAAAGGTAATCGCCGTATCCATTCCGACATACCAAACTCCTTCTTCGGGAGCTTCGTTAAGGCCGGAATAGGGCTTTTCTCCGTTAATTTGTAAAGGGTCCGGTCTGTACCAGGCCGGTCCGACAGTAGTGGATTCCCCCGTTCCGTAAGCGGCGGAAGTAAGATAATCTTGGCCGTGATCGACTTGCCAGTCGTAAAAGATGAATCCTTGCTGAGAATCTATTTCCAGATTGTAAAGATAGGTTTCTGTCTCGGTAGCGGTCATCTTATACTCTCTTATCTTTATCGCTCCGTCCTCGCCGGGAACGGGAGTCAGGCCGGTTTGGTCGGTAGCGGTAGTTTGTTCGGTTCCCGGAACCCAGCTACCACCATCATAAACGAAGACGGTTGCGGCCGGATCGGTCGAATTTTCGGAAACGGTTATCGAGTCGGGTTCGGTGTCGATATCGAAATCGTTGTCGTCGGAAGCGACTACGTGAGCGGCCAGATACCAGTCGACGGTCAGTTCTCCTCCGTTTACGGTTGTCGGTCCGGTCAAACTGTTTATAAAGGCCGGATTACCGCTTTCAACCACGGTCGAATTGGGTTCGGTTTCCGCTCCGTCTCGATAGTCCCAGCTTCCGTCACCGTCAAAGACAAGATCGTAAAAGGGGTTTGAATCATTGACTATCTCTTCTTCTCCGTCGGAGGTAAACTCGATTTGACCCTGATTGCGAGTAAAGGTGCCGTAGTTATAAAAACTTCCTCCGACCGAAAGCAAGCCGGAAGCCAAATAGGTTTGTCCCGAGCGGATTGAAAAATCGGCTTCGGTGCTTATTTCGGTATCGTTTCCGGCGGCGTCGAAGATTACCGTTCCTCCTTCACTTTCCAAGTCGATTTCGTAAGCGGAAAGAGTGCCCGTTTCGGGAGTGTATATCGGACTACCCGTTTCGGGAGCCGTCCTTAAATAATAATAATCGACGGCGGGAATCGTTGAGTTGGACGAACCCTTGAAGATAACCGTCGAAGCTCCGACCTCAAAGCTTCCACCGACTGTGAAAGGGGTTCCCGAACCGGTAAAGGTAATTAAATTTTGATCGGCTAAAAAGGTGCCGGCGACGATTTCAAATTGACTTTCAACGGTCAAATCGTCTTCCAAAAGCCACTGACCGGTCGAATTGTCGAGGGTAAGGTCGTAAAAAGGATCGCCGGAAAGAATCGTCTCTTCGGCTCCGGAAGTAAAGACGACCTCACCTTCATTATGAGTAATCGAAGCTTGATTTTCCCAGCTGCCGGCAACCAAAGTAAGTGAAGAGAGTCCCACCTGGCCGGCCAAGACTCGGAAATCATCGACTCCGATCTGATTTTGAATCTCCCACCCACCGCTGCCGGAAAAGACGACATCGGAAAAGGCGGAAGAGCCGGTCATATTTCCGGAGATATGATGGTTGTCGGTTTCGGCGGTAAAGTCGACTTCTTCCGAAATCGCCAAACCGCCTTGATTAAGATAATTTCCTCCGACAGAAAGGGTGTGCGATTCCATATCGAGTAAATTGCCCGCTTCGATTTCCAAATCACCTCCGGGATGATCGGCGTCAGCGGAAGAAGCGGTAATAAGAGAAAGGCCGGGAGTAAAGTCGCTTTTTAAAAGTATTTTTTTACCTTCAGCTATAGAAAGATCGGTGTCGTAGTTGAAAAGAGAAGAGACTTCGTAATGAGCCAACTCGAGGCCGGTTATAAGACCTTCATAATCGTTTCTAACGGTCACCGAGTCGAGATAGATGTCGATTATCAAATCGTCTTGAGTTCCGGGATGCTTGGTCATCGTCATTCCGGATTCCACGTCATCTATAAAAACGGTTAAAAGCTCACCGGCCGGTAACGGTTCGGGTAAATTAAAGGTAAATTCACCGGTTTCAGTAGAGGCGGTAGTCGAAGAGTGATGGCTTCCGTCTATCGCCAAATCAACTTGAAGGCCGGCTTCGGAAATCGTTTCTCGGTCACTCTCATAAACATTACCGGTTATCACTATACCGGCCAAAACGGTAAAGGTGTCGGAGACGGCATCACTTACAATCCCTTCGGCGTTGAAGATGAGCTGATAGTCTCCTCCGTCTTGAATTACAAGGTCGTTAAACTCGGCCAGTCCTTGCGAGTCGGTGGCAGCGGTAGTGGTTCCGGAGAAGAACTCTCCTTCACTTAAAGAAACGGTTACCTGAATGTCTTCATTCGGGTTTCCGAACTGATCGGTAACCAATACGGTCGGCGGGCCCTCTATCGGATAACCGGCATCGGTGTCTTGAGGCTGAGCCTCTACAGAAACTTGAGACGGGTTATCGGCGAGAACCTCAAAAGGTAGCGATTCGGCTTCACTCTCCAGTTCGGCAGAGTAGAAGTAAAGCTCATATATACCGGCCTCTTCAACCACCAAATCGTCGAATTCGACGGTTCCGAAGATGCCGGTTGATCTGCTAAGAGTTCCGGAAGTAAAGTCGCCTCCTTGAAGAGAAACTTCGATTTCCACATCGGGCTCTTCAACCGGGTTGTAATACTGATCGGTAACTCCGGCCATCGGCGGACCTTCAATCTGCTGACCGGCGACGGTGTCTTCAGGCTCTTCAAAGACGGCGATCATAGCGGCCGGGCCGGCAAAAACGGTAAAGCTGTCGGAGGTGGTTCCGGATATATCGGGGGCGTCAAAATCAATCCGGTGATCACCGGCTCTGGTAATTACAAGGTCGTCAAAGACGGCAAATCCTTCTTCGTCGACATCGACTTCGGTCGTTCCGGAGGCGAATCCTCCGGTAACCGAAGCGGTGACGGTCAAGCCGACGGTCGGATTATCAAACTGATCAAGAACCAAAACGGTCGGCGGGCCGCCGATTATATCACCGGCATCGGCGTCTTCAGGTTGAGTGTCAACGACAATGCTGTCCGGCCCGTCGGGGGTAATTTCAAACGGGGCGGAGACGGCATCATTCAGGGCTATCTCCGAATCGAAGACGAGTCGATACTCTCCCGTTTTTTCTATAACCAAGTCGTCAAAGACGGCCAATCCGTCGGAGCCGGTCATTACGGTAGTCGTTCCGGAGGCGAATTCGGCGTCTCCGATTATTCCGACGGTAATATTAATCCCTTCAATCGGGTTACCCAAATCATCTTCCATTATCGCCGTCGGATAACCACCGATAACCTGACCGGCGACGGTATCTTCCGGTTGGGTGAGAACGGAGACACCGACAAGAGAAAACTCCCATTCTATCGCTCCGTATTCGGGAGCGTTTCTGTCCCCGGCACCACCTCCGGTAGTGCTTCCGGAGATAACTATCTCCAAGTTTTCCCCGGAGATATCATCGAGCTGGTCGGCTTCGAACTCGTAAGTCCATACTTCCCCGGTGGTGTCGGTTACATCTCTTTCGGCAACCAGAGTATCTATAAGCTGACCGTCCTGATAAAGCTCAATGGTCGCCGTCGGAATACGGGTTGAATTATCGGTTCTTCTTATTAAAAACCTTAAAGTTTGAGTTCCGCTGAGATGTCCTTGAGGGTCGTCCATAAGAACCGTAAGTTCGTTGGAATCAGCGGCGTTGAAAGTCTCATACCAGTCCTCGTAAGCGGAAGCGGAAGCGGGGTCGTGTTGGAGATACTCTATATTTCCGGCAACATTGGTGGTTGCAATTTCGGCAATCGGATAAAGACGGCTCATAACGAGAAACGGATCGGATACGGCAGCGTCAGTCACTCCTTCTACGCTAAAGGTCAGTTCGTACTCTCCCTCTTCGGTTATTATCAAATAATCGAATTCGGCCAGTCCTTGATCATCGGTATCGACCTCGGTAATCACTCCGTCGAGAGTTCCTTCGACCAAATCGGCGGTAACGGTAGTTCCTTGAGTGGGATTGCCGAACTGATCTTCGACCAATACGGTCGGCGGGCCTTCTATTCGCCCACCGGTAACCGAATTTTCCGGCTGTGTGTAGACGGTAACAAGATCGGGGTCGCTATGAATAATTTCAAAAAATGAAGAAGTGGCCGACGCCGGAATGGAATCCGCTTCAAAGTCGAGTTCATAAATGCCGGCTTCTTCAATGGTTAAGTCGTCAAATTCGGCCAGTCCGTCCGAGTCGGTGGTAACGATGGTTGTTCCGGAAGCGAAGCTACCTCCGGAAACGGAAACTTCTACGTCGACCCCCGCCTCTTCTATCGGATTGCCGTAACTGTCGGTCGTTTTAACCGTTGGTGGGCCCTCTATAGAAGTTCCGGCGACCGACTCGGTCGGTTCGGTGTAAACAGCGATCCCTCCCAAAGGCCCGGCGTTAATTCTGAAAGTCGAAGAAGTGGCATTGCCGTCAATCGAAGAAGCTTCAAATGAAAGTTGGTAAACTCCGACCGGTTCGACTATCAGATCGTCAAAAGTGGCTACTCCGTCCGAGTCGGTGGTAACGGTAAAGCTGCCGGAGGCGAAATCGCCACCCAAAAGATTGACCGTAACCTGGATTCCCGACTCTTGGGCCGGATTGCCGAAAGGGTCAACGAGTTGAACGGCCGGCGGGCCTCCAATAATTTGACCGGCAACGGTGTCATCCGGTTCGGTGTAAATAATTATGTCATCGGGGCCGGCCGGACCGACTTCGAACTGATCGGAGACGGCGTCATCGGTCACTCCGACGGCGTCAAAGGTGAGTTGATAAGTGTCCATAACGTCGATTATTAAATCGTCGAACTCGGCCAATCCGTCCGAGTCGGTATCAACTACGACCGTTCCCGAAGAAAATGATCCCGAAGACAAGGTAACGGCGACCGAGACTTCTTCAACCGGATTACCGAACTGATCTTCAACCAATGCGGTCGGGGGCCCCGATATGTTATCTCCGGCGGCGGTGTATTGAGGCTGAACGTAAACCGAGACGGTTTCGGCCTGATCGGGCAAAATCTCAAAGCTTTCGGATACTACCTCCCCGGTAACTTCGCCCGATGAAAATTCGAGCTCGTAAACTCCCGCCTGCTGGACTACCAGATCATCAAATTCGGCCAATCCGTCCGATCCGGTCATTACAAGGTAAGTTCCGGAATCAAAGTCGCCACCGATCAGCTCAACCTCAATAACCGCTCCCGCTTCTTCAACCGGGTTTCCAAATTGATCGGCCAACCCGACTCGAGGAGGTCCTTCCATAAATGTTCCGGCGACGGTGTCTTGAGGCTGATTTTCTACAAAGAGAGCGTCAGCCTGATCGGCAACAACGTCAAAATTGGCGGATACGGCGTCGTCTTCAACTCCTTGAGCATCAAAGATAAGTTGATAAGAGCCGGCCTCTTCAACTACCAGATCATCAAATTCGGCCAATCCGTCGGAGTCGGTATAAACTCTGGTCTCTCCGGAAGCGAAGCTCGTTCCGACAATTGAAGCCGTAACTCCTATTCCTTCAACCGGATTTCCGACGTCATCGGTAACCAAAGCGGTCGGCGGGCCTTCTATCGGTGTGCCGGCGACGGTTTCTTGCGGCTCGACCGATACCGATACGTCGGCGGCGTCGGTCTCTTCTATCTCAAATTGGTCGGAAACGGCGTCAGCGGCAACTCCGTCAGCGTCAAAGGTGAGCTGATAAGAACCGATATCATCGATTCTTAAATCATCGAATTCGGCCAGGCCGGCGGAGTCGGTGTCAATCCCAAAACTACCGGAAGAAAACGTTCCGTCCACTGAAACGGTAACCGTATTTCCTTCAACCGGATTACCGAATTGATCTTCGACCAATACGGTCGGCGGGCCTTCTATCGGCTCACCGGCGATCGTATCTTCCGGTTGAATCGATACGGAGACGGCGTCAGCCGGACCGTGAACCACTTCAAAAGTGTCGGAAGTAGTGTTCGCTCCCAGTGAAGAGGCTTGAAAGAAAAGTTCGTAGCTTCCGGACTGGTTTCTGGTCAAATCATCGAACTCGGCCAGGCCGTCGGAGTCGGTAGCGACGGTAGTGGTTCCCGAGGAAAAGGAGGCACCGACGAGACCGACGGTAATGTCAATATCTTCTTCCTGAGCCGGATTTCCAAAGGAATCGATAAGCTGCACCGTCGGGGGACCCTCTATCGGAGTTCCGGCGACGGTTTCTTGGGGTTGGATATCGATAACGATATCGTCAGCCGGTCCGTGAACCACTTCGAAAGGGTCGGAAAGAGCGGTCGCCGAAATCGAGTCGGCTGTAAATTCAAGCTCATAATTACCAATCCCTTCAACCGTCAAATCATTGAATGCGGCCATTCCCTGACTGTCGGTCATCACGGAGTAAGTTCCGGAGGCGAAGTTACCACCGATGAGATCTATTTCTATTTCAATATCTTCTTCCTGAGCCGGATTTCCAAAGGAATCGATAAGCTGCACCGTCGGGGGACCCTCTATCGGAGTTCCGGCGACGGTTTCTTGGGGCTGGGTAAAGACTTCCAAGTCGGAGGCTGGGGCGGGGATAATTTCAAAAGGGTCGGATACGGCGTCACTTACAACCCCTTCGGCGTCAAAGGTGAGTTGATAAGAGCCGACTTCATCGATTTGCAAGTCGTCAAAAAGAGCCAATCCTTCCGAGTCGGTATCAATCTCAAAACTACCGGAAGTAAACGTTCCGTCCACTGAAACGGTAACGGTATTTCCTTCAACCGGATTTCCGGAATTATCACCGACAAAAGCGGTCGGCGGACCTTCTATCGGAGTTCCGGCGACGGTTTCTTGGGGCTGGGTAAAGACGGATACGGTCTCGGCCGGTCCGGAGTAAATCTCAAAAGGCTCGGTAACGGCCGGCTGATCGACTCCTTCAGCCGTAAATTCAATCTCGTAAATACCGGCCGTTTCGACAACCAAATCACTAAATTCGGCCAGGCCGTCGGAGTCGGTGTCAATTTCAAGAGTTCCGGAAGTAAAGTCACCCCCCTGGAGAGAAGCGGTGACGGTAATTCCTTCAACCGGATTTCCGGAATTATCACCGACAAAAGCGGTCGGCGGACCTTCTATCGGAGTTCCGGCTTCACTATCTGTAGGTTGAATATTTACGTTTACCCCGGTAAGAGAAACTTCCCACTCTATCGCTCCGTATTCGGGAACATTTCTGTCGGGAGGAGGTCCACCGGTTCTGCTTCCTTCCATCAAAATCTCCAACCCTTCTCCACTTTCATCAATCAGGTCTTCGGTTTCAAACTCGTAAGTCCAAACCTCACCGAAAGGGCTGTTTACGTCTCGACCGGCTTCCAAAGTGTCTATAAGAGTTCCATCCTGATAAAGAGTTATCTCGACATCGGGTATTCGAGTCGAGTTATTGGTTCTTCTTACTAAAAATCTTAAAGTTTGAGTTCCGCTGATATGACCCGAAGGATCATCGAGTAACACCTCCAGCTCATTGGGGTCTATCGCCGTCTGCGTATACCAATCTTCTTCGGCGTCATCGGAATTGGGGTCGTGTTGAAGATAGCTAATATCACCGGTTAAGTTTACCGTGGTTAATTCCTGAGTCGGATAAAGATATTCGGTGGTTCCCGGATCATCGGAGGCGATTTGCCAGCCTCTGGCTTCGGTAAAGTCATCGAAGCCTTCTTCTCCGAAAAATTGAAGGGGGCCGATAAGATAAAATTCGGGAGAGATGTTGGGAGCATTAAACCGATACTCCAAAGTTTTCTCTTCACCGGGCTCAAGATCGATATTCCACTCAAGAGTTCCATCTTCGAATCGATCGTAATTTCCGGAAACCACTCTGAACTTTTCGGGAAGCTCTTCGGTAACTTTTCCGATAAATCCGTCTTCAAAATCGACAGTTGCCGTCATCAAATAATTGGCGGGAGGATAAATTCTGGTCGGTCCGGTTCTCTCTATTTCCGGATCGACATCTTCAACCGAAAAAGAGTCGGTAATCGTTCGGGTTCCGTTTTCGGTGTGGGCGGTAAGAGTTACCGAGTGACTACCCTCGATTTTAATCGGATAGTGGAGATAATAATCGGGAATCTCGACATAGGAATCACCGGCACAAACTCCACTGTATTTTATTTTGTCGTCGGTTGAAAAATCTTCTTCTTTTTCTTCATTTTTTATCGATATCTCCAAATCGGCATCACAAATGGTGTGTCCGTCGTCATCGAGAACTCCGACTTGGATGTAAGCCTGATCACCCTTCGAGTAAACCGGCTTATTAAAGTTAATAGCCAAAACACCCCAGGTAAAGTCCTGAGTCAGCTCGGTTCCGTCTTCCAGCTTTACCGTTATTCTGTTTTTACCCGGCGAAAGATTTTTTGAATCGACCTCTATCAGTCCGTCTTTTTCATCAAAAGAGACTTCCTGTTTTTCTCCGAAAGCTTTTCCGCCCGATCTTTGAACCGCCGTCTCAACGGCTCGAGGAGGTGGGGATCCTCTGAGCTCTCGACCGCTTTTATCAACCGCCCTCAACTTAAAGGTCGGATTTTCATCGAATTTAAAAGTTTCTTTGGTCGCCTCCATTAAATAGTCGACTTCTTCTTTTTCTCCGTAAACTACTTCGGTCCAAACACTATCGAGATAAGCGGTAAAGCCGGCCTTACCGCCGACCACTCCCCGGAGTTTAATCTCCAACGATTCGACAGCTTCCCAGCTGCTTAAAAACGGAGCGTCATATGAAAAGTAACCGTCATTTAAAAGATTGGAAAACCTATTGCCGCTCAATGTATCGAGCTCAACCCAGTCTTCGGTTCTTTCGGTTCTGTAAAAAACAATCACTTTGGTTTCGGTGTCGGGAATCGATATTTCCTCTTTTCCTTCATCTTCTTCGGCAAAGACTTTTTCAAAGCTTCCGAATCGACTCAAAAGACTGTTGATCGAACGAGCCGAAAAATTAATAGCCCTTCTGAATATTCCGGCGGTTTCTTCTTCGCTTTCATCTTCTACTTCATCACTCGCTTCATCTTCTCCGTCGTCGTCCGATTCGCTCTCTTGGTCACTTTCCTCAACGGAATCTTGACTTTCTTCGGAGTCGCTTTCTTCATCACTGTCGTCAACTTCTTCCGTTTCTTCGGTCTTCTCTTCTTCTTCATCCGCTTCTTCGGGGTCACTTTCTTCTTCGTCGATATCGTCTTCTTCCGAATCTTGACTTTCTTCTTTATCTTGCTTTTCACCATCTTTTTCCGAGTCGCTTTCTTCGGGGTCTTCTTCCATCTCTTCGCTTTCATCGTCTTTTTCATCCTCCTCTTTATCGGTATCTTCTTCGGGGTCACTTTCTTCTTTTTCATCTTCTTCAAAATCGACATCTCCCAAAGAGAAAGAAAATTTTACCTTCGCTTCCAAAATATCCATCTCTTTCATCTCTTCAAAGGTATGAGGAGCGTCGGCCTTGGCCGAAAACAGAGGCAATCTTCCGGTTATTCTATTCCACAAAGAGGCGACTTCTTCTTCACTTTCTTCCAATTCTTCCGCGCCTTCTTCTTTATCGCCCTCATCTGCCTCGCTCTCTTCGTCTTGATCTTTACTGTCATCACTGCTTTCGCTCTCCTCCTTGTCGGTGTCTTCTTCGAGCTCTTCATCTTGTTCTTTTTCATCCACCTCATCATCTTCATCAACCTCTTCCACTTCTTCGGTGTCTTCTTCACCATTTTCTTCTTCGGTCTCATCAGCTTCTTCGATGTCTTCTTCAAGCTCTTCATCTTGTTCTTTTTCATCCTCCTCATCATCTTCATCATCACTTTCTTCATCGCTATCATCTTCATCAACCTCGTCATCTTCTTCCCCTTCTTCGGCGTTTTCTTCATCATTTTCTTCCTCGTCCTCATCAACTTCATCAGTTTCCGTATCGGGTCGACTTATAAAATCTCCACAAATTATTTTTAGATCTCCTCCCTCGTAAATTGCCGAATTTTGACTTGAAAAATCATCAACATTGCCCCTCGGACCGACATCGGGCTCACCGGGAACGTTTTCTACAAACTCCCAGTCTCCCTCACAGCCTCCACTGTATAAAACGGCGGTGTACTCTCCACCGCCGATTACGGAAGAGAGTCTCTCTATCGGACGAACGAATATTCCGGACAAAACCAAAAAGACGGCAATCATCGTTCCGGCGAATATTCTGCGAACGGTTCTTATCCTGTCCTCTACGGCCGCTCTTTTCATCTCTTCTTCCGAAGGGCTGCCGACATAACGATAGTCGATTAAATCCTTTTTATGAACCAGTCTGACGAGAGTTACCTTTTTCTCTTTTGTAAATTCCGGTCTTTTTTTGGATCTTATCTTGTCGGTAATAGCCAAAAACTCGATATACTCATCGGTATATTCCGTGATTCGAGCCGCTTTTTCTATTGGAATGTAGGACGAGTCGGAAAAAAGTCGCATTTCAGTTCAAAATTATTTTGTAATTTTATCACTAATGAGCACAATTGTAAATTTTTTCTTTCCTTGAATTTTGACGGATATGTGCTACTATAATCAGACGTCCATGTTTAAGAATTTAGGTAAAAATTTAATTACGTTTTTAATAATCCTCCTGTTGATGGTGAGTCTTTTCGGTATTGTTACCGAAGAAGGGGGGATTTTTGATATCCCGACGGAGGTAACCGCCCGAGAGATGACCGAGAAGATAAACGAAGGCCAAATAGAAGAGATCGTTTTGGCCGGAAATCAAATAACGGCAACCGACAGTGAAGAAGAAAGATACAGAACACTTAAAGAAGAGAGCGTTCCTCTTTTCGAGTTTTTAGCTTCGATGGGAGCGGAAGAAGAGAGATTGGGAGAGATTTCTTTAAGATACGAAGAAGAGGCCGACTGGAGCTGGCTTACTACCCTGCTTATCGTCCTTTTACCAATCGCCTTCATCTTTTTCTTTTTTCAAATGATGATGAAACAGGCCAAAGGAGGAGCCAGTAATGCACTTGACTTTTCAAAAGCGAAGGCGAGACTCTTCGGAGAAGGGGGGCTGCCGAAAGTGGAAGTCGACTTCGAAGATGTCGCCGGCCTGGAAGAAGCAAAAGAAGAATTACAAGAGATAGTTGAATTCTTAAAAGATCCGACCAGATTCGACAAAGTGGGAGCCAAGATTCCGAAAGGAGTTCTTCTGACCGGCTCTCCGGGAACCGGTAAGACTCTCTTGGCTCGAGCAATATCGGGAGAAGCCGATGTGCCCTTTTTCGAGATTTCCGGTTCGGAATTCATCGAACTTTTCGTCGGAGTCGGATCGGGTAGAGTCAGAGATCTTTTCCAAAAAGCAAAAGCAAAACAGCCCTGTATAGTTTATATAGACGAACTCGACGCCATCGGTAGAAAAAGAGGAGCCGGCGTCGGAGGAGGAAACGACGAGAGAGAACAAACCCTGAACCAAATCTTGGTCGAACTGGACGGATTCGATAAAGACACCAAGGTGGTCGTTTTGGCGAGCACCAATCGTCCCGACGTTTTGGACCCGGCTCTCCTCAGACCGGGTAGATTCGACCGTAAAATAGTTCTCGACTCTCCCGATTTGAAAGCCCGAAAAAGAATCTTGGAGATTCACACCGAAAACAAACCGCTCGCCGAAGGAGTTAACTTGCAAGAGGTAGCGGAGAGAACTCCCGGATTTTCCGGAGCCGATTTGGAAAATTTAGCCAACGAAGCGGCAATCTTGACCGCCAGAAAAGAAAATGAAGAGATAACCCAGACCGAACTTTTGGAGTCGATTGAAAAAGTTCTTTTAGGGCCGGAGAGAAAAAGTCATATTCTGACGGAAAAAGAAAAGGAGATCAGCGCTTATCACGAAGCGGGTCACGCTTTGGTTTCTTCTCTTCTTTCGGAAACTCAAGAAGTGAGAAAGGTGTCAATCATCTCTCGCGGACAAGCGGCCGGATACACTTTAAAGATGCCGATGGAAGAAAAACAGATAAAAAACAAGAAAGAATTCATGGCCGAGATAGCGGTTCTCTTGGGCGGTTACAGCGCAGAAAAGATAAAGTACAAGGAGACCACCACCGGAGCCTCCAACGACCTGGAAAAGGCTTCCAAATACGCCAGAAGACTGGTTAAAAAGTACGGGATGTCTTCTTTGGGACCGATCGCTTTCGGAGGAGAAAGAGAGCATGTCTTTTTGGGAGAAGAGATAAGTGAAGAAAAAAATTATTCCGAAGAAGTAGCGGCAAAGATAGATAAGGAGATCGCCAAGATTATTAAAAAGGCCGAAAAAACGGCTCTGAAAGTGCTTGAAGAAAACAAAGAAACCCTGGAAAAGTTGGCCGAAGTTCTTATCGAAAAGGAGACGATAGAAAAAGAGGAGTTCGAAAAGATAGTTTCCGGGAAAAAGAGTTGACATTTCGGTTCATTTCACCTTTAATTATAGTCGAGGGCGCATAGCTCAACGGTTAGAGCACTTATCTTATAAGTAAGAGGTTCCAGGTTCGATTCCTGGTGCGCCCACACTCGCTCGTTATAAACGGGCGGTTAGCTCAAAGGCAGAGCGCCTCCTTGACGTGGAGGAGGTTAGAGGTTCGAGTCCTCTACCGCCCACCATTTTACAATTGAAAGCGATGACCGAAATAATTTACGAAAGCGAAACGCTGATGGCGGTAAACAAGCCGGCCGGCGTAATTTCCGAAGAACTGGCTAAGGAGTTGGCCGAAAAAAAGAAGCTGTCCGATCTACCCCGTTTCGGATTGGCTCACAGAATAGACAAGGGGACTTCCGGAGTTCTTCTGTTCGGAAAAGAAGAAAAAAGTCTGGAAGAATTGAAACTGAAGTTTAAAAAAAGAGAAGTTAAAAAAGAGTATCTCGCCCTGGTTTGGAGACCGATGAAAGAGGATGAAGGAGAAGTGATTACCTCGATGCGCAGATCGAAAAACGATCGCCGAAAGCATCAGTCTTATCCACCGGAAGAGAGGGGAAGAAGAGCGAGAAGTCGTTGGCGGGTACTTGAAAATTTTGAAAATTATAGTTTAATAGGTGTGGAGCCGGAGTCCGGAAGAAGGCATCAGATAAGAAGCCAAATGGCTTATCTGGGCCATCCGATAGTCGGAGACGATCTTTACGGCTTCAAGGATCAAGTCGATCCGAAAGGAGTAGATCGCCTCTTTTTACACAGCCTTTCAATAGAATTCGAGATGGAAGGAAAAAAGAGATTCGTTGCCGATCCACCCGAAGAGTTCAAAAAGACGCTAAAGAAATTAAGAAAATGTCAAAAAAATTAGAAAATTTCAAAAAGAAGCAGAAGAAAGAAGTTCCGGAGATAAAAACCGGAGACAGAGTTAGAATTCATCAAAAGATTAAATCCGGAGATGAAGAAAGAGTTCAGATTTTCGAAGGATTGGTAATCGCCAGAAAGCACGGAAACGAGGCTTCGGCAACGATTACGGTTCGAGAAGTAGTCGATAAAGTCGGAGTGGAAAAGATTATTCCGCTTCACTCACCGACGATAGAAAAGATAGAAGTAACCAGAAAGGGAAATGCCAGAAAATCAAAGCTCTACTACATCAGAGACAAGTCCAAGAAAGAGATCAGAAGAAAGTTGAAAGCATAAGAGGAGCCCAGGTGCTGGAATTGGCAGACAGGCAAGGTTGAGGGCCTTGTGTCCGTTAAGGGCGTGTGGGTTCAAATCCCACCCTGGGCACCATATATCGATCGAGAGGTTTTCAAGATTCTTCTTGATTACTTTTCTTTTTTTCTTTAAAATAGTATCGGCGAGGGCGGTTAGCTCAGCGGCAGAGCATCTCGCTTACATCGAGAGGGTCGTAGGTTCGAATCCTTCACCGCCCACCAGCCGTGGTAGCTCAGGGGTAGAGCGCCTCTCTGAAAAAGAGGAGGTCGCCAGTTCAAATCTGGCCCGCGGCACATTTAACCGAAAATTAAAAATTAAGATGAGTGCGGGTGTGGTATAATGGCTATTACACGTCCTTGCCAAGGACGAGATGGCGGTTCAATTCCGCTCACCCGCTCATTTTTCTTGACAAAATTTTATTGTGTGTTACTGTATAAGAGTCGAGTTGCGGACGAATACAGTTATGATACAATCATAAAAGATGTATACGAACACCAGGCTGAAGAAGTCTTGCGCCACCTTTCTGATAGCATCGATAGCATCCTTTTCCGTCCTGGCAGTCGGCTTTGTAGCCCACTCGGAAACTTTGGGAGAAGTATCTTCTCCCTTCAAGCCAACGGAAATCTCCGAAACGGGAGAAGGTTTTTCCTTATCGGGATCCGGATTCATAAAATCCAACTCCTCTCCCAACTACCATCAGCCGCAAGTTACCGGTAAAGACAATCCTTACACCGAAGAGACGGTTGAAGAGGTAATTACGGTGGAACTGACCGGATATTCGAGTACGGTCGATCAGACGAACAGTCAGCCCTGCATAACGGCCAACGGATTCAATGTCTGTTCTTACGGACGAATGGGAACCGTCGCCGCCAACTTTTTACCGTTCGGAACGGAGATAAGAATTCCCGAATATTTCGGAGACCACGTCTTCGTGGTAAGAGACAGAATGAATACCAGATACAACAGTCCTTCTTCATCTTATTATCAAGGTTATGTCGATATCTGGTTTCCGACCAGATGGGAAGCGAATAATTTCGGAAGAGTGAAGGGGGAAATAGAGATACTGGAATAAATTAAAGATAAAAAAAGAAAACCGCCTACTAAGGCGGTTTTTTTGTATTAAATGCTTTATTTATTTTATAATTGATTCAAGTTAAGATTATTAATCACAACATTCTGGACAATACCCATATTCAACACAGCATCCCATATCTCCCCAACAAGGACTTTCATGATGACAACAACCACTACAATCACAAGTCTCTTCATCGGGACAATCGCGATCACTGTGACACTCATTGCTTGGACAAGTAGGC
>CAZNIM010000004.1:0-37030 GCA_964573145.1 uncultured Candidatus Saccharibacteria bacterium
GTGCCTTTTTTTATTGCTTCGAAAGATGTAATATGAATTAAAAGCAGTCAAGATGCCTCTACAAATTATACTTTTAATTTTCGGAAGTTATCTCCTCTCCAAAATCTGGAAAAGTTTTGGGCCTCTTTTTTATTTTGTCGCTTTTTTCGGAGTAATGGTTCATGAGTTTTGGCATATAATCGGCTGCCTTCTAACCGGAGCAAAGATACAAAGAATTAAAATTTCAACACGTGAAGGTTTCGTAAGGCATAAGAAGTCAAAAATCCCCATCTTGGGAGCTTTCATAATCTCAACAATTCCTTTTCCGGGAGCGATTCTGACAATCTATATTTTATCCGTTCTTCTCGGCATTAGCCCGACTTCAATTGCCGTGGACTCTTTCGACTTTACTCTTTTTACGAATTATCAATTTTTAATATTTTTATACCTGTCAATCGGAATAATAATCTGCATGATTCCTTCAAAAAAAGATTTTAAAAACGCAATGTGGGGAACCGCGCTCCTTTTTCTTTTTATTATTCTTTTTCACCTTTTTGATATCGGTCTCAATTTTCCAGGGAGTCTCCTGAACATCGTCTCATTTTCTTTCTCAGTTTCCGTTTTAACTCTCCTCGTCAGTTCTCCCTTTTATTTGTTAAAAAGAATCATTTTTAATTGAAAAAACGAGAGTTTTCTTTATAATAAGGCAAGTGGATAAATTTTAAATATCTCTTGTGAGTCAAAAAAATATAAAAAATATCATATTCGATTGGCAGGGGGTTCTTTCCAAAGGGGGGGTGATAAATGAAGAGATCATCGATTGGATAAAAAATAATAAAGACTACGGCTACGGAATACTGACCAACTATCCGGCCGACTTCGAGGTTATCTTGTCCGACTTGAAGATTAAAAGTCTTTTTAAGGCGGTAATCAGTCCGACTGACGGAGTATCCAAACCGAATCCGGAAGCCTACTTTAAAGTCTTAAAAGAGATGGAGAGCGATGCGACCGAATCTCTATTTACGGACGATTCTTTTATCAATGTGAAAGCAGCCCGAAAAATCGGAATGGAAACCGTCTTGTATGAAGATAACCGACAATTTTTTGAAAGACTAAAAGAAAAAATTAATGATTGAACCATTAATATTATCAAGAATATTGGGAATCGGCATGATTCTTTTTTCTTCGGTTTTGATTTTAAATGATGAATCGCTGAAAATCTTATTGCGGCTCTGGAAAACAAAAGAGTACATCTTTATCAGTGGATTTTTTTACTCTTTAGCGGCAATATTTATACTTTCTTTTCACAGTTCTTGGGATTTTCAATTTTTACTTGTTACTTTGACCGGATGGCTCTTTTTTATCGAAGGGCTTTTCAGATTGATTTTCGCTGAAAAAATAAGTTTAATAATAAAAAAAGAAAGTCCGATAAAAATTATCAAGGCGGTCTTGTTTTTAACCTTCTTTATCGGAGTTGCATTAATAACCATTACAATCATATAAAATGTTAAAAATAACCAACTTGCAGAAAAAATTCGGTGACTTTGAAGCCGTTTCCGATATAAATTTAGAAGTTGAAAAAGGAAACTTCTTTTCGATAATCGGGCCGAACGGATCAGGTAAAACGACAATAATAAAATCGATACTGGGGCTTCTTACTCCCGAAGAAGGAGAGATCACAATTAACGGAGAGAGTATTGTCGATAACCCAATCAAAGCGAAGTCAAAAATGGGAT
Organism: uncultured Candidatus Saccharibacteria bacterium; assembly: GCA_964573145.1. Taxonomy (GTDB): domain Bacteria; phylum Patescibacteriota; class Minisyncoccia; order Minisyncoccales; family PWPS01; genus PWPS01. The sequence continues at coordinate 1,716 of CAZNIM010000004.1, forward strand.
ACATTCCGGATGAGCCGAAGATATGGAATCATATAACCGGTGAAGAGTTCCTCTATTTTATCGGCGCCTTATACGGGATGAAAAAAGAAGAAGTGGAAAGTAAAATCCCGAAGCTTCTGGATCACTTCAATCTTTCCGGAATTGAAAAAAAATATTTTGAAAATTATTCTCGAGGAAACAAGCAGAAATTCACCATTTTGGGAGCTTTACTACACACTCCGAAGTTGATTTTAGTGGATGAGCCGATAGTGGGACTCGATCCCGACTCGGCGGAAAAAGCGATGCATCTATTATCCGAATTCACCAAGGAGGGAGGAACCGTTTTTATGGCCACTCACACCTTGCAAGTCGCCGAAGAATTTTCGGATAAAGTCGGAATTTTGCACGACGGAAGGTTAACCGAGACCGGATCGATAGACGAACTCAGAAAAAAAATGGGTAAAGAAGATGCTTCTTTGATCGAAATTTATCATAATTTCAACTAAAAAATGGATAACTTTATTGACTATTACATTAAAAAGACGAAGCGTTACTTCAAGAAAAACAGTAAGGCGAGAATAATCGTTGCCCTCCTTATGATTGCCGCCATCGCCCTTCTTTCCGTTTCCATCTTTCTTCTTACCCGTTCGGGTTTGGAGTCGACTCAAATAGGAGACGATCCGTTCATGCCGCAGGCGGCTCCACTTTATATTTATCAAATATTTTTATTGATAGTCGGACTTTTGATTTTTGCCAGCACGGTGATTTTCACTCTTTTCAGTTTTTTCAACAGAGACAATCTTGACCACTGGATAATGGCAACTCCTCGATATAACACCCTCTCTTGGGTGAAGTTTTTCAGAGCGCTAATCGATTCTTCTTGGCCACTTATAATATTGGCCATTCCGCTTCTTTTAGCGGTAAAAAGCGTTTTTGAAATATCCTTTGGATTATTTCTTTTCACTTTACTGGTAGTTGTTGCTTTCTCTCTCTTTTGTAGCGCTTCGGCGGTCGTTTTGATCTTTCTGATATCGAGCGTAATGAGAAAGATGAAGATCAAAAGTTTTTCAATTCTCGCTTTTACGATTGTTGCCGTAACCGCACTGCTCGGAGCCGTAGCTTGGAGTAGGACCGTAGCGATGGATATAAATCAAATATTTCAAATTGCGGAAGGAGATGCGGCTACTCTCGACGCGATGAAGAGTAATTTTGCCGTTCTTCCTTCTCACTTTCCGGCGATGACACTTCACTACGTTCAAACCGAAAAAATCGGTGCCGCTTTAATGCCCGGTGGATTAACTTTTGCCTTGTTCTTAGCGGTTGTCTTTTTATTTTCAATTATTAAGAAAAAATTTCTCTATTTTTGGCAAGTGTTCCAAGAAGGCTCGTTCGAAGCAAAAGCGGAAAGAGAAGTTAAAAAAAGTCCCTTATCCGGAAAAAAATTCCCCAGAACACCCGAACAGGTAATATTCAAAAAAGAGAGACTGAACTCGATTCGATCTCCCAAAAATATCTTTTGGTTTTCATTTCTTTTCATATTGATGCTCGTCCAAGTGGGGGTAATCAACTTACTTGAAAGATACGTTGGAATAGCCGGTCCGGAAGCCGTTTCCGGGTTAACTTCTGCAATTCAGTTGGGGGTAATAATCTTTTTTACCGCCGCCTTAATTTTAAGATTCATATTTCCTTCTTTTAGTCAAGAAGGTAACACATCCTGGCTGATCGGTTCGACTCCGATCGATTTAAAAACAATCTTCAATACAAAATACTTATTTTACTGCCTGGTTCTGGTTCCGGCTTCCATTTTGGCAGTTATCCTTTATGCAGTTCCTTTAGCCGGCGGTTCGGAAGCTCTTCTACTTATTCTTTTTGCAGTAGTCGGAGTCTTAACACTGACAATGCTCGGTCTTTCAATGGGAGTCGTTTTCGTTAATTTTGAGACCGATGACCCGCAAAAGCTGAGCACTTCCGCTCCGGGGATAGGGTTTACCCTTATTTCGCTTATCTACGGAGGAGCGACAGCTGTCATAATCGACAGAATTTTAACTCTTCAAAATCCTCTTCCGATCTTCTTCTTTTTACTTCTGTCTTTTCTGATATATAAGATATCAAAATCGAAAGCACTGAGATCTTTGGACGATATGGAATTCGTCTGATTATCACTCTTGACATCAGACTGCTAATTATTTATCATTAGGAGCAGAAGAGCTCTGTTAAAACTTATGTTAACAAAAAGACAGCAATTAATCCTGGATATAGTGGTTGAAAACTATATCGAGCTCGGAGAGCCGATAAGCTCCCAATTCATAGAAGAAAACTGCAATCTCGGAGTTTCCCCCGCAACAATCAGAAACGACCTTAAAAAGCTGGTGAAAGAGGGTTATTTGGACCAACCACACACTTCGGCGGGAAGAGTCCCGGCCGATAAGGGTTATCGCTATTTCGTCAACAAGTTGCTTAAAAAAAAGCGAAGGCTCCAAGACGGACGCATCGATAGAGAGATTAGAAAGATGGAGGAGGGAATGGAAGAGCTTGATTTTTTAAGAGAATTAACCGGATTTTTAGCAACGATGTCGAGCTCTTTAACCTATTCTTATCTAATGGATAAGAATCTATTTTGGAAAGAGGGCTTTGAAGAAGCTTTTCATGATCCGGAATTCGAAGATATAACCAAAGTTCATTCTTTCTTGGAGATGGTTAAAAAATTCGAAGCCAGATTTGAGAATGATTTTTTTCAAGATCTGGAAAGAAGTGAAATAAGAATCTATATCGGAAAAGAGAGCCCGTTGGGTAATGAAGATTTTTCAATAATGGTTTCCCGCTACTGCTATAGCCATTCCGAGGACGGGGTAGTGGCTCTTTTGGGGCCGAAAAGGATGGCCTACGATAAAAATATTGCCATAGTTAATTCATTAATTAAGATCCTGGAGAAAAAATACAATGACAGACAGCAAGAAGACCGATAAAACAAAAGAAAAAGTGGAAGAATTAAAAAAAGAGAGAGATGAGTTTTTAAGTGGGTGGCAGAGAGCTCGAGCTGACTTTTCCAATTATAGAAAAAATGAAAGAGAGAGGCTTTCGGAGGCTCAAAAAAGAAAAAAGAAGAAGATATTTTTGGACCTTTTGGAAGTAATCGACAACTTCGAGTTGGCAGAAAAAAATATCGATAAAGAAGATTTAAAAAACGATACGGTAGTCGGTCTTTTAAATGTAAAGAAACAGCTCCTCGATATCCTTAAAAGCTACGGCGTTAAAGAGATGAAGGTCGAAGGAAAAGAATTCGATCCGAACATCCACGAAGCCGTCGCTATGATCGAATCGGACGATGATCCGGATACGATTGCCGAAGAAGTTCGAAAAGGATATCTTATTGACGGGGAACTTTTAAGACCGGCAAGAGTAAAAGTTACAAAAAATTAACCCGACTTGTGGTCAACTTTAGGTAAAACCACAAGTTGAAACAGATGAGTAAAATTTTAGGAATAGACTTGGGAACCACTTTTTCGGCAATGGCCGTAGTTGAAGGTGGAGAGCCTCGAATATTGGAAAACAAAGAAGGGGACAGAACCACTCCCTCGGTAATTGCAATGAGTAAAAAAGGAGAAAGATTGGTCGGGTCAATAGCCAGAAGACAACAAGTCACCAATCCGGAAAACACGATTTTTGCCGCCAAGAGATTAATCGGAAGGCATTTCGACAGTCAGGAAGTTAAAAAAAGCAAAAAGAATTTACCTTACGAAATACGAAAAGAAAAAGATGGCGAAGGAGTCGAAATAAAATTCGATGAAAAATGGAGAAAAGTTCCCGAAATATCGGCTATGGTTCTTCAAAAATTAAAGAAGGACGCTGAAGAAAAATTAGGGGAAGAGATAAAAGAGGCGATAATAACGGTTCCCGCTTACTTTGACGACTCACAAAGAAAGGCAACCAAAGTAGCCGGTGAAATTGCCGGATTCGACGTAAAGAGAGTGATAAATGAGCCAACCGCCGCCGCTTTGGCTTACGGATTAAATAAAAAGAAGGATGAAAAAGTTTTGGTCTACGACTTCGGTGGAGGAACTTTCGATGTTTCGGTTTTGGAAGTGAGTGAAGACACAATAGAAGTTCGAGCCAGCGGAGGAGACAGTCATCTGGGTGGAGAAGATTTCGATAACGAAATCGTCAACTGGATTATTAAAAAGTTTAAAAACGAAAATGGAATAGATCTTTCCAAAGATAATTTGGCACTTCAAAGAATTAAAGAAGCGGCCGAAAAGGCAAAGATAGAATTATCGAGCACTAAAAAGACGGATATAAATATTCCGTTCGTCACTTCGGATGAAAGTGGACCGAAGCATCTCAACTATTCCTTGTCGAGATCCGAATTTGAAAGCTTGGTTGAAAAATATATCGACAGATCGATAGAGATGACAAAGAAGACGGTTAAGGATTCGGGAATAAAGATCTCCGAGATCGATGAGATAGTTTTGGTCGGAGGGCAAACCCGAACCCCGGCTATTCAGGAAAAAATTAAGGAAATTTTCGGAAAAGAGCCAAATAAAGAAATCAATCCCGATGAAGTGGTGGCCGTCGGAGCCGCTATTCAAGGTGGTATTATGGGTGGAGATGTGAAAGATGTGCTTCTCTTGGACGTTACTCCTTTATCTCTCGGAATCGAGACTTTGGGCGGTAGATTCACCAAGTTGATTGAAAAAAACACTACCATTCCCGCTTCGGAAACCGAAGTTTTTTCGACCGCCAGCGACAATCAATCCTCGGTTCAGATAAATGTACTTCAAGGAGAGCGACCGATGGCAAAAGATAACAAGTCTTTAGGCCAATTCATTCTTGACGGAATACCTCCCGCTCCGCGAGGAGTTCCGCAGATAGAGGTGAAATTCGACATCGACGCCAATGGAATCCTAAACGTTTCCGCTAAAGACAAGGGAACCGGCAAAGAGCAATCGATTAAAATCGAAGGGTCTTGCGGGCTGTCCGATGAGGAGATAGAAAAGATGAAAAAGGAGGCCGAAGAGCATGCTGAAGAAGACAGAAAAAAAGAAGAGCTCCTCGACGCCAAAACCGATGCCGAAACTTTAATTTACAGCTTTGAAAAAATGAGGAGAGATAATGATGACCTTCCGGAAGAATTAACCGACCTGGAAGAAGAAATTAAAGATCTTCAAAAGTTGATTGAAACCGAAGATGTTGAAAAAAGCGAAGAGATTAAAGAAAAAACGGAAAGCTTATCAAAGAAGATGCAGGAGGTGGGAGCAAAGATGTATGAAAAATCAGCAGCCGAAGAGCAGTCGGAAGAAGACGAAGAAGTTGAAGAAGGGGAGGTTGAAGAAGAATAATAATCAATTTAAAAACTCCTTCTTCGGAAGGGGTTTTTATCTTATAAAAAGCAATGAGTGAAGACTATTACAAGATTTTAGGAGTTTCCAAAGACGCCGACCAGGAAGAAATTAAAAAAGCTTTCAGGAAACTGGCTCATAAACATCACCCGGACAAAGGTGGAGACGAGGAGGAGTTTAAAAAAATAAACGAAGCCTACCGAGTATTGTCCGATGAAAAGAAAAGAAAGCAATACGATCGATTCGGAAAAGCGGGGGCCGGAAAATCCGGATTTGATGGTTTTCAAGGAAATTACGGAGGAGGTTTCGGAAGCGCCGGATTTGATTTTAATGATTTCGGTGATATCTTCGGCGATGTTTTCGGTGGCTTTTCACGCTCTCAGAAACGATCCGAAAAAGGAGCGGATATAAAGATAGACCTTCAAATCTCTCTACGGGAAGCTTTTTCCGGAGTGATAAAAAAGAAGGACCTGAACAAATATGTAGTTTGTGAGGATTGTAAAGGATCCGGCGGGAAGAACGGAAAGATGAAAAAATGCTCCGACTGTGAAGGGACGGGGAAAATAAAAGAAGAAAGAAGAACTTTTTTCGGTAATTTTGCTCAAGTATCAATTTGCTCAACCTGTCACGGTAGGGGAGAAGTACCGAAAGATGAGTGTCCGAAATGTGGCGGAGAGGGTAGAAGAAAAGAGATTAAGACGGTTAAAATAAAGATTCCTTCGGGAATAAGAACCGGTCAATCGATAAGGATATCCGAAGCCGGGCACGCCGGAAAGATGGGTAGTCCGGCCGGAGATCTGCTGGTATCAATCAGAGTCAAAGAGGATGATCGCTTTCGTCGAGAAGGATCCGACCTACATCACGACGCGGCAATTACTTTCAGTCAAGCCGTATTGGGAGGAAAGGTAGAGGTTCCTGTTTTTGAAGATGACGGTAAAATAAAAAACGTTAAACTTAACGTTCCCAAGGGTTCTTCCTCCGGGAAAACCATCCGTTTGTCCGGAAAGGGAATGCCCAAACTACAAGGGTACGGGCGTGGAGACGCCTTTATTCATCTGAATATAGAGATACCGAAAAAGACCACTAAAAAGCAAAAATCCTTACTTAAGGAGCTTAAAAAAGAAGGTCTTTAATCAACCTTTCTTTACTTTTTAAAAAAATTATGTACAATGATTGTAGCGCGTCCGTAGCTCAGTTGGTAGAGCAGCTCCCTTTTAAGGAGAAGGTCGAGGGTTCGAATCCTTCCGGACGCACAAAAATCCTCGTTCCGGGGATTTTTTTAAATTAAAGAAGATGGATAAATACAATATAAAAACTTACGGCTGTAAGCTCAACAGAGCCGATTCCAATAAGATAAAAAAAGAGGCGGATAAATTCCTGACCCGGTCATCGGAAAAGGATGCCGATTTAATAATCATAAACAGTTGCGGAGTTATAGATAAAACCGAAAGAAAAATAATTAAAGAGATTGAGCGACTTAAAGGTGGCGGCAAAAAAGTCATCGTCCTCGGATGTCTTCCTTACATGACTAAAAAATTGACTGCGGCGGATATGGTAATTGAAGGCAATAATTCGAATAAGCTGATCGAAGCTCTAAGCGAGATGGGCCTCGAAAGAAAAAGGGCAATTGAAAAGGGGGAGGAAAAGGAAAGATCAACTAAAATTATTTCGATATCCGAGGGTTGTTTGGGCAGCTGCACCTACTGCGGGGCGAAGCTCGCTCGTGGAGAACTGAAAAGTTATCCCCGGGATGAAATAATTCGAAAAAGCGAACAGGCGATTAAATCGGGAATAAAAGAGATTCAATTAACCTCACAAGATTTGGGGATTTACGGAATGGATCAAGGAGAAAATCAATTAATCGATCTACTTACCGATTTGATTTCAATTGAGGGAAGTTTTAAAATTAAATTGGGGATGATGAATCCGGGCTTTATAAAACCCTTTACCGACCGACTTTTAAAGCTTTTTTCAAGCGATAAATTATATAATTTTTTACATCTGCCAGTTCAGTCGGGAAGTGAAAAAATTTTAAAGGATATGAAGAGAGGGCATACCGTTTCCGACTTTACGGGAATTATAAATAAAGCTAAAAGAAGTGGAGAGTTTTTAATAGCTACCGACATTATAGTCGGATACCCGACCGAAACTGAAGTGGATTTCAAAAAAAGCTTAAAGCTTATCGAGAAAACGAGACCACAGATAGTCAATATTACCAGATATTCGGAAAGAAGAGGCACCGAAGCGGAAAAGCTCAAAGATCTACCTTCGAGAATTAAAAAAGAACGTTCTCGAAAGTTGACTGAACTGACCAAACAGATCAGAATCGAGAAAAATCGAAAAATGGTCGGAAAAAGAGAGTCCGTTCTGGTCATCAGAAAAGGAAAGGGTAAAACCTTTTTAACCAGAACCGCTACCGGAAAAGCGGTGATAATAAAAAACGGAGTTCCGGGCCGAGTTGAAGAAGTGGAGATTGTCGATTTTAAACATAATTATCTAATAGGAAAAAATGTGGAATCCTGAGTCCATGGAAAGCTTCCGTCGAATCAATACGGATCAAGCGATAAAAGAGATATTAAATACGGGAGAGATCGATCATCAACCGATTGATAAATTCAAGAGTTTGGAGAGTTATGACTCCCGAGAGATTGAAGATGACAAGATTCTGGTTCAAGAAGCTCGTGAAAGATTTGAAAATTATGAGAAAAGAATGGCTCACGACAAAAGAGAGAATTTGGAAAAGGGTAAAGAGAGAGGAGAGGCGATGGAGATCGTCTTAACTCATCTTTTTGATCTTTGGTTTGAAACCGACCAAGTTGAAGCCAAGGTTCAACGAACCACCGAATTCGACGATATTATCAACGGCACCGACATGGTTGCCGAATTTAAAAAGGATGAAGAAGTTGAAGAGCTGGCAATGGCTATCGATGCCTCTTTAAATATACGAGCGATGGAACATAAGCTGGAAAAATGCTACGAGAAAATGACCGGAAAGGAAGAAGATTTTAAAGTAAAATACTTTCAGTCTCGCTTTGAAGACGCCTCCGGTAGATATCCGGAAGGACCTCTCGAGGAGATAGTCTCAATAGTAGTCGGCTTGGGTTATAAAAATGCCGATGATCTTTTTGAGTCCTTCGGCGATTATCTTTCAACCAAAAAGAAAGAGTCCGTCTCCGCGGAAATAAAATTACAAAGATTGTCCACCGATCCGGTATCGAAGATAATTCTTAAGCAAATTGAACTTCAAGTAAATTTTTATCTTGATCATCAAGAATTTTTAAGAGAAGGAGTTATTGACAAATTGGAAAAAATTAATAAAATTATCGAGGATATTTCGGAGAACAAAAAAGATGTAGTAACCGACTTCATGATGGATGAGGATCAAGCCTTGGAAGAAGTGCGAAGATTTACAAATAGAGTAAGGGGGAATTGAAATGGGAGATTGGAGACACTTAACTGAAAAAGAGATCGATCTTTTAACTCGTAAGGAAGCCGATTCCAAATTGATCCGTTGGGCTGACTACCATCTTAAAAAAGAAGGCCATTTTTGTAAAAAGTGTAAAAAATTAATGACCAGAAAACCCGAATAAAGCGGGTTTTCTTTTTGAATAAATAAACTTAATGTGCTATTCTAATAGAAGTTTATGATCAAAAAAATACAACAGATATTAAGCGTTCTCATTCTGGTCGCTCTTATCTTCGGAGTAGGTTATTATCTGGGTCTCGAAGAGGCCGATATGAGAACCGCTCCGGATGAAATCGACTTTTCTCTCTTTTGGGAAGCTTACAATAATCTGGAAAGGCATTATGTCGATCCCGAAAAAATAACTGAAGAGAGGATAGTCCACGGAGCAATCAGAGGAATGCTCGAATCACTCGACGATCCTTATACCGGCTTTTTCGACAGTGAAGAGAGTAGGGAGTTTTTGGAAAGTGTTTCCGGATATTATGAAGGAATCGGACTGGAGGTCGGTCTTAGAGATGGAGATATCAAAGTTATTTCTCCGATCGAAGGAACACCGGCTTCTCGAGCGGGTATAAAAGCCGGAGATGTTATCTTGGAAATAGACGGGCGTTCAACAACCGATATGAGCCTGGAGAGGGCGGTCGATCTGATGCGCGGGAAGCAGGGAACGGAAGTTACTTTGCTTATCGGAAGAAACAGAACCACTCACGAAGTCGATCTGGTCAGGGACACGATACAAATTCCTTCGGTTGATTGGGAGCTTCTGGAAGAAGATATAGCCTATTTAAAGATTCATTATTTTCACAACGACCTTTTAACCGAATTCAATCAAATAGTTCCCGAAATAACATCTTCTCCGGCCGACAAAATGATTATTGATTTAAGAAATAACCCCGGCGGTTCTTTGGAATCGGCGCTCGAAATTGCCGATTACTTTCTTAGTCGCGGTGATGTGATCGTTGAAAGTAGAGGGGTTAGTGGAAACTCTTTGGAAAGCTATGAGGCTCGCGGATCATCGATAACTTTTGACTATGATTTGGTTATACTTTTGAACCAAGGTTCGGCTTCGGCTTCCGAGATTTTGGCCGGTGCACTGACTTATCATCGAGATGCTCTCGTTGTCGGAGAAAAGTCTTTCGGAAAGGGGTCAATTCAAAGACTTATTAATTTATCCGATATGTCCAATTTGAAAGTAACCGTTTCCAACTGGGTCACTCCCGACGGAAATCTGATAACCGACAAGGGAATCGACCCGGACTATCCGGTCGAAATAACGGCCGAAGATATCGAAGCCGATTACGATCCTCAACTTGAAAAAGCAATTGAAGTAATTAAACGCTAAAAAATATGAAAGTTATTCTACTTGAAAATATAAAGAAATTGGGAAAGAAATACGAAGTTGTCGAGGTAGCCGACGGCTACGCCAGAAACTATCTACTTCCGGAAGAAAAAGCGGAGATGGCAACTGAAAAAAACCTTAACAAGCTTGAACAACTGAAAAAAAGAGAGGAGATCGAAGTCAAAAAAGAAAAGTCCGAAATTGAAGACTTAATTTCTCAAATCGAAGGAAAAGAATTCGTCATAAAGATGAAAGTCGGAGAAAAAGATCAGCTCTTTGAAGCGGTTACCGCTGAAAAAATAAGTGAGAAGCTGAAAGAGGAAGGTTTTGAAATCGACCCGCAATCGATCAATTTGGAAGCTCCGATTAAAAAACTGGCCGAAGAAGAGGTCGGTTTGGAGTTCGATTACGACTTAAGTAGTAATATTAAAATAAAAATTGAAAAAGAATAAATGAGAAGATATATCTTCGTCGCCGGTGGAGTGATGTCCGGTATCGGAAAAGGAGTCGCTACCGCCTCAATAGGAAGACTTCTACAAAGTAAAGGATACAGTGTTTCGGCGGTAAAGATAGACCCTTACGTCAATGTCGATGCGGGAACGATGAATCCGATTGAGCACGGAGAAGTCTTTGTTACTCGTGACGGTGGTGAATGTGATCAGGATATCGGTAATTATGAACGTTTTTTGGAAAAAGAGTTCACCAAGAAAAACTATATAACCACGGGTAAAGTTTACAAATCGGTAATTGAAAAAGAGAGAAATTTGGAATATGACGGTCGTTGCGTGGAAGTGGTTCCCGATATTCCCAACGAAACAATTGAAAGAATTGAGACCGCAGCCGAAGAGGATGATGCCGACTTTACGATGATTGAGATCGGAGGAACTATCGGGGAGTATCAAAACCTTCTCTTCTTGGAAGCCGCACGAATGATGAAATTAAAGCACCCTGATCGGGTTCTTTTTGTTTTGGTAAGTTATTTACCGACACCGAAGACAATAGGGGAGATGAAGACCAAACCGACTCAAAACGCAAGTCGCAGACTCAACGAAGCCGGAATTCAACCCGACTTGATCCTGGGAAGAGCTGCCACTCCTCTCGATGACCCGAGAAGAAGGAAGATATCCAACTTTTGTAATATCGAAAGTGATTATGTTGTTTCCGCACCGGACGTCGATTCGATATACGACGTTCCTTTGAATTTCGAAAAAGAAAATCTGGGAGATAAAATTCTACAAAAATTCAACCTCAAGCCGAAAAACGGAAATTTATCCGACTGGAAAGAAAGAGTTAACTCAAAAGAAGAAGGAGTCGTAAAAATAGGTATAGTCGGAAAATATTTTAAAACCGGAAAGTTTACTCTGACCGACTCTTATATATCGGTAATAGAAGCGGTAAAACACGCTTGCTGGGAAGAGAATCTAAAGCCGGAAATAAGTTGGATTTTTGCCGAAAAGTTTGAAGGTGAAACTCCGGATCTCGATTACGACGGAATTATTGCTCCCGGAGGATTCGGAAGTAGGGGAGTTGAAGGAAAAATAAAGGTAATTCAACATTGCAGAGAAAATAAGATTCCTTTTTTCGGACTTTGTTTGGGAATGCAACTTGCAGTAATTGAATTTTCCAGAAATGTTTGTGCTTTAAAAAACGCAAACTCTGCTGAATTTGATGAAAGTTGTCAACACCCGGTAATCGCCATGATGGAAGAGCAGAAAAAGCTAATTAAAAACAGATCTTTCGGTGGAACGATGAGATTGGGGGATTATACTTGTAAGTTAAAAAAAGAAACCGTTTCATTTACGGCTTACGAAAAAAGAGAGATAATCGAACGTCATCGCCATCGTTATGAAGTCAATAACGATTATCTTCAAAAATTAGAAAAAAACGGCCTTACTGTGGCCGGTAAAAATCCGGAGAGCGGATTAGTGGAAATTATTGAAATTGAGGATCACCCGTTTTTCGTAGGTGTTCAGTTTCATCCCGAATTCAAATCCGGTCCGATGAACCCTCATCCCTTATTTAAAAAATTCGTTCAATCCTTAAAGAACGTTGACTAATTTAATCTTCTTCTTTTTTCCGTCAAATCCGGTTTTTCTTTTTGTTTGAAACTCCACGATTCCTTCCTTGGCTGCATAAAGAGTATCGTCCGATCCCTTTTTTACATTTTTTCCGGGGAAGAATTTAGTGCCGCGCTGTCTAACTATTACCGCTCCGGCCTTCGCGGTTTGACCACCGAAAAGTTTAACCCCCAGATACTTGGGTTTTGAGTCTCTTCCTAATCGTGTTGTTCCGGATGATTTTGTTGTTGCCATGACTTGTTCTAAGTTAAAAGACTACGCCTTATATTAACAGAAAGAATGAGTATTGTCAATAAAAAAAATTTACTTTCTCTCTTGATAATTATTTTCAGCATAACGCTGATCTATTTGATATTTACGATTATTGAAAAAAGTGATCGCCGCCCCTTGGAGATCGAAGATCCTCCCGTTGCGTTTTTAACTTAAAATAATTTTTTTTAACTTAAGAGCCTTTCAGAGCGCCATAGAGCGTTTTTTATTACTTTTATGTCTTATGGGTCGCATTACAGAGAGTCATCTTCAAGATTTTGACCCGAATGATGCTTTTTGTGGATTTCTCGTAACTTTTTGCTGGTTATGTGAGTGTAAACCTGAGTGGTAGCAATATTTTTGTGTCCTAAAAATTCTTGAATCGCTCTCAAGTCAACACCTTGCGCCAAAAGATCGGTTGCATAGCTGTGACGCAAAGTATGAGGAGTGGTTTCCTTGGGAAGTCCCGTTTTCTTAACATATTTCTTAACGATATTTTCAATCGACCGAGTCGTCAACCTGAAATCACTTTCCTTGGGTCCTCGATAGCGGATAAAGAGCGCCTCCTTATCATCGTCTCTGGTTTCTAAATATTTTCTTAAAAAGCGAACTGCGCGAGGAGAGAAATAGACCGTTCTGGTTCGATCTCCCTTACCGGTTATAACCACCTCCAAATCTTCGGTTTCTTCCTTAATATTTATCTGATCTCTGTCCAAAGAAACCAATTCGGCAACCCTGAGACCGGTTGAAAAAAGAGTTTCCAAAATCGCTTTATCCCGTATTCCGGTTACTTTTTTTAAATCGGGAGCACTCAAGAGCTTTTTTATCTGATCCAAGTTTAAAAACTTCAAAGAATCATCTTCTTTTTCCTTGGCCAACTTAATTTTATCGGAAGGCAATGACTCTATGTCTCGGTCGGCAAAGAAATTAAGTAAATTCCTGAGCGCAATCAGGTAATAATTACGGGTTTTCTTGCTGATCGGCTCTCCTTTATAATTTCTTCTTTTGGAAAGATGAACTCGATAATCCCATATATGACGATCCGAGAGTTGGTGAGGTTTAAGATCGGAATTTCCGGAAAGATCGAGCCATTCGGAAAAACGGGCCAGAAAGCGTCCGTAGGCTTCTTGCGATCCAGGAGCGAGTCCTTTCTCTATGTCGAGATACTCAAAAAACTCTTCAAAATAATCCTTTATCGCTTTTTCTGATTTTTTCATAGAGTAGAGGTGGTGAGTTAAAGCTTTATATTAAACTTCGGTAAAGTTACCTTATGCGAAGTTTATTATTTTATACAATTATAGGAAAGCTTCACTTCCCTGTCAAAGAATCGCATTTATCTTTTAAATGCAAAGGCTACAAAAAAAGCTAAAACTGAAAAATATTATCTATCGACTCTCTGATCGATTCAAAAACTTCATCGATAAAATCAAAAATAATTTTTCTGATTCTGGAAAAGAGATTGTCTCTTCGTCTCTCAACTTCTTCTTCAATTATTCTTTGTCGCTTTTCAACCTCTTCGGTCGCCAAATCACTGAAGTCCTCCATCCTCTCCATTATAATTTCCGAAAAGCCGATTCCGTCATTAGTCATTAAACTATCCCTTTCGGCTGATCCGAAGACGGAGGCCGGTGTAATAGCGACGGACAATATTAAAAGAAGGTAAAATATCTTCATAAATTATCTTTTGCTTTTTTTAACCTCCCTATCGCCTCCTCCCTTCCCAATATGTAAGTTACTTCAAGAGGTCCGGCGGAAGCTTTTTCTCCGGTTAAAGCGGCTCTGAGGGGCCATAAAAACCTTCCTCGGTCCTCGAATTGATTGGCTTTCTGTAGTAACTTGTCTTTAACCTCTTCTTTTTCCCAATTTTTTATATTATCAATTACTTCTATTGATTTGTCAATAACATCACCGAGCTCCTCTGAAGTCATCTCTTTCCACTGCAAAAGATCGAAGTCAACCTTTGGCTGTTTAAAAAAGTAGCCGGTATGATCAACTATCTCCACCACTTTGGAGATTCTGTCTTTGTGTTCCTCGGCTATCTCTTTCAAGGCGTCGAATCCGTACTTTCTTCCGTCCTCGGTTCGGTAACCGGTCTTTATCCCTTTGGCTCCCATGGCCGGAGGATACTGATCTTCTTCGTACACCGGGTTTATATATCCGGCTTCAATCCAGAAAGGAATAGACAGAAGAGCCAACCTCTCTCCGGTCACCTCTTTTAAGTGCAGTGTGTTGATGTGCTCCAGCTTTTTTTTGTTGAAAACGGCTCCCGCTTTCTTGCATCGCTCGAGACTGAATTCGTCAATCAACTCTTCCATGGTGAAAAACTCTCTGTCATCTCCGGGACTCCAACCCAAAAGAGCTAAAAAGTTAACCAGGGCCTCGGGTAAAAATCCTTCTTTTCGATATTCGGAAACGGAAACTGCCCCGAATCGTTTCGACAATTTACTTTTGTCCGGAGCGAGTATCAGAGGAAGATGAGCGTAATTTACCCTTTTGAAATCAAGTGCTTCGGCGATAAGTATCTGCTTGGGAGTGTTGGAGATATGATCCTCTCCCCTAATTACGTCGGTCACCTTCATCTCATGATCGTCAATAACGCAGGCCAAATTATAAAGCGGTCTTTCTTCATCTTTGGCGATAACAAAATCTTCAATAAGACTTCCGTCAAACTCAATAAGACCACGTACTCGATCACGAAAAGATACTTTTTTATCCCCTACTATCATTCTTATTACGTAATCCGAGCCCGACTTTATCTTTTCTTCGGCCTTTTCGGAGCTCAAATCTCTGCAAGTTCCCGGGTAGCGAGGAGTTTCTCCGGCTTCTTCTTGTTTTTCTCTTATTGAATCAAGTTCTTCTTTGCTACAAAAACAATAATAAGCTTTCTCCTTATCAATAAGCTCCTTTATATATTTATCGTAACTTCTTTCACTTTGTCGGTACGGACCGTAATCTCCCCTTCCCGGCCCTTCGTCGAATTCTATTCCCAGCCACTGCAAACAATCGATGATATTTTCTTCATATTCTTTTTTTGACCTCTCTTTATCGGTGTCTTCAATTCTAAGAACAAAAACCCCCTTGTTTTTTCTTGCAAACAGATAATTGGCCAAAGCTATTCTGGCCGAACCGACATGAAAAAGGCCGGTCG
The DNA here is from genome assembly GCA_964573145.1 of uncultured Candidatus Saccharibacteria bacterium. GTDB lineage: Bacteria > Patescibacteriota > Minisyncoccia > Minisyncoccales > PWPS01 > PWPS01. Next base: position 17,311 of record CAZNIM010000004.1, read on the forward strand.
GTGATGGTGCAAATCTTACTCTTTTTTTCATGATTTTTTTTGATTTAAAATCTCTTGTAAATAATTCGCCAAATCTTTCCCGGCCTCATTTTTTGAAATTGCTTTCGCAGCCCCTTTCATCTTTTTAATTCTTTCTTCCGGTTGAAAAAGTGATCTGGCTCGCTCCAAAAATAGATGCGGCGTTAAATTATCCTCTTCCAAAACAATCGCCGCACCGCTTTTTGCCACTTGATAAGCATTTTTGGTTTGATGGTTCTGAGCAGCCTCGGGAAGCGGTATCAGTATGCTCGGTCTTCCGTTGGCTAAAATTTCAAATATACTTCCCGCCCCGGCTCTGGAAACCACCAAATCGGCAACCGCATAAGCGTCAGCAATCTCTTCCGACTCTAAAAACGGATAAAGGTGATAATATTTTTTAATTTCACCGTTTCTCAACTCCTCAACTTCTTTTTTCATCTCATCAAAATTTTTCTTTCCACACTGGTGAATAATTTCAAATTCCTGAACCATCCTGGGTAGGATAACGGTTATCATTCGATTTATTCTCTCCGATCCTTGCGATCCGCCCAAGATAAGAATAATTGATTTTTTTCTACTTAAGTTGAATCTTTCAGCCGCTCTTTCCAAGTCTCCCTCGGTAACACTTTTTCTAATCGGATTTCCGACTTGAATAGTCTCTTTATCTTCCATTCCTTCCGTCTCTTCGAACGAGGTGAATATTTTAGTTGCAAATCCGGAGATAATCTTATTGGCCAATCCAACGGAAGCATCGGACTCATGTAGAATTAAGGGAACTCCGACTACTTTGGCGGCGACGGCAACCGGAAAGGCGCCGAATCCACCTTTGGAAAAAACGAGATCGGGAGATATTACCAACAGATAAATTATCGACTGGATTATTCCGATCGGAATCTTGACCATATCGACTATATTTTTCAAAAAAGCGATCGGATCAAAATATCTCCTGATTTTTCCGGCGTAAATTCTTCTGAAAATTACCCCTTTGTCGAGAAACTCTTTTTCCAAAAAGTAATCTCCTTTTGGGGCTATATAGTAAATTTCAAGATTTTCCATCTCAATATTTTCAACTACGGAAATCAGAGGAAATATATGTCCTCCGGTTCCACCTCCGGTTAAAACTATCTTTTTCATTTTATGATCTTGATATATTTAAAAGTATTCCCAGGGCGGCCAGTTCGGATATAAAGTGTGCTCTTCCGTGACTGATCAAGGGAAGAGGAATTCCGGTCATCGGAACAACTCCGACCATCGATCCGATATTTACAAAAGCTTGAAAAAATATCCAAAAAGTGATTCCGGTGGCGACCAGACCCAAAAAGGGGTCCGTGCTCTCTTTAGCAATTTTAACACCTCTCCAGGCAAAAACCAAAAATAATCCAATCAGAACCAAGCTACCTATAAATCCGGCTTCTTCGGCATAAGCGGCAAAGATGGAGTCACTCATTACCAGAGGAATATATCCGTATTTACGATACCCCATACCGAAACCGAGCCCGAAAATTCCTCCCGAGCCGATCGCAATGAGTGCTTGTTGGGCCTGATAAGATAATCCTTGGGGATCCATTCCCGAAGAAATTAAATCTCTGACTCGTTGCATCCTATAAGGGGTTAAAACAACCGCCAATACGAGTGACAAAGTTCCTCCCAAACCGATGACGAATATATGGGAAAGAGGGTTTCCATAGACAAAGTACATCACGAATCCCGTTAAAATAATAACCAAAAGAGTGCTGAGATCGGGCTGAAGTAAAATTAAGCCGCCTATGAATCCGGAAAATATCAAAAAAGCGATGAGCGTCTCCGAAAATATTCTCTTTTTTTTCTCTCTCTTTCTTCCCGACAACCAGCTTGCCAAATAAAGTATGAAAGTTAATTTTAAAAATTCAGTAGGTTGAAATGAAAAAGAGCCGATTCCTATCCAGCGAGTAGCTCCCCTCATCTTTCTTCCCACTCCGGGAACAAAAACCAACAAAACCAATACTATGCTCAAAAAAAGAAGAGCCGGAGCAAATTTTCGTAATTTTTCAAGAGGAATGTTGTAGGCAACAAACCCCAAAACGATACCGGGCAACACCCCGAAAACGAATTGTCGAAAAAGAAAATAATTAAGATTAACCTGATCGACACCCTCCTCTATAATTGCCATTCTGGCCATCGAAACACTGACGAAGATAACGAAACCGGCCAATATTATAAGAGCGGCGGATATCAATAATCCGTAATCGGGATGTCGATTATTTTTGACCATATTTTTGAATTGCTTTTTTGAATTTATCTCCCCTATCGACGTAACTGGAAAACATATTAAAGCTGGATGAAGCCGGCGAAAGAAGAACCGCTCCTTCATTTGTAATCTGAAATGCCTTCTTAACCGCCTCCTCCATCGAACCCACAAAGAAGATATTTCCCGAAAATGAATTAGCGATCTTTTTACCGGTATCCGGAAAAAGAATTAAATTTTTAATATTTGAATTCTCAATTCTTAAAGAGAGCTTTTTATAATCACCTCCTTTATCAACCCCTCCGGTTATAAGCGTCTCCGTCTCCAAACCGGCAATCGCTCTAATGGTCGCTTCCGGGATAGTGGCCGCCGAATCATCATAAAAGTCTATTCCGCCATAGTTTCCGACAAACTCCAAACGATGCTTCAGCTTCGGAGGGTCTTTAATAATTTGATCCACTCCTTCGGGATCAATCCCGTAATGATCGGCCACTTTTCTGATCGGATCGGCATAAACGACCGAACCGGCTAATCGTTCTTTCGGGTCAAAAGGAATTTTTTCTCCTTCAAAGTCGGAAACCATCCTTCCTACCTCTTCGCTGCCCCCGTTAAAGATAACTTTTTTCGGTTTCGGATAAAAAGAGATTATCTTTTTTTTGGAATTGAAATATTCATCATAATCGGAGTGCTGATCAAGATGATCTTTGAATATATTGAGAATAATCGCCAAGTCCGGCCCTCGGCTAATCGTTTGCAGTTGAAAACTGGAAAGCTCATATACGAAAACGGCTTTCTTCCCCAAAAAATCAAGAGCGGGGTTGCCGATATTACCGATTAAGAAAGATTCAACTCCCTGATTTTTGAATAGCTGATGAATCGCCGTAGCGGTCGTGCTCTTTCCTTTGGTTCCGGTTATTCCGATTACCTCTCCTTCAGTTAAATTAAGAAAAATATCGGACTGCGACGTTATCTTATTCGGGGATATATTTTTTTGAGCTAAAAAAGTGTAAGGAACACCGGGTGATTTAATAATCAAATCATAGTCACGTGCGGCATCAAGATAATCTTCTCCAAAATAAAGAGCGGTTTTTGAATCGGTTACCTCTTTTTCTTTCAAGTCGGCGATTGCTATCTCTTTGCTTGGAAACTGAGACCTTAAAAAGCGGTGCGTGTCTTTTCCCTCTCTACCGTAGCCGAGGATCAGGACCGATTTTTTTTGTAATCTTTGATACATCCACTTATTAACCCATTACTCTGATAATTACTCCCAGTATCGCCGCCATCGCTCCGATAATCCAAAAACGCATTGTCACCTTGTAAGACGGCCAGCCGATTCCTTCAAAATGGTGGTGAATCGGAGCCGCTTTGAAAACTTTTTTCTTCAAAAACTTTTTGGAAAGAAGTTGGATTATTACCGAAGCGGATTCGACTACCAACAGTATTCCGATTATCGGCAAAACCAAAACCGAATCGGTTAAAAAAGCAATCACCGTCAAAGTCGCAGTCAAGGCGAAAATTCCGGTTTCTCCCATATAAAATCTGGCCGGAGGAATGTTGAACCACAAAAAAGCCAATATACTTCCCACCAAAACCATTGAAAAAGAAGCCAAATCCATCATTCCCGCCTCAACCGCTATGAAGGTAAAAGCGGTAAAAATGGCGGCAAACGCCCCCCCGGAAAGACCGTCGAGTCCGTCAATTACACTACCGCTGTAAGTGGCGAGCATCACTAAGATAAAGAAAGGAATAAAGAGCAACCCGAGATCAAAATGACCCCAAAAGGGAATCAATATCTCCGAAACCTCCAATTTGGAATAAAACCACCATCCTCCAACAACTCCTATCGCCGCCGTAGCTCCGATCCTGTACATTAAGCTCAACCCTCCCCCGACATAACGATTAACTTTTTTAAAGATGAATTTTAAAATTCCATTCTCGGGTTTATCTATAACTTGTAACAGATCATCAAGAAGCCCGATCAAAGCGGCGACAACCAGAGCGAAAAGAGGCAGCCAAGTCTCTCTCCTGCTCAAAAAATTAAGGCTTTGAATCCAGTAGTGATCACTCAAAAAACTCAATCCGTAAAATAGAAAAATTAAAATGAGCGGTGGAATCCAGACCAAAAGCCCTCCCAGTCGTGGAACATTGACTTCCTTTTCCGAATGAAATTGAGGAAAAACCTTTAAGTCCTTACCGTCAATTCCCTTTTTTCTCACCTTGTTTTTCCATAACTCGTTTTTATACATAAATCCGGTTAAACCGGGGGTAATCACCAAAGTGAAAATAAAAGAGAGCGTGCCCAGCATAAGGATTTTAATCATACTCTCTATCGTCGTGTTCATTTGGTCTATATTTTATATGCTTTATAAGTCCAATTAATCAATTTTTCCATCTCTTCAAATCTCTCATTATGCCCTTCGGATCCCAAAATTACATATATTAAATAGGATCCTTCTTCCGGCTCCAAAACCATAAGTAGAGTTCCACCGGCTCTATAAGTAAATCCGGTCTTTCCTCCTTTAATGTCGCTCAGCCATTCCGGAGCGATAAACCCGAAATAGCTTCCGTCCAAAAATTGATTGGTAGTTTCAACTCTGTAGTGAAGATCGGAAGATCTTGAAGTTATATTATAGGTGGGTCGCCTCATTATCTCCCAGAAAAGAGGAATTTCCAGAATCCGTTCGGTTAATTTGACCAGATCTCGCGGGCTGGATCTGTTGACCCCCCGTATATTATCCAAACCACTGGGATTGTAAAAGTGAGTTTGCCTCATCCCTAATCGATCCGCTTTCTGATTCATAAAAGACATAAAATCATCAAAATCGGTTTCGGCCGTTGCCGCCGCATAGGCGCTACTATTGTTGGATTCCAAAAGTAAAGGATAAAGAAGTTCTCCAAACGTAGTTTCCGGAAAAACACGTAAATCTCGAAGATGAGCATCGGTAAAAAGATCGGAATCCGGAATCCCGATCGGCTCATCAAGATTCAGATTCTCATAAACCACCAAGGCGGTAACCAGTTTGGTAAGGCTGGCAATCGGTAATGAAGCGTTTCTATTTCTACTGAATAAAACCTCTTTATCTTCTCCCTCCAAATAAACCGCATAAACCGCTTCGGCCTCTATCTCGGGAGGAGAAACCCCTCTCTTTCTCTCCAAAACGGATTCCGTTTCATAATTTGCCGGCTCTCTCATTCTTATATCCGGACCTTCATCCGGCTCTTCTCCTCCGGAGAATATAAAAAATCCTCCGGTTAAAAGAAGCAATACTGATAAGATTAATAGCTTAATTTTCATCTTTTTTCACTTTAATTCCCAATTCTTCAATTTGAGATTCATCAACCGGTGCCGGAGCCCCCATCATTAAATCACTACCGTCTCCGGTCTTCGGAAAGGCCATTACCTCCCTGATATTTTCCTCACCCAAAACAACCATTAAGAATCTCTCCAAGCCGAAAGCTATGCCGCCGTGAGGAGGAGCTCCGTAATTGAACGACTCAATCAAGTGTCCGAATTTTTCTTGAATCCCTTTTTTATCGTGACCCAAAACCTCAAATATTGCCCGTAAAGTATCCGGATCGGTAGTTCTGATACTACCACCCCCTATCTCCTCACCGTTTAAAACCAAGTCGTATTGATAAGAAGAGATTTTATCCGGATTCTTCTTTAAATTTTCCGGGCCTTCTTTCGGTTTGGTGAAGGGGTGGTGCTCAGCCCTCCAAGTTCCATCTTCCTTCTTTTCGAACATCGGGAAGTCTATTATAAAGGCAAAAGCGAGCTCGTCTTCATCATTTCGTAAATCGGGTCGATCGGTACCCCATTTTTTTATCGCTTCGACATATTCGATTCGGGGAAAGGGATTGTCTTTAATCTTTTTTCCCGGAAAAACATCTTTAATTAAAGCGATAAACATCTCTTCCACCAGGCTCAAAACCTCTTCACGATCAGCAAAAGAAAGCTCCATGTCGAGTTGTGTAAATTCGGCTTGTCGGTCGGCTCTTACATCTTCATCTCGAAAGCATCGTGCAAATTGAAAATACCTCTCGATTCCTCCAACCATCAAGAGCTGTTTGTACTGTTGCGGGCTTTGAGGAAGTGCGTAAAAAGAACCCTTGTTATTTCTCGAGGGAACCAAATAATCTCTGGCTCCTTCCGGTGTCGATTTGGAAAGAATCGGAGTTTCCACCTCTACAAAGTCATTATCGGAGAGAAAGTTTCTGATAAAATTGGTTACTTGATGCCTTTTTCTCAAATTAAATTGCATCCGCTCTCTTCTTATGTCGAGATAACGATACTTCATCCTAATCTCTTCATTTACCTTTTTCCCGTCATCTCCGATTTCAAACGGAGGTGTCTCGGAAACGGCTTCAATTTCAAAAGATTTCGCTTCCAGTTCAACCTTACCGGTGATGATCTCTTCATTCCACATCTTTTCCGGCCTCTTTTTAACTTTACCAATTATTTTCAAAACCGACTCCGGTTTAATCTCTTTTGCATCTTCCATCATCTCCGGACCGAAAACCACCTGAATAAGACCGGTTCTGTCTCGTAAATCCAAAAACGCTATCTTACCGTGGGATCTTATCGAATCGGCCCACCCGTAAAGAGTAACTGTCTCCCCTATTTTATCCGTCGTTTCTCGATTTAAAGTGCGTTCCATATTTTTTTATTTAAATTTTCTATTCAATATACTTAACCGCCTTCTGTAAAACCTCCATCGGTGTATTGGCGGTCTTTATCAAATAATCCTTGGCGCCCAATCTGAAAGCCTCTTCCTTTGACTCTTGGTCATCGTAATTCGAAAATGCGACTACCGGTGTTTCCGAAATCGAATCCTCAACCTTTCTCAATTTAATTAAGAAAGATATTCCAGTTTCTCCCGGAAGAAGAATATCCAAAAGAATCAAATCGGGCTTCATCTCGGAAGCCGCTTCCAAAGCATCATCGACGCCATGAACCACTCTAACCTGATGATCGTTTTGCTCAAAGACGTCTTTATACATTTTGGCCAATGTCTTTTCATCTTCGATTATTAAAACTTTTGCCATATTGAAGTAAAATTGTTTTCGTAATTATACTAAAATAAGGTAAAAATTACAAAAAACTCCCGGGATCAATCCGGGAGTTTCTCCGTTTTGAATTCTTTCTACTTTAAAAGAAAGTCAAATATCTTATCGTTTTTCAAGATATCGTGAACATAAGAACGCAATCTTTGCAAGCTATCCTCGTCCTCGTCCTCTCTGCTTCTTCCCGAAACTTGAAAATGCTTATCGACTTCTTTTTCTATCTCTTCATCGGTAACTTCAATCTTCTCCTCTTCCGCTATCTTGTGGAGTATTATTGCCGCCGCTACATTATCTTCGGCCTTCGATCTCCACTCCTCTCTTAAGTCCTCTCTTTTTTTATCTATCCTTTCCAAATAATCGTCAAAAGTCAAACCGCTCTGTTGAAGTTGCATATTCATCTGATTTTCCATATTTTCCAGCTCTCTTTCAACTAAAATTTCAGGAAGTTCAATATCGGTTTTTTTGATCAGTTCGTTGACCAACTTCATTCTCAATGCTTCATTATTTTTCGCTTCTTTTTCCGATCCGATACCCTCCTTTATCTTTTCTTTCAACTCTTTCAAATTCGATATATCGCCGTGAAGACTGTTTGCAAACTCGTCATTGAGCTCGGGCATCTCTTTTTCAAAGACCGACTCGAGATCAAGATCGAACTCTATCTCCTTACCGGCCAACTCCTCGTTCGAATCTTCTTCGGAAATTTTTATTTTGAAACTTTTACTTTCCCCCGGCTTCATTCCGATAATTTTTTCTTCGAATCCTTCCAGTAAATCAAATCTACCCGTTCCGAGAGTGAACTGAAAGTCATCTTCACCCATCTCTTCTTCCCCGTCAACCAGACCCTTAAAACTGATCTTAACCTTGTCATCTTCTTTAGCTCCCCTATCGACTTCCTTGCTCGTCGCTCTCGACTCTCTGATCCTGTCCAAAGTTTCATCAACCTCTTTATCGGAAACTTCAACCTCCTCGTCTTCTTTTTCTGAAACTTCTTCAGCTATTTTTTTATAATCCGGTAAATCGAATTCCGGCATTACGAAAAAAACGGCTTTATACTTCAAAGGGTTTCCCGGAGCCAATTGAGAAAACTCTATTTCCGGTTGAGATATCGGGAAAAGCTCATTATTTTCAATTGCTCGAGGATAAGTTTCTTCAACTGCGAATTTGGCTGCTTCAGCCCACAGCTTCTCTTTTCCGAAAGAATTTTCAACGACTTCACGAGGAGCCTTTCCCGGCCTGAATCCTTTTACGTTCATCTCTTCCGACAATTTGCCTGCCGCTTGATCCAAAAACTTTTCCATCTCATCGACTTCTATTTTCACCGTTAACTCTTTTTTTCCTTTTTCTTTGTCTTCAATTTTTTCTTCCATATTTATTTAGATTAATTGCTAAAACACCGTCTATAAGAATAACACAGTTGAGCTTATCTTCAAAATTATTCCCCGATTATTTGAACCTGCACCTTTCTCGGGCGAGCTCTATCGAGTTCAATAAAAAGAATCCGTTGCCAAGTTCCGAGTTGAAGCGATCCTTCAAAAAGATTAAGAGTATTGGTCGGAGTAAGATAAATCGCCTTACAGTGTGAGTGACCGTTGGCGCATTCATCGTCACACATATTAACCGTTCTTACGCTGAAATCATCGTGTCTGTAATCTTCTTCTCGGGGAGCCAATCGAGATAAGTTTTTTTTAATATCTTCGAGAAGTAACGGTTCGTTCTCATTAACGATCAGCATCGCCGTAGTGTGCATCGACTGAATATTAACCAATCCATTCTCAACTCCCGAATCGTCAACGATATTTTTCACCTTGTCGGTAATATCGAAAAATTCCAAGGATTCGGTTGTTTCTATTTTTAGTGTTTTGTTTATCGCTTTCATTTATTTTTTTCTTTTTGCTATTATTTGAACTAATTCTTGCAGATCTTCTTTATCGTTACCGGCAGGTAAAAAAGATAAATTATCAAGAGCTGATTCACTGTATTTTTTTGACAACTTTTCAGCTCTCTTTTTTGCTTCGGTTTCTTCTATCTTCAAGATTACCTCATTTAAGTCTTTTTCGTCAATCCCTTTCTCTAATTTTTCAGCTATCGACTTATCTTCTCTTGCCGCCAAAAGCAGTACGATATTACCCCCCTTTCCTTCTTTTATATCTTTTCCCTTTTCTTTTCCGAACTGCTCCGGATCCCCGAATATGTCCAAAATATCATCTTGAATTTGATAACTGATTCCTAAGTTTTTTCCAAAATCGAGAGCCGTTTCCAAGTCTTTACCTTTTGCCAGAAGAAGCCCGGAGCCGGCTGCCGCCTGAAAAAGAGCAGCAGTCTTCTTTTCAACCATCATAAAATAATCTTTCATCTCAATTTCATCAAATGATCTTTTCTTAAGAAAGGGTTCGACTTTTTTTCCTCTCTCCTGCAAAACATCAACCAACTCCCCGATCATCACCTCTTTCATCTTTCGAGCCATCAGTTCGGAAACCGAAGGATCGACATCTTTTAAAAGGTCGATTATGGTTGAAAAATAAAATGAACTAATACAAAGTGAGGTTTTTTCTCCGTACTTTTTTCTGGATGTCGGCAATGACCTTCGCACCTCCCCCCTATCTATTATATCGTCAATAATCAAACTGTAATTATGAAAAATTTCCAAAGCGGCGGCGGCGGATAAGGCTTTTTCAATCTCCTTTCCCGAAAGAGATTTAAAAAATTTCCACAAAATAAAAGGTCTGATCCTCTTTCCTCCGGTTTTAATTTGATACTCGGTAGAGTCTTTGAATTCTCCGTGTTGCCACCTGCTTAAAGAATCAAAAATAACCTCTTCAACTACGGGGGTAAATTTTTTTATTTCTTCAGAAAGCATAAAATAAAGAAAAAGCCGTCCCGAAGGACGGCTTTTAATTTACTATTTTTTTTCTTCCTCTTCTTCCGGCTTTTCTTCATCTTCTTCACTCGGTTCTTCTTCATTCATTTCCTCTTCCGGTTCTTCTTCCAAACCCTCCATCTCTATCGGCTCTTCTTCGGATTCATCAACCCCCTTCGTTAAATGCCATATAATTACGGCCAAAACGACCACTAAAAGTATAATCCATTCCATGGTCACTTATTTTTTGATTTGATTTGACCTTTTAAAACTTCTTCCAATTGATATATATCCCCTGCACCGATTATAGCTATTATTTTACCCCTCTGCAAATATTCTTCTAATTTTTTCTTAATTTCACCAAATCCTCCCGGCAGATAATCGACTTTTTCATTTTTTACACCTTCAACCAACTCTCGAGAAGATATCTTTTTTTTGATTTCTTCCGACTCTCTGCCGGCCACACTATAGATATCAACGACAAAAACCTTAATCTCGGACTCCTTCAACACTTTAATAAATTGATCACGAAGATGAGCGGTTCGCTTATATTGATGGGGTTGGAAAACGGCAACCGCTTTTTCTCCGTATTTGTCACTCAAAGCTTTGAGAGTAGCTCTCAACTCGGTCGGGTGATGAGCGTAATCTTGAACTATGTTAATTTTTTGGCCGGAAACGGTAATCTCTTTCTCTTCGAACCTCCTCCAAATTCCCTTATAGTTAGCAATTCCCCGTAATATCTTTTCTTTCGGAATCTTTAAAAGTTCAGCCGTTTTATAAGCCGCTGAGGCATTTTCCAAATTATGGTCACCGGGAATTTTCAAAGCCTTTTTTATCTCTTCTTTTTCCGGCGAGTTTACCGAGAAAAAATGTCCATTTTTCACTTTTAGCCTTTTCAAATTGGAATCATCATCATTTAAAATTACCGGTTTATCTTTTAATCCGGAAAGATATTCTTGAAAAGTTTCGACCAAATCGTCAATATCGGAGTAAGAGTCGAGGTGCTCCAGTTCCAAATTGGTTATTGTCGCTAAATCGGGGCTGTAATTTAAAATTGATTTATTCCATTCATCGGCTTCAATTATCAAATATTCGGAATCACCCCGACGATAATTTTTAGAACCGAACTGTAATAATTTTGTTCCCACTATTACCGTCGGATCAAGCCCGGCCTCAATAAATATCATCGCCGTCATCGCCGTAGTAGTGCTCTTCCCGTGAGTTCCAGAAATTGCAATAGTAAAATAATCCTTACTGACCTCAGCCAAAGCTTGTGGATAGCTTTCGGTTTCAATTCCCAACTTTATTGCCTCTTTAATTTCCGGATTATCAAAATTTACGGCCGCCGTATAAACAATTTTTTCAATGCCGGAATCTATATTATTTTTATCGTGACCAATCTGAATTCGAACCCCCTCATCTTCAAGATCATCCGTAATCTCACTCTTTTTCAAATCGGATCCGGAAACATCCCACCCCTCGGCAATAAAGTGTCGAGCTAACGCCGAAACGCCGATCCCCCCTATTCCGACAAAATGTATTCGCATATTTTAGGTCAAATTTATTCTTTTAATTTTTTTATAATCGGGAACACCTCTTCCCGGTCGACTCTCCATCAAATCGAACGACTCAACCGGAAAAGTAAAATCGACCCAAAAATCATCCAAAAGAGGGATTTCCTCGATATCGATTCTCTTGAATGCGGATTTGGTCCTGGCTAAAGTTATATGAGGTTCGAACTCGACGGTATCCGAGATTGAAAAGCTCTTTTCCAAGGATGAAATAATTCTGTTCCTCAGTTTTTCAAAAGGACCCTCGAGATCAATCCAAATCAATCTCGCCGATCTCCTGTCGGGAACGTACTGCAATTCGCCGATTGAAGCTTCAAATTTTTTGAATTTCACTTTATCCAGTAATGATGAAAGTTCGGAAACCCTCTCCGTTTTAATGTTTCCGATATAAACAAGAGTTATATGTAAATTTTCTTCGGTTACCCAGCGCAGACTACCACTCGGAAATTCGGAGGACAATCTTCTTTTAATCTCCGCAAGTTCTTTTTTAAGATCTTCCAGTAAATTTACAGCTATAAAAATTCTCTTCATATTGATGATTATCGATACTTACTTTAATATATAAAATTTTCAATAAAAATAAAAATGATGCAATTTAAAATCTCCGAAAATATGATAAAATAAGTAACGGTGATTGAAATTGTTTAAGATATCGAGCAAAATCAATTACCGATTCCATTTTATCTTAAAAATTAATTAATTCAGAAAGATGTCAATTGAATTCGCCTCACTTTGCCCGCACCCGCCGATTATAATTCCCGGAGTGGGAAATGAAAAGGATCGTGAAAAAGTTTCCAAAACGATTGAATCGATGAACAGGCTCGCCGCCGATCTTAAAGAAAAAGAGATTGAAACCGTCGTTATTGTTTCATCTCACATTAATCACTCGGAAAAATTCATAATAAAGACTGATAACGGATTTACCTCTTCTTTGCCCGGAGCACTTTTAACCTATAAGGGAGACCCGGAACTGGCCGGTAAGATATCTTCATTGAAAGATGCTAAGCCGCTCAAAGGTGGTGATTTGGATCACGGAACCGCCGTTCCACTTCACTTTTTTAAACAAAAAAAACCAAACATAAAAGTCGTTCCGGTCGGAACAACCTCTCTTAGTATTGAAAATCACTTTCTTTTCGGCAAAAAGTTGGGAAAACTGCTCTCCGAGGAGAAGAAAAAGATTGCCCTGATCGCTTCCGGAGACTTGTCTCATCGGCTGACTCCCTCCGCTCCGTCCGGCTTTTCGGAAGAAGGGGAAAAGTTCGATAAAAAATTTTTAACTTTGATCCGCGGTAAAAAGATCACCGAACTGGATGAAAAAATGATTGAGAAAGCGGCCCCGTGCGGTTGCCGATCAGCCGCGATTCTTACCGGATCCATTTCAACAAAAAATTACAATCCCGAAATCGTTTCTTACGAAGGGCCTTTCGGCGTCGGTTATGCGGTTATTGAATTCAAACTGAAAAATAATGAAGATTAAGATTAAAAATGAGGAAAATATTATTAACCTGATCAGAAAAATCGGCTATCATTTTGATCGCAGGTCGAGCTCCGAAAATCCGTCATTCTCTCGACCGATTGGAGGTGGTAAGTTTCCTCGATTTCACATCTACTACGATCCCAAAAAGAATTTACTGAATCTCCATCTCGATCAAAAAGCTCCTCGATACTCGTCCGCAAACGATCACGGTGCCGAATATTCCGGACCGGTAGTCGAAAAAGAAGCGGAGAGAATAAAAAATATAATCGACTGAAGTAAATAAAATCGAAAATTAAAATATGAATTGTTACCGAAAAATAACCGATTTTTTTCCCGATTTTCTAAAAAAATCTTCCTCGGAATCGGACTTGAAACGAAAGTCTCGTCACTTGGATTATTTTGAAAAATGGCTCAATCTGGTTGAAAAATCAGAAATTAAACCACAAAACTTAACCGTTTGCGATTTGGAGGATTATAAAAAATTTTTACTGAAAACGAAGAAGGTAAAAAAATCGACACTTAAGCAATACCTGGCAACCGTTAGATTTTTTCTTGAATTCTTAACCTCCATCAACATCGATTGTCCCCCTCCTGAAAATGCACGCTTCGAGAAGAAAAAAGAGAGTGAAATACAAATAGTAGTAAATTATTATTTTGAAACCAAGGGAATAACCTTGGAAAAGTTAAAAGTTGATACTCGCAAAAAGAAGATTATATATTCTCGACACACCAAACCCGCCAAAGACCTTTTGGAATTAGCCGGTAATTCGGAAGATGCAAAACGAGCAATTAAAAAAGTCTCTTTATGGGCCAAGTCGAGAAACTTGGACTATACACTGGAAACGGTTCTTAAAAAGTGGATGGAACTGGACAGTCTGAAACCGAAAGAAAAAGAAAAAAAACCTTTTTACAAAGGGGATCGAATGGTAAAGTCAAGGGGTAAGTGGCACGTAATCGACGCGGAGGGTGAATGGTTCGAATTCGCCGGTGACGAAGAAGAAATTGAATGGAAAGAGGTAGATTAAATAAAATCAATCAAATGCATATAACATTTGCGGGAACTCCCCGCTTTTCAAAATTAGTCTTGAAAGAGCTGATTAAAGAAGGAGTTTCGATAAGTTCCGTCGTTACTCGTGAAGATAAGAAAAAAGGACGTGGTCAAAAATTAACCCCCTCACCGGTTAAAAAAGAGGCGCTGGAAAATAATATTCCGGTTTTTTATAATTTATCGGAAATAATCGACAAAACCGACTTGGTTCTGGTCGCCGGATACGGAAATATAATCGATTCGGAAACATTGAAAAAACCGGCTCACGGATTTTTAAATGTCCACCCCTCCCTACTCCCCAAATACAGGGGCCCGACCCCGCTTCAAAGCGCAATTTTGTCCGGAGACGAAGAAACCGGAGTATCGATAATCGTGATGGATGAAAAGATTGATCACGGACCGATACTAATTCAAGAAAAAATGAAAATAAACCGAGCGGACTATCCCGAGCTGGAAAAAAAGACGGCGATTATCGGAGGTCGCCTTTTATCGAAAGCGATACCTACTTGGGTTAAGGGTGAAATGGAACCGACTCCTCAAGATCACCAGTCGGCCACCGAAACCGAACTACTATCAAAAGAAGACGGAGAGATCGATTGGTCCGAAAGTGCTAAAAAGATAGAAAGAATGGTTAGAGCTTATAAGCCGTGGCCGGGAAGCTACACTTATCTTCGCGGGAAAAGATTAAACATAAAAAAAGCCGAAGCCCGGGTTCAAGGCTCCGACCACCCTTCCGGCCCCGTCGGAAAAACTTTCTTGGCTACCAATTCGGAAATTGCAGTACAGACGGGAAAAGATTACCTGGTTATTAAAAGATTACAACCGGAAGGAAAAAAAGAGGCCGAAGTTTCCGATTTTCTCCGAGGTAATATCGATGTTATCGGAGAGATTCTGGGTTAACCGCCCCTTCTCTCAAAACTTGAATTTCTCCATTTAAATAACTAATCAGGGTTGAGGGATCCGACTCCATTTTTCCTTCATCAACATAAAAATCGACTCTTTCTCCAAAATAATCAAAAGCTTTATCGATGGTCACTGCCGGCTTCTTTCCTTCCGGATTGGCGCTGGGAGCGACTATCGGCCCGACTTCGTCGATAAGATTTCTTAAATCTCTTCTTTCTGGAATCCGAAAAGCGATTGTCCCCCCTCCGCGATGAATATGTGGATACTTGGAGCACTCCAAAACAACACTTAACTTGGCCGGCCACAAAGCGGATATCTTCCGAGGAACTTCAAGCTCGAAAAAGGTTCTCAATTGGCTTTCAGAAGCCACCAGAACGATCATCGGCTTTTTTCTGTCCCTTTCCCTGATATCATATATATCTTCAACTATTCGTGGCGAGAGAGCCGTTCCAACCAATCCATAAATCGTATCGGTCGGCAAAACGGCAATCTTATTTCTTTTTAGAAGATCGGTCACCTCTTTCTTTTTAATTGAATCAAATATCATCCGATTAAGATCCGAATTTTTCTTTTAGGTATTTTTCGAACTCTTTTCCGATATCTTCTCTCTTCAAGGCGAATTCGACCGATGTCTTTAAGTATCTGAGAGGATCACCGGTAGTATGCCAAGTTCCTTCTATCGGCTGACCCAAAATCTTTTTTCCTTCTTGAGCCAAATCGTTAACTATATCCATAACCCACAACTCACCATCCTTTCCGGGTGGAGTCTCTTTGGCTTTTTCAACAACCTCGTAATCAAAAACGAATCTACCGAATTGAGCCATGTTCGACGGAGCTTTGCTCGCCGGTAATTTTTCATATCCGGCTTCAATTTCATAATTTTTTTCTTCATTTTTATACTTAACCGTCCCGTACCTTTCCACCTCTTCATCGGGAACTCTTTGGACTCCCAAGACAGCGGTCGGCCTCTCCTTTTCAAAAACCCTGATCAGTTGCTCGGTAACCGGAGTCTCCGATATCGTTAAGTCGTCACCGAACATATAAACGAAAGCTTCATCATCATCGATAAGCGGAGCGGCGCACAAAATCGGAGTTGCGTTTCCGTAAGGATAATCCTTGTGTTGTCGCACATAGGCAAAATTGGCCATTTTCGGAATATTTTTTATCTTCTCCAATCTGTCCAACTTTCCCGATTCTTTCAGTTCGTACTCCAGCTCGGAATTGCTGTCAAAATGGTCCTCCATCGGCATCTGTCCCGCCCTGGTCACGATTATGATATCTTCAATTCCCGAATTTACCGCCTCTTCAACGAGGTGATGAATAATCGGCTTGTCGACTATCGGCAGCATCTCTTTGGGTTGATTTTTTGTAGCCGGAAGAAATCTGGTTCCGTAACCGGCGGCGGCAATAACCGCTTTTTTAATTTTTCTCATAATTTTTTATTTCGGGTGTTATAACTCCCAACATTACTTTTAATTTTTTATCCCTTCTGTAGGAGAAGCGATCCCGACTACAGAAAGTGCATTCTTTTGAAGTCCGAATATTTCTTACACCTTTTGTTTTTAATTTATTTTTTGCGACTTTTTTTAAATTTAAAAAAGATTCTTCTTTCTGTAAAATTGAATCTTCAAAATCGGAAAACTTATCAACCAACTCTTTCCCTACCCGATAGTGACAAACCCCGATTGCCGGTCCGATGAAAACCGATAAGTTGTCGAGATTCTCCACCTCGGAAATTTTATCCAGACCCTCTTCTACAATTCCTTTATCGAGTCCGCGCCATCCGGCATGAAAAATAGCTGTCAAATTATCGGAATAAAAATAAATCGGCAAACAATCGGCAACCGTCACTCCCAGAGCTATATCATCGGTGGTAAAAACTCCGTCGGCGGTTATCTTTTTATCTTTATCTCCGCGCCCGACTCGAACGACTCTTTTACCGTGCTCCAGTTCGGGGATTATTATCTCCCTTATCCCCTTTTTTTCTAAAAATTTCTCTTTATTCTCTTTACTCTTCATCGAGCCATCGGCAACCGTGGACAGGTATGTTCCTTTAATCATAAAAGAAAGATCAAAAAGGTCTCAATTAGAGCGGCAATAAGAAGAAGCGGGAGTACAATTTTAAAAAATCCGGTCAGTGCCAATTTGAACTCATCTTTAATCTTGGAGTTAAACTCCATTCTTCTTAAATTTTTCAAGTTCAAAACTCCCCTCTTTGTTTCGTCGTAACCGACCTCCCCCAAACCAAATCCGAACCCCGATCCGATAAAGAGAGCCGGCAGCTCAAATATTCCGTGGGGCGCTAAGACTAAAAAGAGCCCCAAAAGTCCCATTACCGGATAGGCTTGCTGAGCAACGAGACCGATCACGAATCCATTTATCGCTAAAAAAAGAAAAGTAAAGATTCCGAAAAAGATTCCCAAAATCATTCCGATAAAAATCTTCACCGTATTGTTTATAAAGATAAAAGAAAATATAAAAAACGGACCCACTTGGGTTAAAAAAGAAAATTCTTCCGCCATTCGGCTAAAGAAAATCTCCGCTTCCGTACTGCGAAAATGCCCGAAATAAAATCCGGCGATCGAAAACAGAAAAAAGATCAGAGCGGCAGTCCAAGAGTAACCCTTAACTTTTTTTGAAATTTCAAAATTATTCGAAGTCATAAGCTCAATTCAATTATCCTTCAATAGTTCGAGGTCGATATCTTTTAGTTCGGCAAGTCTGTCCAGATTAAATTCGGGGTCGATAATACTTCCCAGATACTGTCCGGAAACAAAATGAGGAAGAAGAACGTAATCGACTCCTTCATCATAAAGCTCAAGAGCCTCCCGCTTCGTCTCCGCTCGAACTATTACCTTAATCTCCTCTTTTGCTCTTTTCAATCTTCTTATCAGATCAAGGTTGTCTTTAAGATTCGGACTGGTCGATATCACCACCTTCGTTTCAGTCAGATTTATATGATCGAATATATGCGGGTCGGTTATGTCCGAAAAGATATGTTTAACCCCTCTCTTTTTCAGATCATCGATAATCAGAGGGTCGAAGTCGATAACCATCAGATCATTGGGGTCGAGATAATTCATCACCCCTTCCCCGGTCCGATGAGCCCCGATTAAAATAATCGGCTTTGACATATCCACATCGCTCTCTTCGTCCTCAATGGTTATCTCTTTCTCAAAAAAGGAAAGCGGCCGTGATATGTAAGGAAATATCTTTTCAGCGTAGAGAATCAAGTAAGTGGAAGCCGTTATCGTCACCACTCCGACTGCGGCAATCAGTGCAAAGACATCCTCGGATATGTGACCCAGGGAAAGTCCCAAGGTGGCAAAGATCATACTGAACTCCGAAATTTGAGCAACCGTTACCCCGGTCAAAAAATTGGTTCTCTTTTTATAACCGATCGTCTTCATAATAAGCATTACGATTATCGGATTTCCTATCAAGACAAAAAGGGAGAATATCAGAATCGGAACTATCAATCCTCCGATATCGGAAACGGCCATCAGAGAACCGAGTATTGCAAAAAATATTAAAATGAAGAAATCTCTGAGTGGCTGTATCTTGCTCGCTATGTGGTATTTTTGAGAAGAGTTGGCTAAAGCGACTCCGCCGAGAAAACCAGCTATCTCAATCGAAAATCCAGCCATCTTAACCACTACCGCAAAAAATAGAAGCCAAGCCAAGCTAACTAAAAATAGAAGCTCTTGAGAATGAGCTATCTTTCTAAAGATGTAAGGAAAGACGGTTCTTCCCAAAGCCATCATTACCCCGAAAAGAACAACTCCTCCAAAAATTATGCCGGCTACCGAGCCGATTCCGACATCGGCTCCCGCTCCCAAAGCATTCAAAGATATCAAAATCAATATGACCACTATATCCTGAACCAGAAGCAGTCCGATTGCCGCCCTGCCGTGTAGGCTGTTAAGAGATCCTTTATCGGAGAGAAGCTTAACTATTATAACGGTGGAAGAAAAAGTCAAAGCGATAGCGATATATCCGGCGTAAACAAGCTGAAATCCAAAAATTAAATGAGCTATCAAGAATCCACCGACGGCCGTAAAAAGGACCTGACCCAGCCCGATCGCCAACGAAGTTTTACCGACCTTCTTAATCGATCTGTAATCCATCTCCAGGCCGACTAAAAAGAGAAGAAACATCACTCCCAAATTGGAGAAAAACTCAAGCGCCTCTCTCTCGGCCAAATCAAAAAATCCGAGAGCTCCGATAATCAATCCGGTAATCAGATAAGCCAAAATCAAGGGTTGCTTGAATTTTTTTAAAACCACTCCCAAAAAGGCGGCCAAAACCAAGATAGCCGCTAATTCGACCAAAAGTGGGTCAGAAACAAAAATAGAACTATTAAAAAATTCTCTTATCGTAGTTAATAGATTCATCACTAATTATTTTTAAAAAGATGAACCGTTCTGGTCGGGAAAGCCATCTCTATCTTTTCTTCTTTGAACCGCTTTTTAATCTCCAAAAGAACTTCCTGATGAATATTTCTGAAGTCGATAAAAGTGGAAGATAAAACGTAATAAGAAACTTCGAATTCGAGAGC
>CAZNIM010000005.1:0-22688 GCA_964573145.1 uncultured Candidatus Saccharibacteria bacterium
TTCCAAATTTTGTAGATTTTCTATATTCATCGGAATTTGACCGGTTAATCCGGGATCGTTCAAGGCGAGATCCCACCACCTTAAAGATCTCATATTCTCTATTTTGGAATCCATTGAGCCGTCAAGATTGTTTCTGTAAATACTGAAGTATTCGACGGAAGGAAGATTTTCTACGAATTCTTCCCTTATGCCGCCCGTAATATTATTGTCATCGGCGAAAAATCTCTCCAACTGTTGCCAACTATCGTTTTCCGGAAGAGGGCCGGTTATTTCATTATATTGCAAGTAAGCTCTGAGAAGATTGCCGGTTTCGGTCAGTTCGTCGGGAATCGGATCGGCTATTCGATTATTATTCAAGTAAAGCCTTTCCAAAGAAGAGAGTTGACCCATATTCGGAGGTAAGTTTTCCAAAAGATTACTTTGAGCGTAAAAATAGATTAAATCGGATAAGCCGCCCCAACCGTCTTCGGGAAGTTTATCCAACAAATTGTTGTGTATTAAAAATATTTCCAAATCATTCAAGTTTCCGATCTCTTCGGGAATCGGTCCTTCCATAATGCCTCTTTCCCCCGCTTGACCCGATTGACGAGAAAGATTCAAATATCTTAAATTAACCAAATCGGTCACTTGACCGTTGTCTTCGTCTCCCGGAAAGCTCTCCAAGAGGTTGGTTCCCAAATCGAGAAAGGTCAAAGCGAGATCGTCGACTCCCAAAAGATACTCCGTTTCGGCAGCTCCGGGAGTGTCGAGATTGCCGAAGCTATCCGGCAATTCGGTAAGTAGATTTTTATTCAAAGTCAGTTCTTGAAGGCTGTCACCGAAATTGGATCCGAAATCTTCGGGAAGCTCTTCTATTAAATTTTCTTCCAGGTGAGCGAATCTGACTATCGGAACTCGTAAGCCGGCGGGAATATTCTCAATTTCATTTCTTCCCAAATAAAGATGGCGTAATTTTTCGGCGGTCGCCGATATCTCTCCGTTTTCTTCATCGGGCATCTCCAATAGATTATTTTCCAAGCTTAAGAAGCGAAGTTCGTCGAGATCGAGAAGCTCTTCCGGAATCGGATCGGTTAATTTGTTGTCTTGCAATCTTAAAGTCTCAAGCCTGGTTAGCTCTCCCATTTCCGGGGGCAGAGCTCCGGAAAGTAGATTATTATAGGCTGAAAAAAGAGTAAAGCCGATTTGATTACTTTCATCTTCGAGTCGGCCGATAGTTGAAGGAAGAGCCAGATCAACATCGGGGTCGGTCGAACTAAAAGCTTGATTTTCGTCGTCATCGGAAAAGCTGAATCCTTTAAGTACGTTTCCATCGAACCTCAATTCACCGAGAGCCGAAAAGCTAAAAAATTCTTCGGGCAGGTGAGAAAGGCAATTATACCTCATATCGATAGCCGGGCGACGAGCCGGCCAGGTTTGCCTGTTGTGGTAAGAAGAAAGCTCAATCATGGCGGGTAAGTCTATTTCATTGGGAAGTTCGTATCCTTCACAGCCGATAAGATTGTTGTAAGCGTCCAGGTATTCGAGACCGATCATATTAATTTCATTTTCGTCATCCTTTAAGGGCTCGAATATCTCTCTCAGCTTATTATTTCTCAAGGAAAGAGTTTTTAAATTTTCAAAACCGAGAAGCTCTTCCGGAAGGGAGGTTAGTAAATTATTTTTAAGAGTTAAAATTTTCAAGGAAGAAAGAGTTCTCTCCGGATGATCGTCGTCGGGATCGAGGTCGGGAAATGACTCCAATTGATTATTGTGAAGATAGAGTCTTTCCAGGCTGTGAAGATCGCCGATCTCTTCGGGAACGGCACCGGAAAAACGATTGTTATGAAGAGAAAGAACGTTAAGAGTGTCTATCGCTATCTGAGGAGGAATTTCTCCCGAAAATCTATTTTTCCCCAACTCAAGATAGGACAGCTCGGAAAAGTCTTCCAGGTAATCGGGAAGCTCCTCTCCTTCTCCCAGACGATTATTTTCCAAATTCAAGCGTCTGAACCTTTCCAGTTCAGTCAATTCTTGGGGAATATTTCCGACCAAATCTTGACCGGTCCAGGTTATTCTGCTTATTTGGTCCAGTCTGTTCGGTTTGAATATAATCTCTTTTTGGCCCGGTCTTCCGTAAAAGTGAGTTATCGTTCTGTATTCGTGATAAATTAAATCATTACCGTCTTCATCGGTTTCTCCAACTATCACCCAGTCGGCATAACCGTCCGGATACCAGTCGAAATTAAAAAAGACGGCTTCTTCTCTTTCCGTGGTGATTGTTATCTCCAGGGGAGAATTGGCCGCAACCGATAAAGAAACCGTAAGAAAAACGGCTAACATTAATATTTTGATCTTCTTCGAAAACATACTTATTCAATTCTATTTATTCTTTGAAGAGAAGTCAAATTAAATCAAGCAAGCGGACCCAATCTTCCAAAAAGACTTTTTCCGGACGAATTTTCGGGTTCAGGCCGGCTTTTTTTAAAATTTCAACAATCTCTTTTTTGGAACGGCTATTAAAGCCGGAAAGATTATTTTTAAGCTGTTTCCGGGGATGCTTAAAGCCGGCTTCGACCAAGCTGAAGAAACGGTCTTCGTTTAAAGAGTAACGAGAGTGGGGAGTAATTTTAATTATTGAAGCGTCAACTCTCGGTGCCGGCCAAAAAGAAGAACGAGGAATATCGGAAACCACTTCCGAATCGGCTTTCGCTCCGATAATTACGGATAAAAAATTGGATTTTTCTTTACTCGTAATTCTTGAGGCGACTTCTTTTTGGATTATAAAAAGCATCATCAAAGGGATCTTTTTTTCTTCTAAAAACTTTCTGATAAACGCGGTCGAGCAATAGAAGGGAAGATTGGAAACTATTTTATAATCGGAATCGAAATGCTTGTCGGGAGAAAAAAGAAAGGCGTCAGAATTAATAATTTCTACGTTTTCATATTTTTCCGTTTCTTTCTTTAATATTTGAGTTAATTTCCGGTCTTTTTCCACCGCTACGACTTTTTTTGCTTTTTTAGCTAACTCCAAAGTTAAAGCTCCCGGACCGGGACCTATTTCCAAAACCGAATCTTCGGGAGCAATTTCGGCAAAAGAGACCACTTTTTCAATAGCCTCCTCATCAACCAGAAAATTTTGACCCATCTCTTTCAGGGGCTTTTCATCTTCAAAAAATGATTTCAGCTTGTCTATTGAAGTTATCTTCATTGCTTAATTATAAGGGATAAATCTTTTTTTTGAAGTCAGAAGCTTGACTTTTAAATTTTGAGCTGTTAAAATCCTGAAACGAGTGAAAGTAATATCTGCTTATTCGTACACATGAAACCAAGCATTCCTCTTTCGGGAGGAAGAAAATAGTTCTCGAAGATGAAAAGAAGAGATCAGGAAGAAAAATAAGCCTATTTGCCGGAATAGGATTTTTGGTTTTATCATGCCTTTTTTTGAGTATCTTCTCTCCGGGAGTAGATAAAACGGTTGAAGGAGCGGTTTTGGCCGATAGCAACCTTTTCATAGAGCCGAACTCGACAAACGGAACCGATCCCGGATTTACCTTTACCGGAGACACGATTTTAGCTCAGTCGTCACCGGTTATCTCTCAAACGAACCAGGTGTTGGCGACGAAAACCGACAACGGAAGGGACAGAATAATATCTTACAAGGTTGAGTCCGGCGATAGCCTGGAGTCGATTGCCGATAAATTCGAAATAAGCAGAGATACGATAAGATGGGCGAACAGCCTTTCCGGAGATCGAGTAAGTAGCGGAGACGAGCTTTTAATATTGCCGACCACCGGAATTCTTTATTATGTTCAAAGAGGAGAAAGCTTAAGCGATATTGCGGCCAAGCACAAGGCCGATATGGGCGAGATAGTCGCCTTCAACGACAGCCTTGATAATATAAGTGATACGATCAGGCCCGGTGATTCACTGATTATTCCCAACGGTCAAAAACCGCCCGAACCGGTTCGCAGAGCTCCCCAAATAAATATATCGTCCGGATTCGCAGCGGTTACCAGAGGAACCGTAACTCAGGGAAGTCATCCTGGGCACGCCAATGCGGTTGATATCGCCAACAACTGCGGAACTCCGATTTATGCGGGACAAGCGGGAACGGTAACCAGGTCCGGATGGGATTCGAGAGCCGGTAATTATATCTGGGTTGATCACGGTTCGGTAAAAGCGCTTTACGCTCATTTGCAAGGGATAAACGTCTCTTCTGGGCAAAGAGTCTCTTCCGGTCAGCAGATAGGAACGATGGGGAATACCGGCTACACTATCGGAGCAACCGGATGTCATCTTCATTTTGAAACTCGAGGAAGTAACCCTTTCTCCCACCTGAGAAGAGGAGATACGATGTAAAAGATTGATAAAAAGAAGATGAAAAGAACCCCGCTGAGGGGTTTTTGTTTTGGTTTTGTTTATGATAATATTAAGCAATATGCAGGAAAAAGAACCAAAAATAGAATACGAACCCTCCTACGAAAAACCGGAGAAAAGCTCTGACTCGGAAAATAGAGAAATTCCGGAAAGAGAGATACCTGAAAAAGGAATAGAAGAGATAAAAAAGAAGAGAGAAGAAGAGGAAGAAAAAGAGGAAGCTTATAAGGATGAACTGGATGAACTGGTTGAAACTTTCAAGGAGAAAGGTTTTTCCGAAGCGAACAAAAAAGCGAAAAAGATGAGCAAGAAGAAAGGAGGAGCGGTAATTATAGACAGGTTTCACGATAAAGTTTCTCAAATTATAGAAAAGGAAGATGTTTAATGAAGCCACTCATTTTATAGTAGCAATAACTTTCGTTTTTTTGGCGATAGTCTATTTTTTAAGTTTAAAAAAGATTAGGGAGAGAGATTTGATGAAGGGGCTTAAGATGTCCCTTTTTTTAATAAGACTTCCTCGTTATGAAAAAAAAGAAGACTTATCAATTGAAGAAAAGAGATCTCTGATAGGAAAAATGGAGCAGTTTTACTCCAATTTTTTATACTTAAAAAAGGGAAAACTGTTTAAAAAAGCATCGGTAGTCGCTTTTGAAGTTTCTTCTCAGATAGGAGGGTCGGACATCTCTTTTT
The DNA here is from genome assembly GCA_964573145.1 of uncultured Candidatus Saccharibacteria bacterium. Taxonomy (GTDB): domain Bacteria; phylum Patescibacteriota; class Minisyncoccia; order Minisyncoccales; family PWPS01; genus PWPS01. The sequence goes on from CAZNIM010000005.1 coordinate 5,047, forward strand.
TTATTGCCGTTCCGGAAACTCTCAAAGGATCCTTGAATAAATACGTGCAAGGAATATTTCCGGGAGCCGTTCTCCAGAAGATACCGGAAGATTATACGATATTCGAGCCGGAAGGAGTGGAAAAAGCATCTTATTTAAAACTGAAAAAACATTATTCCTTACCGATTAAGAGTTATCAAAATTTGGAGAATGATCCGATAGAAAATATAACCAATTCCTTAACCAAGATAACCGAAGACGAGGGTTCGTCGATTCAAGTAATAATCAGACCGACAAAATTTAATTACAAAGGGCGTTTGAATAAAATAATCGGACTGATTAAGGATAAGGGGTACAGCTTCGGAGCAGCGGTAACCGAAGCGGAGAGAGGTTTTTTAACCTCAATACTGGTTGATTTTTTTAAGATAGCAGCCGGAGGAAAAAGAGAAAAAAAAGAGATGAAAGAAGACCAGGAGATGGTTGAAATGATCAGGGAAAAGGCTAAAAAGCCGGCTTTTGAAGTTAATATAAGGCTAATGGCAGCCGCAAAAAAAGAAGAAAAAGCGGAAGAGGTGTTAAATAATTTAAAAAGTGGATTTTCTCAATTTTTTTCGGGACACAACGGGTTCAAATTTCAAGATGTAAAAGGAAGAAGATTGAGGAGATTGGTTTACGACTATAGCTTCAGAAGATTCAATCCGGCGGAAATCAACGTTTTGAATTTGGAAGAGCTCTCCGGAATTTATCATTTTCCGTTTTCCTATATGGAGACTCCTTATATAAATTGGGTGAAGACAAAAGAGTCGCCACCACCCTCCACTCTCCCCAAAAAAGGGCCGGTATCGATCGGTAATGTCGTTTTCCGGGGAGAAGGAAAAGAGGTTTACATGGGATCGAGAGAAGACAGAAGGAGGCATATGTACATAATCGGACAGACGGGAACCGGAAAAACCTCTTTAATGAAGGAGATTATCAGGCAAGATATAGAAAAAGGAGAAGGGGTCGGAGTGATAGACCCTCACGGAGACCTGGTTGAAGACACTTTAGCCAATATTCCGGAAGAAAGATTTGAAGATGTGATTCTTTTTGAACCCTTCGACACCAAAAGACCTTTCGGATTGAACATGCTCGAATGGGAGATTCCGGAACATCGAGATTTTGCCGTTTCGGAAATGATATCGATATTTCAACAATTGTTCCCGCCCGAGATGATCGGGCCGATGTTCGAGCATTATATGAGAAATGCGATGCTGGCACTAATGGCCGATAAAAACAACCCCGGAACATTGGTCGATATTCCGAGAATATTTACCGACGAAGACTTTATGAGAGAGAAGGTCAGCAAGGTTTCCGATCCGATGGTTAGAAATTTTTGGCAAAAGGAATGGCAAAAGACGGTCGGAGAAGACAAGTCGAAGATGCTCGGCTATGTCGTTTCCAAAGTGGGAAGATTCGTAGAGAACGAGATGATGAGAAATATAATCGGACAAAGAGAATCGAGCTTCGACTTTTCAAAAGTCATGGACGAAGGAAAGATACTCTTGGTCAACTTGACCAAAGGATTGACCGGAGAAGTAAACAGCTCTCTTTTGGGTCTGATTATAGTTTCCAAACTGGAGATGGCGGCGATGAAGAGAGCAACCGTTTCCAAGGAGAGAAGAAAGGATTTTTATCTTTATATAGATGAATTTCAAAACTTTACAACCGAAAGCATCGCCGGGATTCTTTCCGAAGCTCGAAAATACCGTCTTAATCTGGTCATAGCCAATCAATTCATGTCACAGCTCAGGGAAGAGATTAGAGACGCCGTAGTGGGCAATGTGGGCACCATAGCGGCTTATCGGATGGGGGAAGAGGATGCAGAGTTTTGGGAGAAGAAGTTTTCCCCCGAATTTTCAAGATTCGATCTTTCCAATATAGATAATTTTTATTTTATTACCAAGATGATAATTGACGGAAACTTAACTTCTCCTTTTAAAGTGGCAGCCCCCCGACCCAAAAAAGGGGACGAGGGGCGAATAGAAAAAATAAGAAATCTTTCAAGGGAAAAATACGGCAGAGACAGAAAGGAGGTTGAAAAAGAGATTAGCGGTTAGTCACTACAACTCTTACAAAGATCGGCTTCGGGCACCAGCTCGAGCCGTTTTTTATTTATCTCCTTGTTGCATTTATCGCAAATTCCGTAACCGCCTTTTTCCATCTTTTTCAGAGCGGCATTGGTCTTTTTCAGCTTTAATTCAAGAGCATGCTCTATCGAGCGTAGAGATTCGAATTCTTCCACTTCGTCGGCCGCCTCTTCCAGATCGAGACTTCCTTCGTTGTGATGAGGGAACTTGGTATCCCAATCACCGGTCGGCTTTTCATCTTCGTCGGCGAATCTCTCGAGAAGAGAACGAAGCTCCTTTTTTTGCTCCTCGAGCTTCTTTTTTATATTTTTCATATTCATTTGTTTTCAGTTAAATTTATTCTTCTATTCTGGATATTATTTCGGTAATCGCTTCCATTGAGGTAGTAAATATCAGACGATCTTCAACCAGTGAGTAGAAGAGACCGAAGTCCTCATCTTCTTCCTGCATAGCGAGCTCTCTATCTTCGACTTCTTCGATCTCCGTCTCGGTTTGTAAAGAAGAGAAGCTTTTTGAGACCCATCCTTCTTCTCCTTCAATTTCAATTTGATACCAGTTTCCCTCTTCTCCCAAAACGGGGAACTCTCCTCCGGATTCCGCACGAGAAATGGAAGGGAACTCTACGGAAGGACCTTCTCGGACATTCAATCCTTCTTCTCCGGCCTCTTCTTCAATTAAAAGCAAGGCTCCGGCGGCGGAAAAATCGATATATTGTTGGTTTAGTTCGTCGAACTCTTCGTTGTTGATTGCTTCGGTGACGGTGTTGTCGACGACAGTGATTTCAATTGAGTGAAGATCGGGAGCATCTTCGGTTGATGAAAAGACGCCGTAGCCCGGATTTTCAGTATTGAATTCAACTTTTACCGAATAACCTTCATCTTCTTCAGTCATCTCGATAAATTGCAGGTCGCGACCTCCTTTATGCAGGTAAGTCGGAAGATTTTCTTCAACCCAGGCAAGAATCGACTCTTCAATATCGAGAGTGGACCGATAAGGAAAAAACTTAATTTCATAACCCTGATAAGTATCGGAATTCATTTCTCTGCTGATATTTTCGACTGAAAAAGGGTGAAGTTCAATAAGCGAAGAGAAGTCGGAAACCATATCTTCTCCTTCCCAGGGAGCGAGACCCATGTCCTGAAAGTCATCCATTTCATCCTCTTTTACTCGAGTTGCAAAGCCGAGAGTGTTTTGGTCGGAAGAATGGATAAAGAGAGTGAATTCGTCTTCCAAAAGCTCCAAAAAGTGTCTTGTTGGAGGATTTATTCCGAAGACGTCGAAAAATTCACTGAGATGAATTACTCTGGCAGGAGCTTCGTCTTGTTTGATTATTATCAGCTCATTTATTACCAATCCTTCCACTCCCGCCAAGCGGCTACTCAAAAAGATGGGTAGTTCGCTTCTGAAATCGGGGCTGGAAAATTGTCTGGTTTCGTCGGTTTCGTGGTTTAACGGAAAAAGGGTAAGAGTTTCAATTACGTGCTCTATCTCGAATTGAGTTGATCTTCGAGCAACCTCCGTTCCGTCCGGACCAATCCCTCTGGCAATAACCTGCATATCTCTGCCGGCCATTGAAGAGTCGAACTGATGAGTTACCGAAAAGCCATCAAGAGCTATGTCGAGCTCTTCTTCATCGGCTACGAACTCCCAGCGAATGTCATCCAGTTGACCCTCGTAACCCGCTTCGAAAAGAAAAGTATAATCTCCGGTGTTTTCAACTGCAATGCTTTGTATTTCCGGATCGGGTAGAGGGTCGCCGGCGGAAAGAGCTCGAAACACGAAAAAAGCGACAATTATGAGTGCAACGGCTCCGAAAGCGGCTATCAATTTGGAAAAGGAGCGCAATTTATCTTTTATTCCTCCTTTCGGAGCTTCCATTTCTTCTTTTTCTCCCGGTTTATCCGGTGTAGGCGGAGCCGGAGCTTCTTCTACGTCCTCCTCTTCCTGATTTTTATCGGAATCCGGTGTAGGCGGAGCCGGAGCTTCAATCGGACGCTCAAAAGGACTCTCTTTTTCTTCATCACCGAGACTCATATTATCTTTCGGCTCCTCTTTATCCGCATCGGGTGTAGGCGGAGCCGGAGCTTCTTCTACGTCCTCCTCTTCCTGATTTTTATCGGAATCCGGTGTAGGCGGAGCCGGAGCTTCAATCGGACGCTCAAAAGGACTCTCTTTTTCTTCATCACCGAGACTCATATTATCTTTCGGCTCCTCTTTATCCGCATCGGGTGTAGGCGGAGCCGGAGCTTCCATCGAACTCTCATCTTTGCCATCACCGAGACTCATATTGTCCCTTGGCTCGTCTTCAGCATCTTTCATTTTAGCGGACATTCTTTCTTCCAACCTCTTTAAAAATTCTTCCCTTTCCTTTTCTTCTTCCGAGTCTTCGGAGAGAAGATCTTTTAACTCTTCATCTTCGGTTAAATCTTTAACCCCCAAATCATGAACTTCTTCTTCATCTTCGTTTTCATCCTCCTTTTTGTCTTTCGGCTCCTCTTCATCTTTCACTTCCTCTTGAGGAGGTGAAAATTCTTCACCAGCTTCCTCTTTTCTTTGAGGAGAGGGGTCTTCCTCTTTTTCGTTTTTCGAAATAGGAGTCGGTTCGGGTCTTTTAATTTTTTCGGGGGCCGGCTTTTGGTCGGAGCCTTCTGCAAGAGTAAAGCTTATATCTTCCAATTCTCTTTTTATCTCTCCCTCACGGGCGGCGATCAGGTCGAGCTCTTGCTGTTCTTTTTCCAGTTGTTCGAGCTTTCTCTCCAATTCCCATCTTTCTCTCTCTATATTTCTTCTCTCTTCTTCCATCTCCCATCGCTTTTCTTCAATTTCCCTCTTTTTTTCCGGGTCGTCAGCCAGCTTCTCTTCTCGTTCAACTTCTTCGTTTCTTTCTTCAATCTCTTTTTCTCTTTGAGTTATGTCTTCAATCTTTTTTCTGACTTCCGCTTTCTTTTCTTCAATTCCGGCACTCTTTTTTTCTATTGTTTCTCTGAGATGAGTAAAGCGGCGAAGATCGTCTTCCAGCTCTTTTTTTCTCTTTTTTGCCTCAATTTCTTCTCCTTTTTTACTTAGAGAATCGATTTTATCGAGGAGATTTTCTTCTTTATTTAAAACTTGTTGATATCTAAGCTCTATTTCTCCTTCCAGCTTCTTTAGCTCTTCCATTCTCTTTTCAACTTCCCAACGCTCTTTTTCGGCTTCCTTCCTTCTCTCTTCGACCCTCCATCGACGAGTCTCTATCGCTCTTTTTTCTTCCGGGGAGTCGACTTCACTTTCTCTTTTTTCGAGCTCTTCCTTTTCGTCTTCAATCTCTTGTTCTCGCTCTCTGATCAGCTCCAATTTTTTCTCTATATGGCTTATTTTTTCTCGGTTTTCCGCTCTTTTATCGGCCAGTGAAGCTTTTTCCTCTCTGGTCTTTTCAATCTCTTCCTTAAGAAGAATCTTTTCTCTCTCAATCTTTTCTCTCTCTTTCTTTCTTTGAAGTGATCTTATTTTATCTTTCAGATCTTCCTCCATTGCCAGGATGTCCTGGTGATTTCTTTCAGTCCTCTTTTTTCGCTGCTGAATTCTTTTTAATTTTTCTTCTATATCCCACTCTTTTTCCTCCCACTCTCTTCTTTTTTCTTCGACTTCCCAACGCTCTTTTTCGACCGCTCTTTTTTCTTCTTGATTTTCAACTATTTTTTCTTTGCTTTCGATCTCTTCTTCGCGAGTTTTTATCTCCTCCAATTTCCTGGAAACTTCTTCCAAGTAGTCCTTTATTCTTTTTTCTTTCTGAGCCAAGCTCTCTTTCTCAACTTCGAGAGTTTTTCGGTTTTTTATCATCTCCTGAATTCTGTCTTCCAGTTTTTCGATTCGTTCTTCGGAATAAAATTGACCACCGGCGTCTTTGATTATCTTTCTCGTTTCACCTTCCTCCAATTTATCGAGAGCGGTTTCCAGTTGAAAAGCCAACTCCTCAAGTTGAGCGACTTCGGTCTCCGCTTCTATCAGCTCTTTCTCCAAATCTTTAATTTTTCTTTCCATTTCCCAGCGTTTGTTCTCCATTTTTCGGCGCTTGTCTTCAATCTGCCAGCGACGCTCTTTGAGCTCTCTTTTTCTCTCCGGATCTTTTTCAACCTCCTCTTCTCTTTCGGTTGCCGCCTCTCTTTCTTCAATCTCTTTTTCTTCTTTAATGATAACTTCGAGCTCTTCTTCCAGTTGAGTCTTTTGCCCGGATAGAGAAGACTCTTCTTTTCTGGCTTTTTCCAGCCTCTCTTTTATCTCTTCCATCTTTTTCTTCACCTCGTCTTCATCTTCAGGAATCTCCTCCATCAGATCGGTTCTGACTTTTACTTTTTTTAGCTCCCTTTCCTCTTTCTCGGAGACTTTATACTCCCTATCCTTGTCGCCGTACTTTCTCTTAACGGACTCTATCTCTTCTTCCACCTCCCATCGCTTTTCTTCTATCTTTTTTCTTTCATCTTCCACCTCCCATCTCTTTTTTTGAAGCTCTTTTCTTTTTTCGGGATCTTTTTCTTGCGCCAGCTTATTGTCAAGGTCTCTTTTTTCATCTTCCAGCCTTTTCTTTTCGTTGAGTGCTTCTTCGAGCTCTTTTTCCAGCCTTTTCTTTTCTTCAACTAATTCTTTTTCTTCTTTTTTTATATTTTCTTTTATTTCCGGTTTTTTACTCAACTCTTTTTCAACCCTTTCTTTCTTTTCTTTCTTTTCAGCGGCAATAATATCTTTAAGCTCGTTTTTCAGAGATTCTTTTTCTTTCTTCAAAGATTGATATTTTTCAGCGATCGACTCTTCTTCCTCCGGAACTTTATCCATTTCATCTTGCCATTTCCACAGCTCATTCTCCAAAGTTTCTATCTTATCCTCAATCTTCCATCTCTTTTTCATTGTTTCTTCGTTGTCTTCTTTTCCTTCCAAGGCGGCTCTTTCTTTCTCAAGAGCTTCTATCTTTCTCTCTATCTCTTCTATCGATTTTTGAAGCTCCTCCTTCTTTTTCGGAATCTGTTTCTTTTTCAAGTTGAGAGCTTCAATCTCTTTTTCTATCTCTTCTATTTTTTTTCTTATTTCTTCTTTCTTATTCATAATATTATTTGGAGAGATCCATTAATTTATCTTTTAAATCGGTTATTGTTTGTAAATGACGATTAACCTTTTTTTCTTTTTGATAAAGAAGAATTTTTATTTTTTCGAATTCTCTTCTCTTCTTAAATGCTTTTTGTCTTTTTTTTCTAAAGGATCTGTTTTCCAAATTTTTTGAGTTTTCGTTGTCGTTAATTATTGCGTTGAGCTTGGTCATTTCTTCTTCGAGCTCCTCTCTTTTTTCGGATAGTGTAATTTTTTCTCGTCTGGCTTCTCTTTCCAGCTGAATTATCTTCCCCAGATTTTGATTGGCGAAAGCCTTTTTGAGCTCTTCTCTCTTCTCTTTTTCCGTTTTTTCTTTCTTTTCTTCCTTTTCCACCTCCGAAGAGACCTGATCTTCTTCAGGCTTTTCCTCTTCTTTCGCCGGTTCGGGTTCGGGATTGGCCTTTTTCTCCTTAATTAAGGCTATATCCCTCTCCATCGTTCGAACCTTGTTGTCACTTTTTTTCATCCCTCCTTATTTCTTAGTTCTTTTTTTGCTTCTTTTAATGATAAATCTATTTTACCGTCTTTGGCAACTTTAAGAACTTTTACCGGAATTACGTCTCCGACACTGACTACGTCTTCAACTTTTTTTACGTGACCTTCGGAAAGCTCCGATATATGAACCAATCCTTCGGTTCCGGGAATTATCTCCACAAAGCAGCCGAAGTTCATAATCTTTTTCACTTTTCCGTTGAACATCTCTCCTTTTTTCGGCTCTCTGACGATGTTTTTAATCCATTCCATCGCCTTTTCAGCCGATTGCTTGTCTTCGGAAGTGATAAAGATGTCTCCGGTGTCTTCTATATCTATTGAAACTTCGGTTTGATCTATTATCTCATTTATAACTTTTCCACCCGGACCGATAACTTCTCTGATCTTTTCCGGGTCAATTTTCATGGTTATTATCCTCGGGGCGTAAGGGGAGAGATCTTTTCTCGGTTCGGTTATCGTTTCTTTCATTTGACTGAGAATCGTGAGGCGAGTTTCTTTACCTCTCTCCAATATCTCTTTCATTTTGGAAAGAGATATTCCCGGAATCTTGACATCCATCTGAATTGCGGTTATTCCTTCTTCGGTTCCCGCTACCTTGAAATCCATATCTCCGGCATGATCTTCCGGCCCTTGAATATCGGTTAAAATTCTATATTCTTCTCCCTTGGAAACCATTCCGATCGATATTCCGGTGACCGGAGCCTTAATCGGAATTCCGGCGTCCATCAAGGCTAAAGAGGTGCTGGTTATCGCCGCCTGTGAGGTTGATCCGTTGGAAGAAAGTATCTCGGAAACGGAGCGAATGGTGTAGGGAAAATCCTCAATATCGGGAAGCATCGGAAATATCGCTTTTTCCCCCAGCATTCCGTGGCCGATATCTCTTCTTCCCGGACCTCTCAGTGGTTTTACTTCTCCGACCGAATAGGGAGGAAAGTTGTAATGATGCATAAATCTCTTTTTTCCTTCCGCTTCCATATTGTCAAAAAGCTTTTTATCTCCGGGAGGGCCGAGAGTGATTATCGATAAGGAACGTGTTTTTCCGCGAGAAAAGAGAGCGCTGCCGTGAGTTCTGGGAAGAAGCCCGGTCTCCATCTCGAGATTTCTCAGCTGGTCTTCTTTTCTTCCGTCGGGACGCTTATTGTTTTTTAGTATATTTTTTCTAATAACTTCTTTTTTGAATTCTTCAAAATAAGAATCAGCATCTTTCTTCTCTTCTTCCTCTTCAAAAGCCTCAATTATCTCTTCTTTTATATCGGTCAATGCTTGGGGGTTCTTTTCATCACTTTCAAATATCGCTTGTTCGATCTCTCCTTCTCTTTTTTCAATTTCCGCTTTTATCTCTTTTTCAACAGTCTCTTCTTCCAAGTCAAGTTTTTTTAAGCCCCTTTCTTTGATTATCTTTTCTTGAAAAGATTGCAGGGCTTCGGTTGCTTTTTTAGCAACCTCGGCGGCTTCCAAGACATCTCCCTCCGGAGCCTCTTCTGAAAATCCTTCAATCATGTTTATCAGATACTGATCTTCTTTGAAAAAGCTACTGAAGACCATCTCCAAATCGCCGTCGCCGATTTCTTCATAGGTCGGGTTGAGAATGAATTGATCGTTTTCTCTTCCCACTCTGACCATCGACAAAGGTCCGTTCCAAGGAATGTCGGAAACGGAAAGAGCCAACGAAGCGGCCAAACCGCCCAAAACGGCCGGGTCATTTTCTTCATCCCAAGAAAGGCAAGTCACTATGACCTCCACTTCTCGCTTAAGATTTTTGGGAAACAGCGGCCTTATCGAGCGGTCGATCATTCTTGAAATTAGAGTAGCTTGATCGGAAGGTTTTCCTTCTCGACGAGTGTAGCGTGAACCTCCTATCTTTCCGGCGGCGTAAAACTTTTCTTCGTAAAAGACCATTAAAGGAAAGTAGCCGAGTTCGTCCTTTCTGTCCGTATCGGACATCGTTGCGGTTGCCAATACGACGGTATCCCCGTAGCGAAGCATTACGCTTCCGTTGGCTTGCTCGGCCAAAACTTTAAAATCGGCCGTTAACTTCCTTCCTCCTATTTGTAGATCGTATTTATCCATTTTATTTTTTCAGTAAATATTTTTTCGGATTTTCTTCCAAATCCATAAATTCATCGGCCGCCTCTATAAGTCGTGAAGAAGCGGATCTTTTGAAAGCGATAACCTCCACTCTGATTCCTTTATTTTGTAGGTATCCCACCAGAGGAACAAAATCACCGTCACCGGTGACTAAAACTATCGAGTCGGCGTTGGAAGAGAGCCTGATTGCATCGACAACCAGACCGACGTCCCAATCACCCTTTTTAAAACCTCCCTGGTATTCTTGAAGATCTTTTATTCTCGTTTCTATTCCGAGATTGGTGAGAGCGTCAAAAAACGACTTTTCTTCTCCGCTTTTGGTTCTTATAACGTAAGCGAAAGATCTGATAAGATTTCTTTTGCTGACTCCCAAGTTCAATACTTGTTTAAAATCGACTCTTGCTTTATAGAGATGTTTGGCCGAGTGGTAAAGATTTTGAACATCCATCAAAACCACCACTCGTTGCCCTTTATGTTTTATGGTCATTATTTTTTAAGGCCGGCTTTCTTAATAATTTCGTTGTATCGCTCACTGTCTTCTTTTTTTAAATACTTCAAAAGCCTTTTTCTTTTGTTAACCATCGCTACCAATCCCTTTCTGGAGTGGAGATCCTTGGGATGGTCGTCAAGGTGAGCGAAAAGATTGTTTATCTCTTCGGTGAGAATCGCTATCTGAGCCTCCGGAGATCCGGTATCTTCGCCCAGCCCGTAACTTTTCAATATTTCCGCTTTACTCTTTTCATTTTGTGTGGACATCGTTCTTTATTATTACTTTAACTAACTATACTATAAAAATTTCTTATTTTAAAACCGTAATCGGATTTAAAACAGATGTGCCTCCGCTAGGGATCGAACCTAGAACCTTGTCCTTAAGAGGGACCTGCTCTGCCGGTTGAGCTACGGAGGCTTAAAATTGTTAATCGGGATCCGGCTCGGTGTAGGTGATTGAGCATTCGTACTGAAGCTGTCCTCCCGACCAGTGCCAATCTATATCCCAATCCATAAAAGAGCTGATCAGAATCGATATTATAATCCAGGAAAAATAGGCTAAAAAGAGACCGATTGCCGAATAAAGTATCGCTCTCGTCGCTCTTTGGACGCTTTTCGGATCATTTCCTTTTGTCATAAAAAGAAGTCCGGCAAAAACGATGACAATCAGCGCCAAAGAAGGGATAAGACTTACCAAAACGAAGGAAATGACATTGGAAAAGACTATGAAAAGATGACATAAATGACAAGGAATGTAAACCTCATCGCCTTCACAGCCAAAATTACCTTCAAGGCCGGTCTTCGGATCGCTTCCATCGGCTGTCAAGCATCTCCCACAAGGGACCATCCCTTCATATTGTATCGTATGGACCGTTCCCTCACCCACCTCCTGTCCGTCCAATAAAAAGTGAACCTCATACGTTCTGTAATTATCTCCGCTCACCCCTAAAAAAGGAGTAAGAGCAAATGAGATTATTAGAAAAAAAAGAATTAATCTTTTCATCGAAATCATTATAAAACAAAACGAGCTTAAAATAAAGAATAATTGTACCCCCGGAAGGATTCGAACCCTCAACCTTCCGGTCCGAAGCCGGACGCTCTATCCGGTTGAGCTACGGGGGCTTTAAAAATTTTAAACTTGTTTATTCTATCTAAAATGATTGAAAAAAACAAGTTTTTAAGGTAGAATGAAAGAGTTATGAAAATACCGAAAGAAATAAAAGAGATAGGTAAAAAGCTGGAAAAAGCCGGATATGAAGGCTATCTGGTCGGGGGATCGGTTCGAGATGCTCTTTTGAAAAAAAAGCCGAAAGACTGGGACGTGGCAACCGATGCCGAGCCGAAAAAGATTACCGAAATTTTTAAAAACAGTTACAGTGATAACGATTTCGGAACGGTAACCGTTTTAACCGGAAGCGAAGATCCGACACTTAAAGAGGTGGAAATTACCCCCTACAGGACGGAGGAAGACTATCGGGATCGTCGGCATCCGGAAAAGATCAGCTGGGCGAAAAAGATCGAAGACGATCTATCAAGAAGAGATTTTACGGTTAATGCAATAGCGATTGAAATTTCAACCGAAAAGACCAAAGACCCCTTTTCCGGCAAAGACGATTTGGAGAAGGAGATAATCAGAGCGGTCGGCGATCCGGAAGAGAGGTTTTCCGAAGATGCTTTAAGACTGATAAGAGCGGTTAGATTCGCTACCGTTTTGGAGTTTAAAATTGAAGAGAAAACCAAACGGGCTCTGAAAAAGAAAGCCGATCTACTTGAAGAGATATCAATGGAGAGAATAAGAGATGAGTTTTTGAAGATAATGATGGATAAAAATGCAGCAACCGGAGTGGAAGCTTTAAGAAGAGTCGGTTTTTTAAAATATATAATTCCCGAATTGGAAGAAGGGTACGGAATAGATCAAAACAAGCATCATATCTACGATTGTTATGAGCACTCGATTTTATCTTTAAAATACGCCGCCGAAGAGGGGTACAATATGCACGTTAGAATGGCCGCTCTGCTTCATGATATAGCCAAGCCGGAAGTAAAAGAGGGAGAGGGAGAAGAGGCGACTTTTTACAACCATGAAGTGGTCGGAGCTCGACAAGCGGACAAGATTTTAAAAAGATTAAAATTTTCCAACAAAGACAGGAAAAAGATAGTTAAATTGGTCAGATATCACCTTTTTTACTATAACGTGGGAGAAGTTTCCGAATCGTCAGTACGTAGACTGGTGAGAAATGTCGGCAAGGAGAATATTGATGATTTAATAAAAGTTAGAAAGGCGGATCGAATCGGGTCCGGAGTTCCCAAAGCGGAGCCTTACAAACTCAGGCATCTGCAATACGTAATCGAAAAGGTTTCTCGAGATCCGATATCGACGGAGATGCTGGAAGTCGACGGGAAAGACGTTATGGAGATAGCGGAAATCGATCCCGGTCCGGAAGTCGGTTTCATTTTAACCGTTTTACTGGGAGAAGTTCTTTCCGATCCGAAAAAAAATAAGGCCGAAGAATTGGAAAAGAGAATTAAAGAGTTGGCTCAAATGGACCGTAAAAAACTTAAAGAGCTCGCCGAAGCGAGCCGTAAAAGTATTGAAAATGTAGAGACCAAAAGAGACGAGATGACCAAAAAAAAGTATTGGGTCAGCTAATCTACATCGGGAACTCTTGATCGATAATTTCTTCTTGCTCTTGCTCTTGATTGAATTCTTGCTCATCCGGTTCGAAAGGTCGAAAGACCCAGCTCAAAACCAAGATAACGATGGAAGCGAGAAGAAGTATTAACAGTTTTTTAGTTCTGTTTGGCATTTTTGCGAATTTGGTTTAGGATTACTATGAGTGTAAAATATATTTAATTTTTTTTCAACCGGGCCGTGGTGTAACGGCTAACATGCACGATTCGGGTTCGTGTGATTCCGGGTTCGAATCCCGGCGGCCCGACACTTTATCGATTGACATAATTTATTTTTCGTTTTATTATTAAAGCGATGGTAGTTGATTGTAAGTTGTCCGCGTAAAGGCGGATTCTTTTTAAAAAATAAGACAAAAAATATGGACTTAAAAGCATTTGCTTCGGCGATATCACAAATTGCAGCGGAAAAAGAGATCCCCGAAGATAAGATTTTGGACATAGTGGAGCAAGCGATTGCCACCGCCTACAAAAAAGAATACGGTGAGAAGGGAGATTTGATTGAAGCCGACTTTAACCCCAAGACCGGTGAAGTTAAGTTTTGGGAAGTGAAAAAAGTTGTTGACGAGGATATGATTTTAACCGATGAAGAGTTGGAAATGCTTAAAAAAGGAGAGATGGAAGATGCCGGTGACAAGGTTAGATTCAACCCCAAAAGACATATAATGGTTGAAGATGCACCGGACTCCGAAGTGGGAGACGAACTGAAAGAGCTTTTGGAAACGAAAGAAGACTTCGGAAGAATTGCGGCCCAAACGGCAAAGCAGGTAGTTCTTCAAAAAGTGAAAGAAACGGAGAGAAATCTTACTTATGAAGAATACAAAGAGAAAGAAGGAGACGTTATTTCCGGTGTGATTCAAAGAGTGGAAGGACGTAAAATTTTGGTTGACATAGGAAAAATTTTGGGAGTTTTAACAAGAGAAGAGCAGATTCCGGGAGAGTACTACAAAACGGGACAAAGGTACAAGATGTACGTTTTGAAAGTTGAAAAGAGCTCCAAAGGTCCGACCGTTTATCTTTCAAGAAGCTTTCCCAAACTGGTTTCCAAGTTGTTTGAATTGGAAGTTCCGGAGATATCGACCGGCGTCGTAGAGATTAAAGCGATCGCCAGGGAGGCAGGGTCAAGAAGTAAGGTGGCGGTTCACTCGGAAGAAGAAGGAGTCGATCCGGTCGGAACGGCCGTAGGACAAAGAGGAACCAGAGTCGGGGCGGTGATATCCGAACTGGGAGGAGAAAAGATAGATATAATAGAATGGAATGAAGATGAAAAGAACTTTATAGCCAACGCACTGTCACCGGCCAACGTTCATCAAGTTGAGATTACGGAAGAAAAGAAAGCGATTGCCACCGTTTCCGATGACGAGCTTTCACTGGCTATCGGAAAAGACGGGCAAAATGTCCGATTGGCGGCCAATCTAACCGGATGGAAGATAGATGTCAAATCATTGGGGAAAAGCGATGAAGACGAAGAGAAAGAGACGGAAAGTGATGAGAGCGATGAGGAGGAGAAGAATGAACAAGAAAAAAGAGAAACGGAAAGTGATAAAGAGGAACTGAATCAAGAAGAAGAGAAGAAAGATGAAGAGAAGAAAGACGAAGAGACGGAAGAAGGTGAAGATAAAGAAGATATAAAGGGAGAGTAGTAAAAAATGAAACAAACAAAAATATGAATTTAATACCGACGGTAATAGAAAAAAGCCCTCAAGGAGAGAGAGCTTACGATATCTATTCCAGACTGCTCAAAGAGAGAATCATCTTTTTGGGTGGACCGGTAAACGATAGCGTTGCCAACGTAATCATAGCTCAACTTCTCTTCTTGTCTCATCAAAACAGCGAAAAGGATATTCAGCTTTACATCAACAGTCCGGGAGGATCGGTGACCGCCGGAATGGCGATTTATGACACCATGGAGTATGTTGAACCGGACGTATCGACGGTTTGTGTGGGGATAGCGGCTTCGATGGGAGCGGTGCTTCTTTCGGCCGGAGAAAAAGGAAAGAGGTTCGGTCTGCCCAATTCGGAAGTGATGCTTCATCAAGTAATGGGAGGAGTAGAAGGAGAAGCGGCCAAGATAGAGATTGCCGCCGATCATATATTGAAGATAAGAAAAAAGCTGAATAAGATTTTAGCCGACAATACGGGACAGCCACTGAAAAAGATTAAAAAGGATACCGACAGAGATTTTTATATGAGTGCGGAAGAAGCGAAAGAATACGGGTTGATAGATAAGGTGATCTCCGAATCGAAAGAGGCATAACTCTAATATTAAGTTAAAAATCGCTCTTACGGGAGCGGTTTTTAAATTGACATTGACGGTATCGTCTGATATATTTTCAGTAGAAGTCAGTATAATTTAGCCTTAATTTGGTATTAATCGGAAATGATTAGCAAAGTGCCAAAAATAATAAAATATGGAAATCTTAATCATTGTGGTAGGAGTGGTTTCCTTGATGGTCGGATCCGTCTTGGGATATCATGCCCGCCAGAAAGTAGCAAAAAGAGACTATGAAGCAATAGAGACGAAGGTTCAAAACAGAATGAACGCCGCCAGAGAAAGAAGCAGGCAGATGGTCGAACAAGCGAGAGAAAAGGCGGAAAAACTTCTCGAAGAGGCAAGAAAAGAAGCTGAAGAAAAGAGTGAAAAGTTGAGAAAAAAAGAGAAGTTTCTACTCAAAAGAGAAAACAACATAGACGAAAAGATAGCCGATTTTGAAGAAAGAGAACAACATTTCGAGAAGAGAATCGAAAAGCTTCAGCAAGTGAAAAAGAGAATTGAAGAACTTCACGAGGAAGCGGAAACCGAGCTTAAAAGAATAGCCGGCCTCGATGAAGAAGAGGCAAAAGAAGAGATAATGAAGAGAGTGGAAAGAGAGATGGAGACCGATCTGATGAAAAGAATTCACAAGTTGGAGATGCAAGGAAAAGAGAGGTACGAAAGAAAAGCCAAAGAGATTTTGGCAACCGTAATTCAAAAATACAGCGCTTCTCAAGCTCAAGATTTGACGACTACCAACGTTTCTCTTCCCGACGACGATATAAAGGGAAGAATAATCGGAAAAGAAGGAAGAAATATAAAAACATTGGAAAAACTAACCGGAGTGGAGGTTATCGTCGACGACACCCCAGAAACCGTTTTAATTTCAAGCTTTGATCCGATCAGAAGACAGATCGCCAAAACCGCTTTGGAAAAATTGATTTTCGACGGCAGAATACAGCCGGCTCGAATTGAAGAGATGGTTGAAAAAGCGGAGCAAGAAGTCTCCGATCAAATCAAGAGAGCCGGAGAACAAGCCGTATACGACGCCGGAATAGTCGAGCTCGACCCGAAAGTGGTTAATCTGCTGGGTCGGCTTTATTATCGAACCAGTTACGGTCAAAACGTTCTTCTTCACGCCAAGGAAGTAAGCTATCTCGCCGAAGCTTTAGCCAACGAGATAGGCGCCGATGCTTTCGTCTGTAAAAAGGCGGGACTTTTGCATGATATAGGTAAAGCGTTGGATCATAAAGTGGAAGGGTCGCATGTAGAAATCGGAATAAGAGTTCTTGAGAAATTCGGAGTAAGCAAGGAAGTTATTGACGCTATGAAGTCTCATCACGAAGACTACGACTACGAGACTTTGGAGGCGGTAATCGTCCAAACTGCCGATGCGATATCGGGAGCACGGCCCGGAGCCAGAAAAGATACTCTGGAAAATTATTTGAAAAGATTGAAAGAATTGGAGAAAGTGGCCGGTGGATTTTCGGGAATCGACAGAGTTTATGCGGTTCAGGCCGGACGGGAAGTGAGAGTTTTCGTCAAACCGGAGGAGATTAATGATTTGGAGGCTAAAAAGTTATCCAGAGATATTGCTCACAAGATTGAAAAAGAGCTTAATTATCCCGGAGAGATAAAGGTTAACGTAATAAGAGAAAAAAGAGTAATAGAGTACGCTAAGTAAGTAATTATAAGCTTAAGATAAAAAAATATGCACATAGAGATTCCGGACGGAGTTTTGCCTTTCGCCATCTGGTTCGCCGGATTTGCAATAACCGCAATACTGCTGGTAGTTGCGATTTATTTCGCTAAAAAAGAAGAAAAAAAGATGCCTCTGGCCGCTCTTTTGGCCGCCTTATCGCTTTTGGTGATGTCGGTTCCTTTGGGGCTGCCGGTCCATATAAATCTGATGGTTTTGGTCGGAATATTGGTTGGCCCCTTTTGGGCGTTGATAGTCTCTTTCGTGACCAATTCGATACTCGCTTCGGTCGGACACGGAGGAGTTACCGTTATCGGAATAAATACGATTCTTTTATGGTCTCAAGCTCTTTTCGGGTTTTTGATCTTCAGGACGATTAAGGATTTGGGCGGAAAAAAGAACGGTTTAAAAGCGATTATGGGAGGGCTGACCGCTTTTTTCAGCCTCTTTCTTTCTTTCAGCTTGCTCGCCGGTCTTGTTTTTGCCGTTAATCTAAATCCGGACGAGGTTCTTATTCATGATCACAGTCATGATCATCACAGCCACGATCATGAAGACGAGCATTATGAAGAGCATCATGACGAAGACGAACACTATGAAGATCATCATGATGAAGACGAGCATCACGAAGATCACCATGACGAAGAACATCACGAAGACGAGCATCACGAAGATCACCATGACGAAGAACATCACGAAGACGAGCATC
>CAZNIM010000005.1:22788-31705 GCA_964573145.1 uncultured Candidatus Saccharibacteria bacterium
GAAGACGAGCATCACGAAGATCACCATGACGAAGAACATCACGAAGACGAGCATCACGGAGCTCATGACTACTATAGTGAAGAGCTTTCCGTCGGTGGCTTTTTAGCAGTCGCTCTCCCTCTTTTCCTTTACGCGGCGATAATAGAAGCGATAATAGTCGCCTTGGTAATAGGATTTTTGCAAAAAAGTAGACCCGATCTTTTATGACCGGAATCGGACTGGCCGATTATTACGCAAGTAAAGAAGGTGCATTTCAAAAAATGTCAGCTTATTCCAAGCTGATATTTTTTGTATCTTTTTTATTCGTAACGATATCAGCGGAAAATTACCTATTTCCGGGAGCGGTTTTCGTTACGGTTTTTATCTTCGGAGTCGGAACCGGGTTGCCGGTTCGCAAGATGTTGATGTGGGCTTTTTTCCCCGCTTTTTTCGCTTCCTTTTTCGCTTTCAGTCAATTGGTGGCCGGGTTCGGATTTCCGATTATCTTTTTGGTTAGAGCTTATGTTGCCGCTTATTTGGCTCTTTTTTACACCTTTACCACCCCTTACTTTGAAACTTTTACCATATTTTCAAAAGTAAGTCCTTTTTTGGCGACGGTTCTATTTTTTACTTATCGCTACTTCTTTTTATTTTTGGATATCGTTAAAAATAAGACGACGATGGTAAAAGTCAGAGGAGGAAGCGAAAGAAGGTTCGTTTCGGCCGGAAAGATTGTCGGGTTCTTGGTTTTGGAGATGATCGATCGAGCGGAAAGGATATATTCGGCCTTGAAAATAAGAGGTTTCAGAGGAAGAATTTTTTACAGCTCAAAAAAGAAAATGGGACGCTCTGATTTGGCATTACTTATCTTTACTTTATTATTCGTTATTACATCAAAGATAATATGAAAAAGGAACTGGCCAAACTTCACTGTGTAAAGCATAAATATCCGGATGAAACCGAGGTTTCGGCTTGCGGTCTCGAGTTCGTCGTCAGAGAGGGAGAAAAAGTCGCTCTGGTCGGAGGTAACGGATCCGGAAAAACAACTTTAATACTTCATCTATTGGGCATTTTGAATCCGACTGAAGGAGAAGTCTCTCTTTTGGGAGTCGATCCGGCAAAAGACTTTTCAAAAGTCGGAAAAAGCGTCGGAGCGGTAATGCAGAGAGTGGACGATCAATTGGTCGGACCGACGGCTATCGATGACGTTAAGTTTTCTCTTTTGAATTACGGAATGAGTGAGAAAGAAGCCGAAAAGAGAGCTGAAGAAACGATGAGATCGTTGGGGATTTACGAGATTAAGGATAAGGTAATTCATTATCTTTCCGGAGGGCAAAAAAAGAGAGTGGCGATTGCCGGAGCTTTGGCGCTACACCCCAAAATATTGATTCTGGATGAAGCTTTCAATCAAATTGATCCGGAAGGATTGAAAAAAGTGGTGGAGACGATAGAGCGACTTTGCAGAGATAAAAAGATGGCGGTCGTTATGGCGGTCAGTAATCGTGAAGATTTGGAGTATTTTGAGAAGATATTTCTTTTAAAAGAAGGAAAAATAAAGTTTGCCGGAAGCAAAGAAGAATTTTTAAGTTCCGGAATAGATGATCAGTTTTGTAGCCATCCTTAGAGAAATAAAAAAAGAAAACCGCCGATGAGGCGGTTTTTTTATTTGGAGCGGGTGATGGGACTCGAACCCACATAACTGGCTTGGAAGGCCAGGGCTCTGCCGTTGAGCTACACCCGCAACTCTTACACTATAAATGATAAGTAAATAAGTTCAAGCTGTCAATAAAGTGTCGGGGCACTCGGATTCGAACCGAGAATCACTCGCTCCCAAAGCGAGCATGTTAGCCGTTACACCATGCCCCGAAAAGTAGCTAAATAATAACACTAAAATAAAGGTTGGTCAAACGATTGGCTTGTGATAAAATTATTCAAGATTTTATTTTAACGATTATGAAAAAAATACTACTTATCGATAGCAACGCTTTAATTTACAGATCTTATCACGCTCTTCCTCCTTTAAAAAAAGACGGGAAGCTGGTTAATGCCGCCTACGGATTTTTTTCAATTTTGAGTAAGGTTTTGGATGATGAGAAGCCGGATTACGTTGCCGCCGCTTTCGACAGAAAAGAGAAGACTTTTCGTCATGATATTTTTGAGGATTATAAAGCTCAACGACCGGAGATGCCGGAAGATCTGGTTTCTCAATTACCGATAATAAAAAGAGGTTTGGAAAGCTTTGGAATTCCGATTTTTGAAGAGAAAGGGTACGAAGCCGACGATATAATCGCCACTCTGGCTGAAAAATTAAAAGACGAAAAAGAAGTAGTTGTCTTAAGTGGGGACAGAGATCTTCTTCAGCTGGTAGATAAAAAAGTGACGGTCAGGTCTCCTGGTAGAGGAATAAAAAAAATGATAAACTTCGACAAGGACAAGGTTGTTGAAAAATACGGAGTCTCTCCGGAGCTGTTTGTAGATTACAAAGCTCTAAGAGGAGATCCTTCAGATAATATTCCGGGAATAGAAGGAATAGGGAAAAAGAGAGCTAAAGATTTGGTTTCAAAACATGGAACGATAGAAGAGATATATGCGAACCTGGACAACCTTAAAGAAGCTCAACGCAGACGCCTGGAGGGAAAAGAGAAAGAAGCTCTTCTGAGTAAAAAACTCGTTACTTTAAAGCGAGATATGGATATCGACGTCGATTCGGAAGAGTGTCAACTTAGACCCGGAAAAGAGAAGGTCGAGTTTTTTGAAGAGCTTAACTTTAAAACTTTGGCGGCCAGATACCGAAAAAAGGAGGATTCACAAATGAAATTAGAATTATAAAAAGTAGCTGATGAAAAAGAGTATTTTCAGCAGAATATTCGGAGCCATAATATTTGTCTCCTTTATTGCCATTCTTATTGTTTCCGGATTCAATCTCTCCGATCAAATCGGAAACTATCATCAAGTTTTGGTGACCGAAAAGATGAACTCTTTACAGTTGCTTAGAGAAATATCTCATCAAGAGGAGGGTTTACGGGAAGAAGTTTTTGATGAAATTGCAAGTGACCGAGAGGTCTTGTTTTTGTGGGTAGCGGACGAAGAAGGAAAATTGATTTATTCGAGCAACGGTGAAGACAAGGGAAAAGTGATCGAAGATGAGTTTTTAAACGTTAGAGATTCAAGTAGAAGAGATGCAATTTACAGAGAGAGAAAGATCGAAGTGGTCGGTGTCCCGATTGTTGACGATGAAGGAGAAAGATTGACGGCAATTGCCGGAGTGGGAATCCCACCCGCTTCTTCTTTTATAATTTCGGTAACCAGAAGGGGTCTTTTCGTTTTACTTTTAGCCGCTTTAATGTCGGTCTTTTTGGCTTTGGGTCTGACCGAAAGAATAATAAAGCCGCTTTTGGAATTGAAAAAGATGATTTACCACATCAGAGACGGAAGCATGGACAAGAAGGTGGAGATCGAAACCGGAGATGAAATTGAAGAGATCGGTAAAGAATTCAACGAGATGGTCGATGAGCTGAAAAGAAGCCATGAAGAATTGGAAGAAGCTCGGCAGATTTTGGAAATTAAAGTTAGAGCCAGAACCAGAGAGCTCGAAGAGTTGAATGAAAGCTTGGAGGACAAAGTTAGTGCGAGAACCGAAGAGTATCAGCGAAAAGTGGAAGAGTTGGAGAAGTTTCACAAACTAACCGTCGGTAGAGAAAAAAAGATGATCGAGTTGAAAGAAGAAAATAAAAAACTAAGAGAAGAGATTGAAAAGTTAAAAAATAAAAATGATTAGTGAAAACCAGCTTTCCAAAGAGTTTTTTGAAGAATTTTTAAACTTTATTCCCGTTTCAATAATTTTGGTGGATGAAGAGGATTATATTTTTGGAGTTAACAAAGGCTTGGAAAAGTTATCCGGCTACAAGAGACACGAACTCGTCGATGACAAGATAGAAAAGATTTTCACTGAAAAAGATATTGAGAAGCTGCGAAGAGAAGTTTCCAGGGAAGAGATAGCCTTAATGGGAAAAGAGAAGAAGGTCAAGGTGGAAGCATTCAGTGAGAAATTCAGCGGAGGGATCTTTATCGCCCTTTCCGATTTGGACAGAGCCAAGCAGATGGAGAAAGAGATGGAAGAAAAGGTGAAAGAACTGGAAAGATTTAACAGATTGGCGACCGGAAGAGAGTTAAGAATGGTGGAGCTGAAGAGAGACAAAAAGAAGTTGGAAGAAAGAAACGACAGCTTGGAGACAAAATTAAAAGAGGCAAAAAGAGAGCTTGAAAAATTAAAAAAGAAGAATGGAAACGAGGGATAAAAAAGATGATAAAATAGAAGATTTGGAAGATTTCAGAAGGTATATCCAGGAACTGAACAGGTTTTTGCCGATAGCTTTTTGTGTGGTCAATCCGCTCAATTATGTTTTGGAAGTGAATAAGTTTTTTCAAAATCTTTTCGGCTGCGACAAGGTTGAAGCGGTCGGCATGGAGATGAGCGATCTTTTTTTGGAAAAACTGGAGCTGGAAGATTTTATTAAAAGAGTTCGGCAAACGGATGAAAGATTGGAGCGGGAATTCACCTTAATAACCAAAAAGGGAAAGCCGGTTCCGGCAAGAGTGGCCGCTTTGGCCAGAAAATCGGAAGATGAGGACTTTTCCGGATATCTCTTTACGATTGCCGACATAACCAAAGAAAAGGAGATTGAGCGAAAGATGGAGGCCGAGTTGAGAGAAAAGACCGCCGAACTGAAAAAGAGAGCTAGTCAAATGGAAGATTCTCGGTCCGCCCTGATAAATATTTTGGAGGACGTAGACAGGTCTTATAAAGAGGCGGAAAAAGAAAGAATAAAAACGGCGGCGATTATTGAAAACTTCATAGACGGAATGTTGTTTTTCAATTCGGATAACCTTTTAAGCATCATAAACCCCAAGGCGGAAGACTTTTTTCAAGTAAAAAGGAGCGATATTGTCGGCAGAAAGATAACCGATATTTCCACCGATTCGAGGATCGGAGAGTTGGTTGATTTTATAACCGATGACGATAAAGACGAGATAATAGATATCTTCAGAGAAGAGCTCAAGTTTAATGAAGATTTTTATTTGGAAATTACAACAACCAAGATTAAAGAAGAGGACGGTCTTCTGGGAGTTTTGGTTCATGCTCACGACATAACCAGAGAAAAGAGGATAGAGAGAATAAAGAGTGAGTTCGTTTCGGTGGCCGCCCACCAATTGAGAACTCCCCTTTCGGGAATAAAATGGACCTTGGAGACGTTTTTGGAAGAGGTTACTGAAGAAGAAGATAAGTTGACTGAAGATGAAATTTCTTTAATCAAAAAGACATATGACGCCAACGAACGAATGGTTCGCTTGGTGAATGATCTTTTGAATGTGAGCAGGATTGAAGAAGGAAGATATATTTACGAGCCGGAGCCGGTTGATATTTTTGAATTGATAAGTCCGATTCTTGAGGAACATAAAGAAATTATTGATGAAAAAGAAGGGCTCGAGTTGAGAATGGAAAAGACGGAAGAAAATATTCCGCGAGTGGAGGTTGACATAGAAAAGATGAGAGTCGTTCTTCAAAACTTGATTGATAACGCGGTAAAGTACACCGATGAAGGTCAGGTGGTAGTAAAAGTGGAAAGGAGAGCCGACAAGCTTAAGATATCGGTTAAAGATGACGGTATAGGAATTCCTCAAGAACAGCAAGAAAGATTGTTCAATAAGTTTTTCAGAGCTGAAAACGTAGTCAGGAAAGATGTCGAAGGTTCGGGATTGGGGCTTTTCATAACCAAAAATATAGTCGAAGCTCACGGGGGAGAGATAGGGTTCGAATCGGTAGAAGGACAGGGTACGGTCTTCTACTTCACTCTACCGATAAAGAGCTCCGATCCCGAAAATTTCATAAGGAATTTTTAATTAAAAAGTTTGACAATTCCCTCTCTGCGATTTAAAATTAAGGCGCAAGACCAAAGAAAGAGATATGAAGAAAATTTTGATAGTTGAAGATGAAAGAATAGTTAGAAATCTGGTCAAGAAAAAGCTGGTGGCCGAGGGCTATGAAGTGGAGTTGGCGGTTGACGGCAAAGACGGGCTTGAGAAGATAGAAGAAGCCGACCCCGACCTCGTTCTTCTTGACATATTGATGCCGAGAATGAACGGTATAGAGTTTTTGGAAGAGATTAGAAAAATTGAAAAATTCAAAAAGTTACCGGTAATAATAGTTTCCAATTCGGGCCAGCCGGTAGAAATAGACAAAGCGAGAAAGCTCGGTGTTGAAGAATGGATAGTGAAAACGGAATTCGACCCTCGAGAAATAATAAAAAAAGTAAACGAACAAGTCGGTAAATAATAACCAATCAACCATTAGCATGACTAAAATTTTAGTAGTTGAAGACGATAAATTTTTGAGAGAGATGATAACCAGAAAGCTCGACAAAGAAGGTTATGAATCTTTCCAAGCCGTAGACGGAAAAGAAGGAATCGAACAGACGAAAGAAGTGATGCCCGATCTGATTTTGCTTGATCTGATAATGCCCGGCGTCGGAGGATTCGAAGTTTTGGAAGAGGTTAAGGGAGATCCGGACACCAAAGATATTCCGATCGTTATTCTTTCCAATCTCGGGCAGAAATCGGAAGTTGAAAAAGGGCTCGATATGGGAGCGGAAGACTTTCTGATAAAAGCACACTTTACGCCGCGAGAAATAATAAAAAAGATAAAAGAAACCATAGAATAGATGCCCGAACTGCCGGAAGTCGAATCGAGTGTTAAATACTTAAAAGAAAAGGTCCTGAGAAGGACCTTTCTTAAAACGTGGACCGATACCCCGAAGATGGGAGTGGTGAAAGGAAGCTTGTCCGGGGATTTTGAAGAGCGAATAACGGGAAGAAAAATTGAAGATGTTCGCAGAAGAGCTAAAAATGTAATATTCGAATTGGACGAAGGATTGTCTCTCTTGATTCATTACAAGATGACCGGCAATCTGCTTTTCGGTCGTTGGAAGATGGTTGACGGAGAGTGGGTTTCGGAGATACCGGGGCCACTCAGAGAAGACAAAATGAATCAATATATTCATTTTATATTTTTTTTGGATAACGGTAAGCAGATTGCTTTTTCCGATTTGAGAAAATTCGGTAAGGTGGAGCTCTGGAAGAGAGAGGACTTGAAAAAGAAGCTCTCCGAACTGGGCCCGGAGCCGCTGAGTGACGAATTTACCGTTGATAGATTCAAAAAGATGATAAGAGGAAGAAGAAAGATGATCAAGCCGCTTATTATGGATCAGAAATTTTTATCGGGAGTGGGAAATATTTATGCTTCTGACGCCTTGTGGCTCTCTAAGATTCATCCGGAGACCGAAGCCGATAAATTATCCGTAAAAGAGATAAAGAGCCTTTACAGCGCGATAAGAGAGGTTTTAAAAGAAGGAGTTGAAAGTGACGGTGACAGTATGGTTGATTTCAGACTTCCCGACGGAACGAGAGGAAATTATCAAAATAAACAAAAAGTGTATAATCAGACCGGCAAAATTTGCAAAAGATGCAAGAAGGAAGAGATTGAAAAGATAAAAGTCGGGGGGCGAGGAACTTATCTTTGTCCGCTTTGTCAAAAGCCTAAAAAATAATCATGATTATAATTTTACACGGAAAGGATAATTATCGATCAGACAAAAAACTCAAAGAGATAGTTGCCGGCTATAAAAAGAAAAACCCGACCGGGCTCAATTTGATTTACTTGAAAAAGAAGCTTGATTTTAACGATTTAAAGACGGAAAGCGGTCAAATAGGGATGTTTAAGGAGAAACGACTCCTGATCGGCAAAGGACTTCTCGAGGATAAAGATCTTAAAAAGGAAATAGAGAAGAATCTGGAAGAGTTGGCCGAGAGTGAAAATATCTTAATATTGAAAGAAGAGGACAAGGTTTCCGGAAAGCTTGTAAAAAAAGTGGAAAAGATGGACAAGAAGAAGGGGGTAGTTCAAGAATATCCGAAGTTAAAAGGAAAAAAGCTGGAAAGTTGGTACGCCAAAGAATTTAAAGAAAGAGAGGCAAAAATAAAAAGTAGAGCGGTCAGAAAACTGATCGAATACGTTAAAGATGATCTTTGGAGGGCTGAAAACGAGATAGAAAAGCTGTCCTTGATGAGAAAAGGAGAAGAGATAACGGTTGAAGACGTGAGCGAGCATGTTCGTCCCGATATCGACGGAGACATATTCAAGATGATCGACTTTTTGGGAAAGGGAAATAAAAAGGGAGCGATTGAGCTTTTTCAAGATCACATGAAGAGAGGAGATTCTCCTTTTTATTTATTATCAATGATCGACTATCAGGTTAGAAATTTGTTGGCGGTTAAGGATTTGGAAGACCTTTCTTACAATGAAATGAAGAAGAAGAGCGGGCTGAGCCCTTTTGTCTTCAAGAAGTCGCACAGTCAAGCGAGACGGTTTGATTTTTCAAAATTAAAAAAGATCCACGACACTCTTTTTGCCGTGGATCTGGATATAAAACTGGGGAAGATAACTCCCGAAACGGGAATAGTCTTGGTTATTTCTCGTTTTTAGACCTATTTATCAGCGCCGAAAGTCGAGATTTTTTTCTATCGGCGTTTTTCTTTTTTATGATTCCCTTTTTAGCCGCTTTGTCGATTGCTTTGTAGGTTTCCGGTAAATTCTTTTCGGCTTCTTTTATTTTACCTTCTTCAACGAGAGAGCGAAGATCCTTTATCGCCTCCTTCATTCTGTTTTTGAAGACTTTGTTTTCGTCTCTTCTCTTTTTATTTTGGCGCAGTCTCTTTTTAGCTGATTTTGTTATCGGCATCTTTGTTTCTTTTGATTTTTATCTTTCGCGTTACTTATTATACTTTAATTTGAATTACAGTCAAATGCGCTCGATACCCTTTTCGATAAGAACCGGAGCTCAAAATCCCGGCGTGATTTTGGCTCCTGCGCTCTCGGCAGTTT
>CAZNIM010000006.1:0-16279 GCA_964573145.1 uncultured Candidatus Saccharibacteria bacterium
CTCTTCATCGGGACAATCGCGATCACTGTGACACTCATTGCTTGGACAAGTAGGCTCGTCCGCATCACAACTGCTCCAATTTCCACTTGATCGACAGGTTCTTACTCCGCTGTTACTTCTACTACAAGTTTGACATCGCCCTCTTCCGCTAGCCCAATGCCCACAACAATTATAACTGCAAGACTCCCTACAACTCCTGGTATCACCTACATCATACCACTCTCCACCCCACTCGCATCCTATCGGAACGCAAAATCCGTCTTCACACTCTTCGTTGGTCCCACAATGAGCATCAATACAACACTCTATGGGGGTTAGAGAAGCATCGCTCGGATAATTGCTTCTGAAAGCGGACCACTCGGCCGCAGTTTTGGTTGGAACGAAGAGGTCGTCCGAATAATCACTCTCCACTCTTCTAAAAACATTATGCTCACAAATATCTTTTCTGTCTTCCACTCTGTAAAAATCTTGAGCGGCATAAATTATCAGAAAAATCAAAATCGGAGAGAATAAAAGAAGAATTTTTTTTAGCTTTTTTCTTTTCACTTTTTTACTCTTGAATCATCTTTTTTATTTTTTCTATCTCCTTAGACAGTCTTTTAATCTCACTCTGCTGATTTTCGATTTTTTCATTTTGACTTTTAAGCAATTCCAAAATGGGGGCGGTAAGGCGACCGTAATCCAAAATCTTATCACCGTTTCTTTCAGCGACGAGCTGCGGGTAAATCTTCTCCACCTCTTGAGCACTAAAGCCGAGCATCTCCTTCCCGCTTTCTTTATCGATATAAGATATCGCCTTCAAATCTTTAAACTCGTCTTTCAAAATTAGATTTTCAATGTCTTCTTTAAATCTTTCATCCGAACTGTAAAAAAATCCGCCGGTAGTTGAGATATTTCCTCTAACATCAAGTCTTGATCCGGGGGAAGTGGTTCCGATTCCTATATTTCCATCACTGCTTATTCTCAATCTGTGATTCCACCCACCGGTATAAAAACTTACATCATCTTCAGTTCTAATTCTTATGCCGGGAGATTCACCGCTTATATAATTGGTGGCGCTCGTGTTTCCGTCAAGATGGATTCTTCCGTCAATTCTAGCCGCTCCTCTGACTCCCAGGGCGCCAACCGCCAAAGCTCCCTCCTTCGACTGAGCAACGGTACTCACATTAATCGGAGGAGGGACATTTCCTCCCGGAGGAGAGGTTGTCGGAGCGTCCCAGGCCTTCACAAAGAAAATTGCCGCAAAAATAATTAAAACAGAGACTCCCAAAGATTTATATACGTTTATTTTTTGTTTCCTCATTTTTTTATGATTACATAATATAGTCCAATTCTTTAAGACGCTTTTTATATTTTTCATCATTAATCTCTTCACCTTCTTCATCTTGATAAAGGTCTTCTTTCTCTCCCATTATCTCGTCCAGGATTAATTTTTCGGAATCACTTGCTCCTTCTTCTTTTTTAAGATCCGTTTTTACTTCTTTTTCACGCTCTTCTTCTATTTCAATTTCATTACCGACAAAACCTTCCTCTGTAATTCGGATAAATAAAAAAGTGGCCACCGCTAAGATGACCACTGATAAAATAACTAATTCCTTTTTCTGCTTTAACCTCTTCATTTTATTTTATTCTAACCCATTATCGGAAACTGTCAAAACAAAAACCCGGATGAAACCGGGTTTTTTTGGTGCCGCGGGTGGGACTTGAACCCACAAGAGCTTGCGCCCAGCGGATTTTAAGTCCGCCCTGTATGCCAATTCCAGCACCGCGGCGTCATTCAACTGAGACGGAGGCCTGGGCGGGATTCGAACCCGCGCATAACGGTTTTGCAAACCGTCGCCTTAGCCACTTGGCTACCAGGCCCTGTTTTACAGATCGGGAACGATTTTTTCTTTGGTGTAAGCGACCAGGATATCTCCCTCTTCAACTTTTGTCTCTCCTTCGTAAAGCATTCCGAACTCTTCTCTTTCGGGGATCTTGTCGACATTTTTTTCTTCTTTTTTGAGGTTAATCAGCTTACCTTCTCCGATAACCTCTTTTTCTCTGACCACTTTGACCAAGGCGCCCTTCTCTATGTCGCCGTCGGCCGCTTTTCCTCCCAGGATCTGTCTTCTCTTATCGGTTTTAAATACGGCTAAAACTTTTATTTTACCCATTTCTCTTTCCACCTCTTCGGCTTCGAGCATCTTTTCCATCTCTTTTCTGACCCCTTCAATCAAGTTGTAAATAACTTCGTATCTCAAGATATTGATATCGTTTTGCCTGGCCAGATCCTCGGCCAAATTGGCTGCATCGACTCGATAAGCCAACACTTTGGCTCCGGTCGTTTTGGCCAAATTAATATCGTTTTCTCCTATTTCGCCGATGGCGGCTTCCAGGACATTGATTCCCACTTTTTCTCGGGGAAGTCTTTCCATCATATTTTTCAAAGCTTCGAGCGATCCCAAAACGTCGGCTTTTATAACCAGATCGAGATTTTTCTTTCCGGTGGCGAGTCCTTCGAAGCTTACTCTTCCCTTATCGCTCTTCCGAGCGCTTTTAGCCTCTTTCTTGGATGAGTAAACTTTAAACTCTTCTCCGACGTGTGGATTCATCTTCAATCCGGAAGTTCGAGCCGGAGTGGCCGGAGTGGCTTCTTCTATCTCTTCTTTGTAAAAGTTTTTCATCTTTCTGACCGTTCCGAAGCAACAATCGGTTCCTATCGTGTCTCCCTTGACAAGAGTTCCTTCTTTGACCAGCAAAGTGGCGCTAACCCCTTTTTGCGGGTCAACATGAGTTTCGATAACGACTCCTTCGGCCGGTTTATCGTAATCGGCCTTCAAATCTTCCATTTCGGATAAAAGAAGAACCATTTCCAAAAGCTCTTCGATTCCTTTTTTGGTCTTGGCGGAAACTTCTATACAGGGAACTTTGCCGCCGTAGGATTCGACGAAGACGTCTTCCAAAGAAAGCTCTTTTTTAACCTTGTCGGTATTGGCTTCTTTCTTGTCCATCTTGTTCAAGGCGACGATAAAGGGAATCTCGGCTTCAGTCAGATGATCAATCGCTTCTTTGGTCTGCTTTTTAACTCCTTCATCGGCAGCTACGACCAGAATTCCTATATCGGCCACCTCTGCTCCCCGAGAACGCATCGCCGAAAAAGCTTCGTGTCCGGGGGTGTCGATAAAGGTTATTGTTTCTCCGTCTTGCTCAATCATGTAAGCTCCCATGTGCTGGGTTATTCCACCCGATTCGTTTTCGGTTATTTTAAGATCTTTAATCGCCTCCAATATCGAACTCTTCCCGTGATCAACGTGACCCAAGACGGCTACTACCGGAGGTCTTTTTTTTGTATTACTCATATCTTTTCGGAATTAATCTGATTTTTCGTCGACGATTTTTATTATTTAAAAAATGATGATTCGAATCCTGTTTATAGCTTTCTTCCGTTTCCATCGTTTTCCTTTTTTAATGCTGTGCCGTTTATGCGGTGGGAGTGGGATTCGAAATAAACACCTGTTTTTCCCCGACCCCCTGACTCTAAAAAACCACGTTTTTTAGTATTTTTTAACACGGGGAAAAACGGTTCGAATCTTTCTCCTTTCAAAATACTTCAAGTCATTCGGTTAATCAGTTTTAAATATTCTCACTTTGCGGTGGGAGTGGGATTCGAACCCACGAACCCGTGAGGGTTAACGATTTTCGAAACCGTCGCCTTAAGCCGCTCGGCCATCCCACCAAGCGGTTATCAATCGAACTGTGGACCCGGCGAGACTCGAACTCGCGACCTCATGCGTGCCACGCATGCGCTCTGGCCAACTGAGCTACGGGCCCTTAAATCATGTCGATTATTATAACTAATTAACTCTTTTTAATCAAGTAAATTATTCGGGACTTTAATTTCCCTCTCCTTCTCGGAAACAAACTTGAATTTTATAACCGTCGCCCCTTCTCTAAATCCGCTTTTTTCGGGCCACTCGATAAGGACTATGTTTTCCCTCGCTTCGAATATCGCTTCCATCTCCAAGTCTCCGAGTCGGTCCCCTTCTTCAAGCCGATAAAAATCAAGATGGTACAAAAAAAGAAACTCGTCTTCAATCGGGTAGCGCTTCATAACGACGAAAGTCGGGCTGGTTATCTCTTTTAGATCGAAGTGACGAGCGAATCCCTTGACGAAGGTCGTCTTGCCCGATCCGAGATCTCCCTTGAGAAATATCTTGGTCGCTCCCTTTTTACGGGGAGATATCCGGGAAGCTATTTTTCGTCCCAGTTCTTCGGTCTCTTTTTCACTTGCTGTTTTTATCTTCATAAATTGACTAAACGGCTATTTTAAGTTAAAGTTTAACATAGTAAAATCAATTTTACCATGAATAAAAAAAGAGAGAAAATCACCGACGAAATATCGATTTCGAAGAGGACGGCCGAAGAGATTGAAAGAAGGGTGACCAATCTTCCCCTTTTTCAAGAAGAGATAAAGAGAAGCTTGAATAAGGACACTTCCGAGCTGCTCAATTTGATAATGGCCGGGACCGTCGCTTTGGAATCTTCGGATATGCATATCGAGCCGACCGAAGAAGATGCAAAGATAAGGATAAGAATAGACGGAGTTCTTCAAGACGTAGCACGAATCGATAAAAAGCTTTACGGAAATATAGTTTCAAGAATAAAACTTCTCTCCGGAGTAAAGCTGAATGTCGACAACAAGCCTCAAGACGGCAGCTTTTCAATAGTTTACCCCGGAGAAAGGGAAGATGAAAGGAGAGCTATCGAGATTAGAATGTCGGCTCTTCCGTCCGAAGAGGGAGAGGCGATAGTGATGAGGTTTCTGGACCCTCAAAATCTGATATCTCTGGACCAACTCGGATTAAGAAAAGAGCTTCTGGAGCTTTTTAAAAGTGAAATAAGAAAGCCGAACGGGATGATAATCGTTACCGGACCGACCGGGTCGGGTAAAACGACATCGCTTTACGCCTTTTTGAAACATATAAAAAATCCGGGAGTAAAGATAATTACAATTGAGGACCCGATAGAGTATCATCTCGACGGAATTTCTCAAACACAAGTTTCTCCCGACAGCGGATACGATTTCGCCAGCGGACTGAAAGCGATAGTAAGGCAGGACCCGGACGCCATACTGGTCGGAGAGATAAGAGACTTCGAGACGGCCAATATCGGACTACAAGCCGCTTTGACCGGTCACGTGGTTTTCAGCACGCTTCACACCAATGATGCAGCCGGTGCCATTCCCAGATTGCAAGCTTTGGGAGAAAAGCCGGTCAATATCGCTCCCGCTTTAAATATAATAATAGCTCAAAGGTTAGTCAGAAAACTTTGTAAAAGATGCAAATTGGAAACGACGATAGAAGAAGTCGATAAAGAGCTGTATGAAAAATTGAGATCGGCTCTCGACAACGTAGCCGATAAATTGGAGACGACTTTCTTTCCGGAATCTCCTTTGTACCAAAAAAAGGGGTGTAAGGATTGCAACTTTACCGGTTACAGCGGTAGGCTGGGGCTTTTTGAAGCGATACCGGTCGATGAAGAAATTGAGGATTTAATATTTTCCAATCCTTCCACTTCGGAGATAAGAAAAAAGGCGATAGAGAAAGGAATGGTCACTCTAAAGCAAGACGGAATCTTAAAAGCGCTACAGGGAGAAACTTCTTTGGACGAAGTGGATCGTGTAGTCGGATTATGAGAAAAAAAACGAATCCCGAACAAACCGATGCGGACCGAACTCTCGATTTGGCTTTGCGGCCGAATAAATGGGAAGAATATATCGGTCAGAAAAAGGTAAAGGAAAACGTTAAGATAATTATCGAGGCGGCCGAAAAAAGAGGAGAGTCTTCACCCGACCATATGCTCTTTCACGGAAGCTCCGGCTTGGGAAAAACGACTCTGGCTTACTTGATTTCAAAAGAGATGGAGGCCGGAATAAGGGTTACTTCCGGCCCGGCGATAAAAAAGACCGGTGAATTGGCTGCAATCTTAACCAACTTATCGGAAGGCGATATTCTTTTTATCGATGAAATTCATCGCTTGAACAAGGTTTGTGAAGAGATGATTTATCCCGTTTTGGAAGATTTTAATTTGAACCTGGTTGTCGGAAACGGTCCGATGGCCAGAACGGTCGATTTGAAGATTCCTCGCTTCACCCTGATAGGAGCCACCACTCAAATGGCTCTTCTTTCCGGCCCTTTGAGAAACAGATTCGGAGCGATCTTCAGACTGGAACCCTACAGCAACGAAGAGATAGAAAAAATAATAAACAGATCGGCCGATCTTTTAAGTATTGAAATAGAGAAAGATTCGGTAAAAAAGATAGCGGAAAGATCCCGATTCACTCCCCGAGTGGCCAACAGGCTTTTAAAAAGAGTTCGGGATTTCGCCGAAGTAAAAAGGGACGGAAAGATAACGACCGAAATCACCGAAGAGGCTTTCGACAGCTTGAATATAGACGAAAAAGGGCTCGAGTCGGGTGATATAAATATTTTAAAAGTTTTGATAGAAAAATTCGACGGAGGGCCGGCGGGAATAAAGGCGATAGCGGCCGCTTCGAACGAAAGAAAAGACACCATTTTGGAGATTTACGAACCCTACTTGGTGCAGATAGGCTTTATAAAAAGAACCTCTCGGGGAAGAGTAGCGACCGATGAAGCTTACAACCATTTGAATATAAAAAGATAAAGATTATGGCCGGACACAGTCACTGGAGCAATATAAAGAGAAAAAAAGAGAAAAAAGATAAAAAGCGGGCTAAAAAATTCGCCCGTCTTTCCAAATTGATATCTTCGGCGGTAAAAGAAGGGGGAAAGGATCCGGATATGAATCCGACCTTGAATACGATGATCGAAAAGGCCAAAAAAGAAGATATGCCGAAGGAAAATATAGAAAAAGCGATTAAGAAGGGAGTCGGAGAAGGTGAAGAGGGCACTTTGGAAGATTTTATTCTCGAGGTTTACGGACCGGACGGATTGGCCATCATAGTAACCGGAGAAACCGATAATCGAAACAGAACGACCACCGAAATCTCCAATTTACTGAAGGAGGTGGGTGGAAAAGCGGCCAAACCCGGTTCGGTCAGTTGGCTTTTCGACAGAAAAGGGATAATAGAAGTGGAAAAAAGTGAAGAAAATCAGTTGCTGGCGATAGAGGCGGGCGCCGAAGATTTTGAAAAAGAAGAAGAGGTGTTAAAGATTTATACCGACCCGGAATTATTTATCGAGGTCAAAAAAAAGATTGCCAAAAAAACAGCGGTGGAATCCTCGGCTCTCGGATACCGACCGAAAACGGAAAGTAAAATTTCCGAAAAGCAGGAAGAATTCATAGAAAAGCTTTCCGATCACGACGAAGTCGATGAAATCTATTACACTTTAAGATAAATAAAATGATTGTATTGGGAATCGATCCGGGAACGGCAACCATGGGTTACGGTCTGATTGAAAAAAAGAAAGGAGATATAAGCTGCTTAGAGTACGGAGTGATAAAAACTCCCAAAGATTTAAGCGACCACGAGAGGCTTTTAATAATAGACCAAAGGCTGGAAGAGATATTTGAAGAATTCAACCCGGTGGTAATGGCCATCGAAAAGGTTTATTTTAAAAAGAACGTGAAGACGGCGATGACCGTTACTCAAGCCAAGGGAGTCGCCATGCTTAAAGCGGCTAAAAGAGAAATTCCTCTTCACGAATTCACTCCTTCACAGATAAAGTCGGCTATCACCGGCCACGGTAAAGCGGACAAGGCCCAAGTTCAAATGATGATTAAAGCGGAGCTGAATTTAAAAGAAAAGCCGCGTCCGGATGACGCGGCCGATGCTTTGGGAGCGGCTCTTTGCGGATTACAAAAAGAAAAGCTTATTTCTTAACTCTGGCAAATCTTCTCTTTCCTATCTTTATGACCATCCCGTCTTCGAGCGGGATTTCTTCTTGCCAATCGGTCATCTTGCGGTCGTCTATACTGACCGCTTTTTGTTTTATAAGTCTTTTCGCTTGTGACTTCGATTTAACCAGACCGGTTGCAAAAACGAGATCCAAAAGCCCCATTTTATCGTCGTTAACTTCGATTTCGGGCATCTTTTCGGGAGCTTTTCCCTTTTCGAATATCTTTTTGAATCTCTCTTCAGCTTTTTGAGCCTTGCCCTCATCGTGATAGATGGTCACTATCTTCCGAGCCAGTTCCATCTTAGCTTTTTTGGGATCCTTTTTAATCTCTTTTTTAACTTTTTTCAGCTCTTTTTCGGAATAGAATGCACAAAGCTTAAAGTAGTCGATCATCAATTCGTCGTTGAGCGACATTATCTTTCCGTACATATCGGCCGGCTCGTCAACGATGGTAACCACATTACCCCAACTGGTCGACATCTTTCTTCCGTCGAGTCCGTAAAGCATCTGAGAAGTCATTATCTGTTGCGGTTCCATATCAAAAAGTTTTTGCATCTTTCTTCCCGCTTTCAAATTGAAGAGTTGATCGAAACCTCCTATCTCAACATCGGCTTCAACCGCCACGGAATCATATCCTTGTAACAGGGGGTATAAGAGTTCGTGTAATCCGATCGGCTTGTCTTCATCCCATCTTTCTTTGAAGTTTCTTCTTCTTATCAGTTGTTGAGCGGTAAAATTCATCGCTATCGATATCAATTCTTTTATCTTCATCTCACCGAGCCACTCGCTATTGTATCTGAGCTCAACTTTGTCCATATCGAGAATCTTGCCTATTTGCTCGATGTACCCTTCCATATTTTTATCTATCTCCTCTTTGGTAAGCGGGGTTCTCATCGCCTGTTTGTCCGAAGCGTCACCAATTTGAGCGGTAAAATCTCCGATTATTAAAACCACTTGGTGTCCGAGCTGTTGAAAGCTTTTCAGTTTCCAAAATTGAGAAGCTCTTCCGAGATGAATTTTCGGTCCGGTCGGATCAACTCCCAGCTTAACTCTTAATTTTTCACCGTATTTTAATTTTTTCTCAAGCAATTTCTTGTCGACGGCATCTTCAACTCCTCGAGTCAACAAGTCCTTGATTTTTTTCTCTTTTTTCATATTTAAATAATTTTTTTCTAATTTTACCATAAAAATCTTTTCATTTTAAATTGATTATATAATATGAAATGGTATAATAGTAGCTGAAATGAAAAAGAACAAAAACAAAATTAAAAATTTCTTTTCGGGAGCCTTTTACGTGATGGTAATCATTCTCTTTTTGAGTATATTTTTCGGTTCGATCAGTTTTATCTACTTTGCTCGAGATTTACCTCGCCCGGAAAATTTCGTCAGCAGAACAATAAACAGACCGACCAGAATCTACGACCGAACCGGAGAACATCTGTTGTATACGGTTCACGGAGAAGAGAGAAGAGAATTAATCGATTTGGAAGAAGTTCCCGATCATCTGATTCACGCTCTTTTGGCCGCCGAGGATTCTCGCTTTTATAATCACTACGGTATCGATTTTGAAGGAATCGGTCGTTCGGTTTTGATAAATTTAAGAGATAGAAGCTTATCCGCCGGTGGATCGACAATTTCTCAACAACTGGTTCGATCGGCTCTTCTGACTCATGAAAAAACCTTCATGCGTAAGGTCAGGGAGATTATTTTGACTTTGGAATTGGAAAGAACGTATTCGAAAGACGATATACTCGAATTTTATCTCAATCAAATCCCTTTCGGTCATAACGTTTACGGAATTGAGACCGCCTCTCAGTCTTTTTTCGGAAAATCGGTTTCCGAACTATCGGTGGCGGAAGGAGCCACTCTGGTGGCGATGATCAGGTCGCCGTCGGCTCTCTCTCCCTACGGAGATAATTTAAACGCCTTAATGGGAAGAAGAAATTGGGTGATAAACAGAATGGCTCATCTCGGTTATATAGATGAACAAACAAGAGAAGAAGCGGTCGCCGAAGAAGCCGAATTTTCTCGATTCAGAAACTATTTACGAGCTCCCCACTTCGTATTATCGGTAAAGGGAGAGTTGGAAAGAGAATACGGAGCGGAATTTTTAAACCAAAGAGGATTAACGATATATACAACGATAGATTTTGAATTGCAAAGAAAAGCGGAGGAGATAGTGAAGATATTCAGAGAAAGAAATGCCGAAAGATACAATGCTCACAATATGTCGGCGGTAATAATCGATCCGCATACGGGTGAAGTTCTTTCTTTAGTCGGATCGGCCGATTATTTCGGAGAAAAATATCCCGCCGATTGTGTTCCCGGTAGAGATTGTCTTTTTGATCCTTACACTAATGTAGCTCTACGAGGACGACAACCCGGTTCTTCCTTTAAACCTTTTGTTTATGCGGAAGCTTTCAGAAACGGCTATAGCGGCGATACGACGGTTATCGATGAGGAGACGAACTTCGGAACGCCATCCAACCCTTACATCCCTCAAAACTACGATGGACGCTTCAGGGGAGAAGTTACACTGAGAGATTCATTGGCTCAATCACTTAATATCCCGTCAGTTAAAGTTTTGGCCGAGATGGCCGGACTTCGTCAAAGTTTGAGCTTGGTGGAAAGATTCGGTATAACCACTTTAACCGAAGATCCTTATCATTACGGACTTCCTTTGGTTTTGGGAGGAGGAGAAGTAAAGCTGGTGGAAATGACTTCCGCTTACGGAGTTTTTGCAACCGGAGGAATGAGATCACCGATGAAAAATATCCTCCGTGTGGAGGACTCGGGAGGTAATATTATCGCCTCTTATGAAAATACTTCTCCGAGAAGAGTTTTAGAATCTTCAGTAGCGAGAGAAATTACCGATATATTGAGTGATAATGAAGCGAGAACTCCGGTTTTCGGAAGTAATTCACTTTTAAATTTTGAAAATCACCGAGTGGCGGTAAAAACCGGATCCACACAAAACTTCAGAGACGGTTGGGCCGTCGGTTACAACGAAAATACGGTAGTCGGAGTATGGACCGGAAATAATAATAATCAACCGATGATTAACGCTCCCGGACTGTCGGTGGCGGCTCCCACTTGGAGAGTTTTAATGGAAGAATCGATCAGAAGGAGAAACTAATTATTTCTGATCGGCATAACTACATAAAGAAAATCATCATTACCGACCGGAATCATCTTTCCAGGACTGGCTTCATCGGTTACCGAAAATATTATCTCCGCCGATTTTATTTCGGAGAGACCGTCTTTTAAAAAGCGATGATTGAATGAAATTGTCGTTTTTTCTCCTTCCACTTTACAATCTATTCCCGTTTTATAATTACCCAAATCCTTATCCTGACTGGCTATCTCTATCCTATTTTTTTCGGGATCGACGGTTAAAGTAACTTCGTTAACCTTACCGCTAAAGAGACTGGCGGCTTTTATTTTGTTTAAAAATTCTTCTTTTTCCAGAAGTATCTGTGTCTTTGATTCTTCGGGGATTATCTTTTCATAATCGGGGTATTCTCCTTCGATAAGCTTTGAACTGAGTTGAATTTTAGGATGATCGGTCTCACTCATAGTCGACTCGAAAAGAACCTGATTGGAATCGAATCTGATCTCCATCTCTTCTTCGTTTTCAAAGATATTCAAAACTTCTTTAGCCGCTTTTTGAGGTAAGATAAACGATATTTTATCTTCAACTTCAGCATCCAATTTGATAATCTTTTCGGCCAACCTATAACTGTCGGTGGCGGCCAACTTTAAAACCTTACCTTCAAAATTGAAGAAGACTCCGGAAATTTCGGGTTTAACTTTGGTATTGGAGGGAATATCGACAACTTGCCTTAAACCTTCAAAAAAACGATTCGTTTTCAGATTGACGGTTTCCCCATCCTCAATCATCGGGATTATCGGAAAATCATCCGGGTCGAGTCCTTTTATTTGTGTTTCATAATCTTTACATATGACGGTTAAATCATTCTCTTCGGAGATTAAATCAACCTTCTCTTCTTCCGGTAAAAGATTTACAAAGCTGGAAAAAATATCGAGAGGGATGGTGGTTTCTCCTTCTTCTTCTATTTTAATTAAAGACCACCATTTGACTCCCACTTCCAGATCGGTAGCCGAAAGACATAAAAAATTATCTTCCACTCTTAAGTGAATATTTTTAAGAATAGGTAAAGAAACCGACTTGGTAGCTACTCTTCCGGTGGTTAAAACTCCTTCCTTTAATTTATTTTGAATTATTTTAAATTTCATAAATTGTTAATTAATTATTAATTTTATTTTTTTAAGTTATTGTTACTATTAAGGGTCGGGAAAACTATTTTTTTTAACGTAGTTTAAGTTCAATAAGAAGTAGTGGAAAACTTTCTTTTAAAAGCTTAATAACTTGTTTAAAACTTCTCTTGTCAAAATAGTGCCTTTTTATCCTTTTCTTTTCCTGAAGTTATCCTTTCTTTATTCACAACTTATCAACAGGTCAAACGGAGAGCATCATTTGTTTAATAAGAGCTATCTCTTCTTTCATATCATCATCATTTTTTAATTTATTTTTTATTTTTTTATGAGAATACATAACGGTCGTATGATCTTTTCCGCCTATCTTTTTGCCGATAAAAGGAAAAGAGTATTCCAACTCTTCTCTTAAAAGATACATCACTACTTGGCGAGGTTTTACTATCTCTTTCTTTCTGGAATTTCCTTTAAGGTCACTTTCGGAGATATCGTAATACTTGGTTACCGCTTTTACTATCTGGTTGGGGGATATATTTTTTGTCGGAGATTCAAGAATATTTCGGAGTACTTTTTTTGATTCTTCAAGAGTTATTTTTCGGCCGGTAAGCTTATGATGAGCAACCAGCTTATTCAATGCTCCTTCCAATTCTCTTATATTTTTTTGTATATTTTCGGCTATGTATTCCGATATTTCTTCCGGAATATTGAATTCTTTCTCTTGAGCTTTGGTTTTAAGTATTGCCAGTCGAGTTTCAAAATCGGGAAAATTAATATCGGCGATCATTCCTCCTTCGAAACGAGATCTCAGTCTTTCGGTAAGAGCTCTTATCGATTTCGGAGGGCGGTCGGAAGAAAGGATGATTTGCTTGTTTTTTTCATATAAATCGTTAAAAGTATGAAAAAATTCTTCTTGTGTTTTTTCTTTTCCGGATAAAAATTGAATATCATCGATTATCAAAACATCGATATCCTTGTATTTTTCTTTAAAGCTTTCCATTTGACCTTTTCTTATTCCGTTAACCACTCCGGTAATGAATTCTTGGGCCGGGATATATTTTACTTTTTTGGATGAACTTTTGACTTCATTTCCTATCGACTGTAAAAGGTGAGTTTTTCCGAGACCGACTTTTCCGTAAATAAAGAGAGGATTATAAACCGTTCCCGGATTTTCAGCGACGGCGTAAGCGGCGGCATGAGAGAGTTCATTAAAAGGACCGACTATGAAATTTTCAAAAGTATATTTGGGATTCAGATTACTTTCCGAATCGATTTGATATTTTTCAAAATCCATCTGCTTTTCATTTTCTTCTTCTCTTCTCGGATTTCTTTTATCTTCAGCGGATTTCTCTTCTTCGTTCTTTTTTATTACGTAATCGATGGAAGAAATCTCTTCTCCGAGATTTTCAACAGCCGTAATTATAGTTTTATTATGTTTGCTTTTGAGCCATTCACGAGTAAAGGCGTTGGGAACGGCGATTACCAACTTTCCTTTTTCATATTCGATAAGGTGAGTATTTTTAAACCAAGTATTGAAGTTAGCTTGTGATATATTCAACTGAACCTCAGCAAGTATTGACTCCCAAAGTTTTTCTTTTTCCATCTTCTGAATATAATTTATTGTGGAAAAATTATAACATAAAAAAAATTTGAGGAAAATTACAATAAAAGTTAAAAAACTGTTGAAAAGTTGTTGAAAATAGCTTTAAAAAAAGTTTTTTTCCAAAAAAATAAAAAAAGAGATAATAAAAAAAGTATGGTCTAAAAAAAATAAAGCTAAAAGTTTTCCACAAGTTTTTAATAACCCGGTAAAATCGGCTTTTGACTTTTTAACGGTTTTCAATTAGAATTCGAGACAGTATTAATTTAAGCCATCGATCCGATGTCCAAGACATACAATCCAAGCGAAAGAAAAAGGAAAAAGAAGCACGGATTTCTGAAAAGAAAAAGAACCAAAGACGGAAGAAAAATATTGAAAAGGAGAAGAAAAAAAGGAAGAAAAAGACTTTCCGCTTAACGATGAAAGATGCTTTCCAAAAAGCACAGAATAAAAGGAAAGAGAGAATTCAATTCCACTTTTAAAGAAGGGGAGTTTTTCTCTAATTCTTATTTGGAAGTGAGAGTTAAGGAGAGAGATGATGAAGAAAAAAAGATAGCTTTCGTCGCTCCGGTGGGAAGATTTAAAAAAGCGACGAGAAGAAACAGGGTTAAGAGAATAATGAAAGAAGCAGCCGGATTTTTAAATGAAGAGCTCGTTTCGGGAATAAATATTATCTTTATAATAAAGAAGGACCCGGAAGAGATAAGTAAAGAAGAAAGAAGCGATATAATCAGAGACGTTTTATCCGAAGCCAATATTCTTAAAAAATGATAGGAGATTTCTTTTACGCAATATTTTACCAGCCGCTTTTTAATTTACTGATATTTTTATATAACAGTTTCGGTGATTTGGGGTTGGCGGTGATACTGATAACTCTTATAGTTAAAGGGGCGCTCTACCCGATTTCGGCGAAAGCGACCAGGTCGCAAAAAGCGCTCAGAGAGCTGCAGCCGAAAGTAAAAGAGCTGCAGGAAAAATATAAAGACGACAAAGAAAAACAGGCTCAGAAAGTCCTGGAGCTTTACAGTAAGGAGAATGTGAGTCCCTTTTCGGGAATCTTTCCGCTCTTTCTCCAATTTCCGGTCATAATAGCTCTTTTTCAGATATTCAGAAGAGGACTGGGAGCCGATCAGTTGATTCATCTTTATGATTTTATAAGCAATCCGGAAGTGGTGGATTACCTCTCTTTCGGTTTTTTGGATCTATCCGAACCGAATATAGTTTTAGCTCTTTTGGCCGGAATAGGTCAATTTATTCAGGTTCAGATGACTATGCCGGATACCGGAGAAAAGAGTGAGGAAGGAGGTCTGGGAAGTATGATGAAAAATCAGATGAAGTTCGTATTGCCGGTATTTACCATCTTTATATTGTCGAGCTTGCCTTCGGCGGTAGGAGTTTATTGGATAATAACCGTTATTTTTACCATTTTTCAACACAAAACAGTTAAAAAATAAAAATATGCTGGAAAAAAAAGACATAAGAAAAATAGAAGAGATTTCGGAAAACTTTTTCAAAAAGATAGATGAGGAGATAACCGTATCGGTCGAGAGAATGGACGATAATAATATAGAAGTAAATATAAAGATGGAAAAACCGCAAGTGCTGATCGGAGAAAACGGACAGACTCTGAAAGGAACC
The DNA here is from genome assembly GCA_964573145.1 of uncultured Candidatus Saccharibacteria bacterium. Classification (GTDB taxonomy): domain Bacteria; phylum Patescibacteriota; class Minisyncoccia; order Minisyncoccales; family PWPS01; genus PWPS01. The sequence goes on from CAZNIM010000006.1 coordinate 15,334, forward strand.
GAGCGACTTTTGAGGTTGGCTTTGAGAAATAATGTCGATAAGAGATTCTTCGTTTCTCTGGATATAAACGACTATAAGAAAAAGAAGAGAGAGTATCTGGAAGAAAGAGCCCGAGAAGCGGCCGATGAAGTTTCTTTAACCGGTGTAGAAAAAAAGATGCCCGCTTTATCAGCGGCCGAAAGAAGGATTATTCATATGGAACTACAAAGCAGAGAAGACGTGAAGACGGAAAGCGTCGGTAAAGAACCCGACAGGCAGGTGGTTATTAAACCGGCTTGAATCCGGCCTTTTTCTTTTCTTGTATCTTCTTTATCTCTTCCGGAGTGGAAGTTATAATCTGGTCTTCCGTATAGGAGGCCAGTATTTTTATTGCCACGTGTTTTTTACCGGCAAAAAATATCCCCTCTCCGACTTCTCCTTCCAAAAGTATATATTTTTCTTCATCGGTCAGATTGAAGGTGTCTTGAACCATATCTATTACCGCCGAGGACTGCTTGAGAAGGAATCTGAGAGCCGAATTGGTTATTATCGGTTGTCCGTATTGAGATTTCATAAAATCACCGACATCCTGGGTAATGGTGGTTACTCCCAATCCGTATTTTCTTGATCTTTTAACTAGTCCGAAAAGGAAAGAGGCTCCGTCTTCGTTTTGCATCATCCACCAAGCTTCATCAACCACCAAGACTCTTCTCTTTTTTTGACCGGTTATTATTTTCCAAATAAAACGCATAATAACGAACATCGCCATCGGACGTAATTCATCCTGGAGATCTCTTATTCCGAAAACGGTCAAGTTGTTATCCGTGGAAACGTTAGAGTATTCATTAAAAAACTCGGAATAAGCTCCTTTGGTGAATTTTCTGAGTCGAACCAATATCGAATTGGTTCCCTCCATCGATTCGAGGATTTGCTCCAAATCGGAAAGGAGAGGCACTTTGTCATCCCA
>CAZNIM010000006.1:16379-27478 GCA_964573145.1 uncultured Candidatus Saccharibacteria bacterium
AGAGCCGGTTTTATATAGACCACTTTCGATTCGAATATCGATCTCAAATTATTCTCTATATCCGACAATTTTTCTTCGTCGTCTTCGTATATCGTTATGTAAAGACCGAACTGAAACATTCTTTCTTCCGCCGATTGAAGCTTGTCCCTCAACTCTTCCAAGTCGGCGTAGGCCGTTTCCAAAACGGGGTCTCTGACCAATCCTTTTTGTTTATTTTCACTTATTTGAGCTTGGACTTCGGTAGTTTTTTGCCTTAGTTTTTTCAGAGTTTCACCGGTATCCAAGGGATGAATAAAGAAAGAGATATCCATCTGGACGTCGAGATTGATAATCGGAGAGAGCCAACCGCTGGTCAGGTAGTGAGGATAAGAAAAGACGAAGAAGGAACGAGACATCTTTTGGCCGAAGCGAAGATAGTTTTGTTTTTCTTCTATAAACGAAGGAGCGACGACATCTTTAATCGTAAGAGTCGACGGCTCGGTCATCGAATCGTCTATCTTGCTTTTTGAGCCGAGCGCTTCTTCTATTTTCTTTTTTATTTCATCTAACATTTTATTCGATTAGTTCTTCCGGGAATTCCGGATAATAGCCCGTCTCCGCTTCTTTTGGATGATGCATAACCCAAAAGAGCTCTATCAGCTCCGAGCTGGTCAGCGGGGCTACCTGAAGCCCACAACGCTTAAGACCGAGGGCTATGAATTCCATTCTCTGGAGAAGCTGTTTTTTAAATCTTTTAAAGCTTTCTTCGGTCAGTTTTGCACTCGGAGTTTCAACGAATCCGTAAGGAACGACAACGAAGAATTTTTTGGTTAGAATCGATTCTTCCTTTATGAACGAACGGATGAATTCCCGATAACTTTTGGTTTGTTCTTTTAAAAGTTCGTTTTCTTGATTTCTTTCCCAGCCCTCGATAATTTCCAAATAACCGGTTAAATTAACTTTCCGGGACTGGACTATTATTTGAGTTGAAAAATCGAGAGAATTCAAGAGATTTTGAAATTGAGAAATTATGGCTCTCTGTTCGTCGGCCGACTTAAGAGAAAAATTAACTGAAGAAACCATTAAAACCCCTCTCAAGGATTTATTCTTAAGGATAACGACTCCTTCTTTTATTTGACTTAATTCTAAAAAATCTTGAGTACTTTTTCCGGGCATATCAGAATGTTTCTATTTTTTTTGACATTTTATCGAGCCTCCCCTTCTTTTTTACCGTTTTATATCCGGGATCTTCCTCCTCTTTTACCTCCTCTTTTTTATCCGGCCTTATCGCTTGGTGAGAGATATTTTTCTTTTTCCAAAGATAAGTTTTTGATCCGGAGAAAGTAAAAGTAAGATATTTTTGAATCATAGTCAGGAGTGACTGGCCTTGAATCTTACCGAAGGCGAGAGCCAGAGTTACCGAAGTGACAATGAAGGCGGCCAACATAAAGGCGAAAGTCCCGTCTATGATTAAATAAAGAAAACCGATAACGATCATTCCGGCCAGGATAAAGAGGAATTGCTTGAAGTTGGCCGGACCGAATATCCTTATCTCATAATCTATATAGCGTGGTATTTTGAAGCGCATAAGGAGTTCTGATTTGTAATCAGTTTATCATAAAAAGAAAAGAATATAAAAGGATTGACAAAACTATAAAATTATTATATAAATTAGGAAGAAAAGAAGCGGTTCTTTAAAAATAAAAGAAAGGGTGATGAGAATGATTATTATGGCAATTATATTAGTTTCAGTTCTTATTTTAGCGGTATTAGTTATTTCAATGTGCTTAGTGAAAGTAAGAGAAGGAAAGGCAAAGTTAATGATGAATCCAGGTGAAAATTACAAGAGAACGATTGTCAACTGGTCCTCCTATCTGGAAGTGGCAGAAGATATGGAAATTAACGGAGAAAAATTCAAAAAAGGAGATATAGTAAAAAGAAGTGAAGCGCCGGACGGAATAGTCGAAAAGGAAAATCGTGGAATTTTAGGAACGGGATTTTTCTCTAAAAAACCGTGGGAAAGCGTATATTCTTATGAAGTGAATCTTTCCGAAAATCACGACATGGATCACAAAGGGAAAGAGTTGAATTATTTGGATTTAAAAGAACAGAAGCTCCAAAGTGAGATAGTGAGAACGACCGGCGCTCCCGCATCGGGAAAGGAAAGCAAAGAATCTTCTTTCGGTAAAGTGGATGTCACCGTGAGCTATCTCGTAATCATGAGAATCAAGAACCCTTACGAGTTTATTTTTGATTCTCCCTCAAACGGCTATGAAGCCGCCTTGGCGCGACTCGATAATGCCGTTGCACAAGTGATTTCGCAGTGTGAGCAAAATCTTTTGGAGCAGATGGAAGGTGACTCCAAAGCTTTATGGTTCGGGATAGCCAACCCGGAAAAAGCCGATTATTCGGAGATATATAAGAATATGAGTAACGAAGAAAGAGAGGACCTTAAGAAAGAGCATCGTGAAATATGGAAAAAATACAAGCAACACATCAGTCATTCGGAAGACGTCGACTTGGTTTTTAAGGGAATAGGAGACATAAAGCTGGTAAAAGAAGAGTTTAAAAAATGGGGAGTAAAGATTATTGATCAAGGCATAGAGCTGAGAAAAGTGGACCCTTCCCAGGAGTTTAAAAATTGGAGAGAACAGATCCAAAGAGAAGCGATGAAGAAAGAAGAAATGAAGCAAGAATTGGGCCAGGAAGAGATAAGGGCTCAAATACAGAAAGTAAAAGGTGAAGGAAAGAAAATGGGCTATCAAGAGCAAATGAATTTGGTAAACAGCATTGCCGCTTCTTTAGCTCATTCGGGCTATAAGAAGAGAGAAGCGATACCGTTAGCCAAAGAGATTTTGGAAACGCTTATCGCCGGTGAAGAAGGAAACCTTGAAAAGAAGATCTTCAAGGGATTGGACGGAAACAATATCTCCTCAATTGCCGCCCAGCTCGAGCTGGGCAGACAGATGATGAGCAATAAAGCCGGCTTTAAAACCGGTGAAAAAGATAAAAGCGAAGAAGATAAAAGCGAAGAAGATAAAGACGAGAAAGAAGAAAGCGAAGAAAAAAGCTTTGCTTTCGTTGACGAAGAAGGCAATGAAAAATTTACCTTCTAAGAAAAAAAGTAGCCGGCCATTAAAAAATGGCCGGTTTTTTATTCTATGGATTCTCTGTACGGATCATCATAAGGATCTTCCGGATGAGTTTCTTTTTCTTCTTCACCGGGCGGAATGCTTGTGCTCTGAGCAATTGAAGAGATGATTTCTTCTTCCATAATTGAGCTAAGCCGCTTTGCATTTTCCGGAGATATATCCAGTTCTTCGGTTAAAAACAAAACTCCTTCTTCTCGACTCATCTCTTCTTCCGCTCTCAGAACCGTAAAGCGAGAGAGGACAACATTCGGCTGACTTAAAACTTCTTCAAAAGTATTATCATAATTCCCTTTTTGCTGAAGAGAAAACTTAGAGACGATATCTTCTATTTTTTGTTTACTGTTTTCGGGATAAGTTATCATTTTTTAATCTTTATCCGTTTTTAGGGATTTTGATTTTTAACACTGCCAGTTCCCCATTTGGATATATTTTTCGGATCACTGAAAAATTCATTAAGGGCTTTTTGAGCGTCTTTTTCGTAATCTCCTTTATAATTATGAAGTGCTTTTTCCAATTCTTTTTTCTCTTTAAGAGAGCCGCTGGCAAAGCTTTGCATTATGGAGGTGGACTGAACAAGTAAAGCGGCTATATCTCCGGCGTGCTCTTTTTTCATACTGGAAAAGTCAACATCTCTTCCGTCTTTACCGCTCATTTTACTTACTTCTTCTTTCACTTTCTTCTTCGCCTTTACAACCTCTTCTTTTAATTTTTTATATTCCATGCTTTGCTGGTCTTCCGGCACACCGTCCATCTTTAAATCTTCCAACTTTGATTCCATCTCGTCAATTCCATGCTTGTAGTAGATTAAGTCCGGATTCTTCTTTTTAGCTTCTTTCATTGTTCCTTTGTCGATATGCTCTTCAAGTCCGGCAATGCTTTTCTTAAGTTCGGGATCGAGGTCTTTGCCGGCTTTCAAATAAGCGGAAACGGCCATTCCTTTTTGACTGTCGGACATATTGGATTCGGTAAGCTTTTTAAGCTCTTCTTTGCTGTATCCCTTATACATATCGGATCTTTTTTCTTTTGCTTCTATGTGCTTATCTTCAGCGGTAGATCCTTGAGCTCGGGCGTAGCTTCTTTTCATTTCCTGAAGTTTTAGATTGGCCCCTGCCGTAAGTGATTTAAAACCGGTAGCCTCTTTAGCTTGCTGTCTTAAACCGCCCTTACCCTCAACATTTTCTTCCCTTGCTTTTCTCCAAGATTCTTCTCTTATTTTATCAAAAGCCGGTCCGGCCATCGGAGCGCCGTATTTTCTAACTTGTCCGGGCAATCCTTTGGCTTGATTTATTAAAGTTTGAGCTCCTTCGGGCATGAAGGATTTAGCCATTTTTACTCCCAGAACGAGAAAAGCACCCAGTATTATATAATAAATAAATATGCTCTGGACGGTGCCGAAGTTGGCAATCGGTAAGCTCGGCGCCATTCCCGGGTCGGGGCGAAGAGGGGCGGCGGCTACGGTGGCCAAAAGCAGAAAGAAGAACAAAACGACGCCCAAAAACGACCATTCTACGAGAGCACTGATCCACTTTTTCCACATCCCTTGAGTTTTGGGCAAAGTCCAAGCGACGAATGCCAAAGGTGATAAAATGGCTAAAATTTGAATTACGAATATGCGAGCCAAAAAGAGAAAGGCATACATCGAAACAACGATAGCCATCATGAAGGAGACGACAACTTGTAGTATCGCTTCAATAATTTGAGGTAAAAGGGTGCTCGTCATTCCCAGAGCGAAAGAAAATTGAGCAACCGCCGATTGAAGCGGAATCATTAAAGAGACCAATAATCCGAGACCGTAAAGAGTCATCGATCCGAAGATATTGTCCCAGCTTACGAATATTGCTCGAACCAGCTCGGTTCCGATATCCTCTTGAAAGAAGGTGTTTAAAACTATATTGGCAACATCGACGATCATTCCGACGAAGACAAGACTGAAATTAACAAGAAGAGCGACAATTATTAATTTCGGCAAAGCCTTTTTTATCCCGTAATTATCTTTTCCGAGGATGGTCGCTATTCCGATTATGACCAAAACTACGATTATTCCCGTATTGGCCAAGCTGGAGGTGAACTGCCAACCTATTTGAACCGCCTCACTCTCCATTATGGTCAAGTTGGCCGGGTTGGCCGCCATTTCCAAAAGAAAGACTGCCAAGTATAAAAATAGACCACTTATTATCAATCCCATTAAGAGAGCCACATAAAAAGCGAAAAAGGGACTTACTTTTTCCGATATTCCTTCCAGCATCGTGCTGAAAAGATCAAAGATTCCGGTTCCGATAGCCGCCTCCGAAAAAAAAGGAAGAGCAATTGCAAAAGCGACAATCAAGAGGAGCAGCCCTTTTTCTTTTCGACTAATGTTCAATATTTTTAACTTTATTCTTTCAATCATCTATTTTAAATTTATTACATAATACTACCTCTTCCTGCTGTACTCTCTTCAGTTATTTCTATTGTCATTCTTTTTGTTTTGCCGTCAAAATCATCCGTTGAAAAACGACAGTCAATTGATCCCTTCACGGAAAACGTGCTGGTAGCTGAACTTGTGCAACCCGATGAAGGACGAGAATTCGATTCTATCTTTCTGTAACTTGTATTGGGTGCTATCGTAACATGTATATTGGAAAGAGGATCCACTTCAATTTGTTCTTGAACTACGGTTGACGATGTGTTTTTGAAGTCAAAAGACCACTCGGGAACCAGATCGACAGTTACATCTATGGTCATTGAAGACCCGGAACCAACTCCTTCCGCCTGTATTACCAATCTGTACTTATCATGAGCGCTCGTATCGATGTCCAGGGGAGGATCGTGACGAGTAAGCTCCATACAATTCGATTCACGATCAACCATCCCGGTAAAGTCACCGGTAGAAGCCGATGGACGGGATATCTGCTGCTCGCAAGTCGGTATTCTTCTTCCGAAAAAACCGAATCGTCTGGATTGGCCGTCATAAAAAGCTATTCCGCAACCCCCTCCGGTCGGATCTTTCAAATAACCGAGATCATCATTCAAGACGGTGGCCGAAGGACATTCTCCGGAAGTGGCGGTTAAGTCTATATTATTTAAATCGATGAGATGCTCCAAGGCCGGCAAAAACGGAGCGAATCCTACTCTACGATATTCGGTTATCTTTATTTGACCGTTATCTTCCTCAACCTCCAAACACCTCGGATTTTGAAAGGCCGGATTGGATATTAAATAATCATAACATTCATCGGGAGCGAAGATGCTGAAGCGATTGTATTGACGAGAGGTAATCCAGTGACTTGAAAAAACCGAATCGTCATCCTGAAATTCAACTGTTCCGATAAGTTCGTACCTTTGCCTGTAGAGGTCTCGCAGGTCTTCAGCTTGAAAGTCTTCTACATTAATTCTGTTATTTTCGTCTATTTCATCTCCCGATTGACGCTTGACCAAGGCGTAGAAATGTTCTTCCAAGGAGTCGTTTTTTCTCACTTCGAGAACTTCTTGATCATCTATATCCGGCCTGCAGGCAATACTTTTTTCCGGAGTAACATCTGCCGTTGCAACTGACATTCCGGGAAGCAGAAAATAAGTTTCCGGATGACTGTGCTGGTCTTCTTGGTGAACCGTAACGAAGGCGAACTCACACATTCTTTCCGGGTTATCGAAGCCGGTGGAAAACTCAATTGATCCGATCGGTTGATCCGAAAAAGCAACCATTCTGATTTCGGTCAGATCGGGATTTATAGCATTCAGTATCAGGTAGGACCCCAAAAGAAGCAAAACTCCGGAAAATCCGGAAACCATTCTTTTTCTTGCTCCCTTTAGTTTGTCCGGATTGCCGGCCGATGTTATATATTCCAGGCCGGAAAAGATTAAAATCCCGAAAAATATAATTACACCGATTACTATTCCCCATTCGTAAAAGTAAGCGACCAGTTCGGCGACTCCCGAATCGGAAGTGAGAGGTGTTCCCCCCGGTGAATCGGGCCAGTCGGTTTGCATCTCCCAGCCCTTAACCAGCAGAGGAGAGATAAAAAGGATTAATGACAGTAGAAAGAGTCTAAAATTGTTTCTCAGTTTAGTGCTCATTGGTTGATTCTATCATAAAAATTTTTGATTAAAAAATCAGTAAAGATATTCATCGGGAAAAGGATTGGATCCTCTCATCACTTCCAAACATCTTATCGGTTCATCGTAATTTTGCTGGACATCGGTTCCGGTCATCGGAGTTTGGGTTATTTTAAATCCACAACGAGCGGCAAAGCTGGTTTCGTAAAGATTTAAAGAACAATTTCCTCCGTCCATGATTCTTTCGTCTCCGGCCAAACAAGTAAGACTTATCCCTCCCGGTCTCTGAGATATATATTTAACACTCCCCGGAAAAGAAGATCCGAGATAACGATAATCGTAGCAGAATTTATCATCTCCCTCCTCGACTTCGGCAAAAAATTCATCAGGGCACTCTTGATCCGGGTCTTCCGCACAGGGATCATTGCAGACCGGTTCCAATTCTTGCCACGAAGAGGCTTCATTAGCCCTGATGAAGCGAACTCCCTGATCCGTATCGTGATCTCCGAATCCGGAACGAGCTTTACAAGCTATTGAAAAGAATGGATCGACGGTATATCCCCAAGCGGGATCTCTTCCTTCTCTTCTCCTTCCGAATATCCGCGCTTCTCCTTCTTCAAGAATTACAACCTCATCGTCTCCTCCGATGCCGTAAGCGACTACTCCGTAATCACAAACCTCATCCTCGTGACGGATGGTGGTAAATTCGCTTTCTTCGAAGTTTTGGAGGGTGGATATTCCGGTATCCGATATTACGGTCAGCTCCGGATTTAAAAGCGTTAAGAGGAGCCAAGAGGCAGCCAAAAGAAGAATTCCCATGAAGGCGGAGCCTATTCGTTCTTGAGCGGCTTTTATTTTTTTAATACTTCCGGCCGATATGATGTATTGAACACTCGAGTATATTAAAATACCCAAGGCGAAAAGCATTCCGAGTGCGATCGCCCATTCGTAAAAATAAGCGACCAGTTCGGCGATCGTCGCTTCGTGGGAGAGCTCTATTCCTCCCGGTGAATCGGGCCAGTCAACGTGAGTTTTCCATTCCGATTCGGCCGAAATTAAACTCGGAAGAAAAAATAAAATTAAAAAAGAATATATTTTAAATAGCTTCTTCATTTACCTTTATCGAAGAGATAATAGTGTTAAATTCATTTACAAAGTTGGACCAGTCTTGATAAGAGGAACTGAAAGTTAGGAGATAGTAATCGGGGCCGGAAAAAGCGAGATGCTTGGAGCGAAATGCTCTTCTTCCGTTCATCTTTAAGATTGATTCGATCATAACGTAGTTCTCCTCTTCATAGGTGTCTATTATCTCAATTTGGTAATCTTCTTGCTTTCCGTCGGAGATTATTAATTCTTTCAGATCAACACTTTCTTCTTTTTGAATCTCTTGAAGAGAGATTAAGCCCAAAGAAAAGGTGGGAAGAGAGCTTTTGACGGCTATGAAGAGAGGATCTCCTTCAGCTGTTGTCTTTTCTTCCAAATCTTCGAACTCTTCTTCAACGGAATCGGGCTGAAACTGCTCCGGGTTATAATCTTCCGGTTCTCCGATATTTTCAGTTAAATATTCGGGAGAAGTAAAAAGCTCGAAAATAGACTCGTCTTCAATTTCGGTCCAACCTTCGGGATACATGAAGGCTAAATAATTGTTCTCAGTAGTGAACTGATTAGTTAAAGAGAGGTCATTGCGTAAAGAGGGCATCTCAAAAGAGAAACCTTCTTCTCTTTCCGATTGTAGTAGTTCTTGAATTCTGGCTCCCTGATGGGAGATTCTAATTCCGAGAACGGCTATCAAAAGGATTGTAGCTATGAGATAAAAAGATTTACTTTTCATTTTTATAAGTTGGTTATTTCCCACCAGGCGCCGTATTGATATCCCAAGAGGGATAAGAATACGCCGACAATCAGCCAAGAAAGAAGAATTAAAGTGTATCCTTTAAGAGCGGCCTCCCAAACTTTAAATACTTTTTTCATCGTATCGGGATCTCCGAGACCTTTGTAGTAGAGAAAACCGGTATAAAGGAGAAGAACGACCAAGGAATAAGGAATAAAAAGCTTTATTAAGACTTCTTCTATTATTCTGTTAAACATTACGAACAGATGAACCGGGCGACAGTCTTCTCTGCTGTCGAGGACACTGTTTTGGGGAAATATATCAATACTACGACCACAAGGAACGATTCCTCCGGCGGATCCTTCCGGGTAATGAGACATTCTGAGATGAGATACGGTTTTATGACCCAGCCTTCCGCCGGCGCACTTATCTTCATCATTCGGGTCGAGAAGAATACATCCCCGAACCTCTATCTTGTAATCTCCGGGCTCGGCAAAAGTAAAAGTAAGGTAATTTTGATCAACCATTCCCGAAATCAATTCTACTTCTTGAAAAGGTCCGGATTGACCGTCGCCGGTTTTGAATATTTTAATTTCATAATTTTCAACTCCTCGCAGATTATCCCAGCTTATAAGCTGAATCGGCTCGTCGGGATATATTACTTCCGGATTTAGCTCGTCGTCGGTTCCCGGCTTTAAGTTGCGAGGACCGGAAAGATGGGGTTGAAATTGAATTACGCTGTAATCTTCTCCGCAGTGAGCTTCATTGAGGTCGTCTCTCAAATCTGCCATGTCTTTCAGAGTATCGAGTTCAAAAAGTGGATCGGTAACATAAATAGACCATTGTTCAACCGGATCGGCACAAGTGTAGACGTTCCAGATATAATCTTCTTCGAGCAATAAGTTTTGAGCGGCCCTGAAGCGGGGTTCTTGAGTTCGGGCTGCAAAGTGAACGTCTCCTTCGCTTTCGTTTTCGAACTCTATATCACCAAACCCGGGAATATAAATTGTTATCGGTCCGGGTTCAAGAGGGCATTTGTCGGTAAAGGTGTTGCCAGCATGACAAACCACTAAGAAGTAACTTTTAGCGCCGGGAACCGCTTCCCACTGGAAGTCAATCGGGTATTCACCTCCGTCGGTCATTGTCGGATAAGTATGATTTTGAACGAATTTTGGAGGCCGGCCGGTGGTTTTAAATTCGAAAGGAGCATCGGTGTTTCTGTAATTGGGGTAATTCGATCTCCACTCGGAGCATTGCTTTTCTTCCTTGGCAAATTCAAGTATTTCATCAGGAGCGGCGTCGGGGCCAAGTTCTTCTCCTCTCTTGTCGTCCCAGCAAGATTTTACATCCCAGGAATAACGAGTATCGAGAAGGAAAAGTCCTTCATCATCGTCTTCATCTTCTTTCAAGTCATCCAAAGTATAACGAACATCTCTTGAGATTTGGATTCCGGCGTCTATCGGATCATTGGGAGGCTGAGGAATATCGGTCCAATTTTCATCTTCGGTTTTTATGACTCTGTAAACATAGGTTTTGGCTCCGAATCTTCTGTCCCATCGTAAGAGAAAAGGAAAGCCGACCGTAGCGTCATCTTCTTTAACCTCCACTTCTTTTAAGTTGAGAGGGGATACGTTTCTGGGAGGAGCCAACTTTTCTTGCTCTCGCCCATCAAGTTGGAATCTCCAAATTTGACTCCAGTCGGTACAGTCTCTTTCTCCGACATCACGACAGGCGGATATATTCCAACTGTAAAGATCAACCCATTCATCTTTGGGCACTGTAAAGAATTCCATTTCACGGTCGATATGATTGGGTTCGGGATATTGATGGCGAGTTTCATGCCCTCCAAGTGTCCTTCTTGAATATCTACAAATAGGATTTCCCTCAAAAGAGTCGGCTTGTTGATAATGACAATCTTCAAGAACGGGAGGGTGTTCGTTTTCATCGGTAACTCTGATTCCGTCCCCGAAGCTCATTCTGTAAAGGGCGGCCGGACGAGGATGATATTCGTAATCGGGCTGAAACCAAATTTGAGCCCACCTCAATTGTTGACGGAAGGCGACCTGGTCTTGCAAAACGAGAGAACCGGGGTCTTGACTCCA
>CAZNIM010000007.1:0-24101 GCA_964573145.1 uncultured Candidatus Saccharibacteria bacterium
AAATCAAGAAGGAATAATCGCAGGATGCATCAGTTCATTAAGAACCCTTCGACAATCGATTGTCCGACCTGTGGTGAGAAAGTTAGAATGCATCACATGTGCAAAAATTGTGGACATTATAAAGGCAAAGAAGTTGTTGACGTAATGGAAGAGCTGACCGAAAAAGAGGAGAAGAAGAAAAAAGAAGAGATGGAGAAGAAGAAAAAAGAGGGACCTTTGAACATGGAGAATCTTTCAAAATAAAGTTCGATAAAATATATGTCTTCCAGACATTTAACTCGGCGCATAGTTTTACAGACGCTTTATGAATGGGATTTTTCCGGTTGTAAAAGAGAATGGGAGCCGGTTTTGGATAAAAATTTTAATGAATTCGAACCTGAGCTCAATGAAAAAGATTTTGCCGGAGAGATAATAGAAGGAGTAATCGACAATCTTAAAGAGCTAAATGATATTATAGTCTCCGCCGCTCCTCAATGGCCTCTGGAAAAGATAACGATAATAGACAGAAATGTTCTTCGGATCGGATTGTGGGAGCTTATTTATGCCGATGATAAAGAGGTGCCGCCGAAGGTGGCGATAAATGAAGCGATCGAGCTGGCAAAAGAGTTCGGTGGAGAAAGTTCCGGAAAATTCGTTAACGGAGTTTTGGGAACCGTTTTTAAAGAGATGAAAGAAGAGCAATAGATTATGAATAAAAAGTTCGCAAAGTTGGAAAAAGAGCTCGGCCTCGATTTTAAAAATAAAGATTTACTGATTCAAGCCTTTTGTCACCGTTCATATTTGAACGAGAACCCCGATTTTGACTTGGGTCAAAATGAGAGGCTCGAATTTTTAGGAGACGCAGTTTTGGAGCTCGTAGTTACCGAGCACCTTTTTAAAAATTATCCGGATAACCCAGAAGGAGATTTAACCGATTGGAGAGCGGCTCTGGTAAACACCAAGATGATTTCCGAAAAAGCGAGAGAGCTCAGTTTTGAAAAATATCTTTTACTTTCCAACGGAGAAGAAAAAGAGAGAGGAAAAGCCAAACAATATATGTTAGCCGATACTTTTGAAGCTTTGATCGGCGCAATATATCTGGATAGCGGTTATAATTCATCTAAAAGCTTCATTAAAAAACATCTTTTACCCGAGCTTCCGGATATAATTTCGTTAGGGCTCTATAAAGATCCCAAATCGGAACTTCAGGAGTTAGCTCAAGAAAAGACGGGAATAACTCCGACATATGAAGTCATTGAAGAGCTCGGACCCGACCACGACAAGAGTTTCAGAATGGGAGTTTATCTCGGAGACGAGATGCTTGCCAAAGGGTTGGGAAGTTCAAAAAAGGAAGCCGAAGAAGAAGCGGCTCAGAAGGCATTAGAAAAAAAATTTAAAAGTTTCGACGGTAAAAAATAAAGTCGTCGGGCGAAAAAAATGTTAAAGATAAGACTTTCAAGAGTAGGAAGAAAAAAACAACCATTTTTCAAGATCGTGGTAATTCCAAAAAGTGCTCCTCCCAAAGGTGGTAGGTTCAGAGATGAAGTCGGAACTCACGATCCGGTTAACAAGGAAACGATTATTGACGCCGACAGGGCCAGAGGTTGGATTGCCAAAGGCGCTCAACCTTCCGATACGGTGCATAATTTATTCATAAAACACGGCATAATTACTGGTAAAAAGATAGAAGTTCACGCCGGAGAAGAACCGATAGAAGCCGAGCCTGAAAAAGAAGAAAAAGCCGAAGAAGAGCCGAAAAAAGAAGAAAAGAAAGAGGAAAAGGCTGAAAAAACTGAAGAAAAGCAAGAAGAAAAACCGGAAGAAAAAGAAGTTAAGAAAGAAAAATCCGAACCAAAGAAAGAGGAGAAGAAAGAGGATAAACCTGAAGAAAAGGAAAAGAAAGAGGAAAAAGAAGTTAAGAAAGAAAAATCCGAAGAGAAACCGAAAAAAGAAGATAAAGAAGAAGCTAAAGAAGAGAAGAAGGAAGATAAAGGTGGAAAAGGACTGGATTCTTTGGATCTTACAACCAGAATAATTAATGCTTTGGAAGATGCCGGAATCGACACCGTTGAAAAACTGAAAAAGAAATCAAAAGAAGAATTGGCTGAAGTTGACGGACTGGGAGAAAAGTCAATAGAAAAGATAACAGAAGAGCTCAAGTAAAGACTTTCAAAAGATGATAAAGACCCCGCTTCGGCGGGGTTTTTTTATTCTTGTTAATATTTTATGGTATCATTAATAAACATTGTTAATAAAAATTAATCTATAACTAAATGAAACTTAAGGATGAAGGTTTTACTTTAATAGAACTTCTGATAGCAATCGGAATAATCGCTATATTAGCGGCAGCGGTTATTGTCGCCATCAATCCCGGTCAGCAATTCGCTCAAGCCAGAGATGCAGCTCGTGAGTCACACATAAATACCCTTTATAACGGCTTAATATCATACCAAGTGGCGAACCAGGGAACCTTTTCCGGATTATCCATCCCTCAAGGGGAAGAAAATATAACCGAAATTTGCAATACCGGTCTGGAAAATCCGAGCTGTGTTGGGTTGATAGATTTATCAGTGCTTGTAGATCAAAACTATATAACCCAAATACCGGTTGATCCTCAAGGAGGCGTGTCGGAAACCGCTGACGGAACAGGATACTTCGTAGCCGAAGGAAGTGTCATCTTGGTAGCAGAAAAGGCGGAAACCAGGTTTGTTGGAATCGGCGTCGGTGGATCGGAAACTGAAGGAGGAGAATTTGTTTGTGGAGATAGCTTTACCGATGAAAGAGATGGCCAGGTCTATACGACAGTGGAGATCGGATCTCAATGCTGGATGGCGGAAAATTTAACTTTGGGGGAGCTGGGTGTTGATTATTTAAATGGAGATTTGCAATATGGAGAGACTAATAATGAATGGGAAGATCTTTCCAATATTCCCGGCTATACGGCATACGACAATGATCAAAGTAATGTTGATGAATATGGCTTTTTATATAATTGGAATGCGGTAAATGAGCTTAATCTTTGTCCTTCCGGGTGGAGTGTCCCCGATACGAGTGACTGGCAAGATCTTGATCAGTATGTTGATAACAACTATTCGGGTGAAGTTGGTGACCAATTAAAGGATTCGGGTTCCGGCTGGTGTGAGTCTTCTCCTTGTGGAGAGGTCGGTTTTAATGCTCTTGACGGAAGACGTAGATGGGGATGGGATAGCTATTCTTTTTATAGCGATATTTCCGCTTATTGGTGGAGTTCTAACGATACCGGAGACGGCTGGAGTGGAGAAGGATACAGGATAAAAACAGACCTTTTTGACAATGCACAGTTTGAAATCGTTGATTCGGTTTATCGCAGTAACGGGTTTTCGATTCGCTGTCTTAAGGAGTGATTTTTTATGTGAAATGGCAAGGAGTGCCGGTTGAACCCGATGAAGAATTGGCGATAGCCGAAAAGGCAAAAAAGCTAATCAATCCTTGACATAAAGAGCAAAGAATATAGAATTATAGCAGTAGCTTATCGGTTTCCAAGGAAGCCACTGAAAAGGTCGAGCTACGATTGATTGAATTAAAAATGATTTACAACTATGACTAAGGATTTTGAACCAGCAAGCGATCAAGAGTTTCTGGAATTCGTCGTTACGAACATCGTAGATCACCCCGAAGAAGTGGAGATAGAAAGAAAAGTTGACGAAATGGGAGTTCTTCTCTCTCTTCACGTCCATGCTGATGACATGGGGCAAGTAATCGGGAAAGAAGGGTCTACGGCCAGAGCTATCAGAAGCTTGGTCAGGATCATCGGTCTCAAGAACAAAGCACGAGTTAACTTGAAGATCGTTGAACCCGATGAAAGATCAGGAGGAAGCAAGAAAAAGAACGATAAAGAAGGTCTCGAAGACATCAAAATATAGTTTGAAGTCATTTTGCAGACTTTTTAAGCGGTGTCGTTTTCGGCATCGCTTTTTGTTTATCCGGATTTCACTTTTTAATAAAAAACCGTTAAAATGAATTAATTGTGATTTTTAAATTAAACTTGTCGCCGACGAGCGACATATCAACGTACTTATGCGCTTTGACATAATAACCATATTTCCGGATATATTTGAATCATATTTTTCGGAAAGTTTAATTGAAAAAGCTCAAAAAGCGGGCCTTATCGAAATAAATGTTCATGATTTACGCGATTATTCTCAAAACAAATGGGGGGATGTAGACGATAAGCCTTACGGAGGAGGGAGAGGGATGGTTATAAAATTGGAGCCGATTTACAGAGCGGTTAAAGATGTTAAGGATGAAAAGCTACAATCCAAAGTTGTCTTTTTTACTCCCCGAGGAGAGAAGTATTCTCAAAAAAAGGCAATGGAGTACTCCGAAACGGATCAATTAATAATGATTTGTGGAAGATACGAAGGAGTTGACGAGAGGGTGAGAACCGATTTGGCCGACGAATCGATATCGATAGGAAACTATGTTCTAATCGGAGGAGAAATACCGGCTATGGCCGTCGTGGAAAGCGTTTCGCGCCTTGTGGATGGTGTTGTCGGAATAGACAATGAGGGATTTTTGGATGAAAGGGTGGTCGAGGGCGGAATGGTCGAATATCCTCAATACACCAGGCCGGAAGTTTTTGAAACCGATGAAGGAGAAAAATGGGAGGTGCCCGAGGTTTTGCTTTCCGGACATCATAAAAAAATAGAAGATTGGAGAAATAAAAAAGGGAAAAAAATAAAGTAGGTATGAATAATTACAATAAGTCTGTAGAAGAGGTAATAGAAGAGTTCTCGTCTTGTGGCGACGGATTGGAGGAATCCGAAGCGAAAAAGAGATTTTCAAAATACGGCCCTAATAAAATAAATCAAGAAGACTCCAATCATCCGATTTTAATATTTTTAAGTCAGTTTAAAAACGGCTTGGTTTACGTTTTAATTGTTGCCGCAATAATAGCGGCTATTTTCGGTAAATGGATCGATGTTTACGTAATAGCAGCGATAGTTTTAATAAATTCAATCTTGGGATTTTTTCAAGAATATAAAGCGGAAAAAGCGGTTGATGCATTGATGGATATGATCGTTCCGATGGCTAAAGTTTTCAGAGCGGGTGAGCTTATGAAGATTCCGGCTGAAGAGATAGTTCCCGGGGACGTATTGTTTTTAGAAGAAGGAGACAAGATTCCGGCCGATGTCAGGCTGATAGATGTCAGAAATTTCAGAACAAAAGAAGCTACCCTTACCGGAGAAGCCAGTCCGAGAAGAAAAACAACCGAGGCGCTGGAGGGAGATATAGACTTAGGAGACAGAAAAAATATGGCTTGGATGGGGACCTTCGTGGCCGGAGGAACGGCCAAGGGTTTGGTGGTGGCAACGGGAGATGATACGATCTTCGGAGAGATAGCCAAAGATATAGGAGATATAGAAAAAAGCGGAGGGCACTTTGAAGAGAAGATTTCGGTTTTGGCAAAGCAGATGGCTCTTTTCGCCTTTACCGGAGCGGGTCTCATCTTTGTCGCTTCGGCGATAAGAAACAAATCTTCAATAGCTGAGGGGCTGGAATCTTTTGAAGAGCCTCTTTTTGCCGCTATAGCTTCACTGGTTTCCGGTATTCCGGAAGGATTGCCGGCCATAGCGGTAATAGTCTTAGCCGTGGGAGCGACCAGGATGGCCAACAGGAACGCAATAATAAGAAAATTACCGGCAACCGAAACCTTGGGTGTCGCCGATCATATATTAACCGATAAGACGGGAACGATTACTCAAAACACGATGACCGTAAAAAGAGTCGCTCTCGCCAATGACTTGGTTAAAGTTACCGGTGAGGGATGGGATCCGAAGGGTAAGTTTTATATTGACAACAAAATAATATCTCCACTTGAAAACCCCGATTTGGACAAACTTTTACATATTGCCGAAGTTTGTAATCAGGCCGAACTTTCACACAAGAAAAATGCGGTTGACGAATACGAGATAATAGGTGATCCGACGGAAGGAGGACTGGTTGTTTTGGCTGAAAAAGCGGGGCTCAGAAAAGAGGTTGTTTCTCGTGACGAGCAAAAGTTGGACGACATGCCGTTCAATTCAAAAATAAAGATGCGGGCTTCTTTGGTTAGGATAGGTGATAAAAAGCAGATTTATGCCGTCGGAGCTCCCGAAAAGATTATAGAAAGCTGTGACTATATTCTTGAAAACGGAGAAAAGGTGGATATGACAACGGAAAAAAGAAAAGAGATGATTAGCTGTATAGAAGAGATGTCTGAAAAAGCGATGCGGGCTATCGGATTAGCCTACGGAACGGTTGAAAACGGAGATGATAGAATTTCAAAAAAGATGTTGAGCGGCTTGGTTTTATCCGGAGTAGTGGGGATGATAGATCCTCCCAGGCCGGGAGTTGAAGAGGCAATCAAAAAGGCTTCTTCGGCCGGTGTACGGGTAGTGATGGTGACCGGCGATCATAAAAAGACGGCGGCGGCAATAGCCGAAAAGGTGGGAATAGTCGGCAGTAATAAAGATTATCCGGTCGTTATGGACCAGAGTGACTTGGAAAAGATATCCGAAGTGGAGTTCAGAGATAAGATAAAAAATGTAAATGTTTTCGCACGACTGACTCCTCATATGAAGTTGAAAATTGCCGAAACTCTTCAAGAAGAAGGGGCGATAATCGCAATGACCGGTGACGGGGTAAACGATGCTCCGGCGGTAAAGAGAGCCGATATAGGTCTGGCGATGGGCATTATGGGAACCGACGTGACCAAAGAAGCCGGAGATATAGTATTGGCCGATGACAACTTTGCTTCCATCGTTAATGCCATTGAGGAGGGCAGGACCGTTTTTGAAAACACTCGGAAAGCGAGCTCATCACTAATTACCAGCAATTTCGGAGAGATGGGAACGATAATAACTTCTATAATTTTAGGCTATCCATTGCCATTGCTACCGACTCAGATACTTTGGGTCAATCTGGTTACCGACGGAGTTATGGGTATTCCGCTCGCTCTGGAGCCGGCTCATGAAAATATTTTGAACCGACCACCCAGAAAGAAAGAAGAGAATATATTGACGAAAGAGATAATTCCGTATCTTTTGATTATGACCGTTATAATGGTGGTTACGGCTCTCTTTATCTTTGATCATTTTCTTTTTCACTCTCTTGAAAAAGCGAGAACGGGAGCCTTCAGCGTGATCGCCTTTACTCAACTTTTCAATGCGATTAATTTACGATCAATTAAAAAGTCGGTCTTTGAGATAGGATTTTTCTCCAATAGATATATAATTATCGGATTTTTAGCCGGAGTAATTTTACAACTGGTCGTTATCTGGGCTCCATCGATAAGAGATCTCTTTCATTTCTATTCTCTTTCCGGAGGAGAAGTTTTAATTATAGCGGCGCTGTCCTCCTCGGTATTTGTTGCCGGTGAGATATATAAAAAGATAAGATATCGAAACGATGAAGATTAAAAGGGTTGTTTTATTTAATCTGTTATTTGATATAATTAAACAACTTAAAACAAACTATTTTTTAAGATGACTTTTTCCACTGAAGACTTAAAATTTAAAAAAATATTTATTTTCGGATTGGTTTTGTTGGTGGTTTTAGCTTTTGTTATTTATGAGGTAAGGAGAGAGAAGGATCACTCCATTACCGGTTTCATATACGAAATTGATGAAGAAACTTTTTCAGTCGGCGAAGAAACAATTGATGGAACCTTCAATAATATTGAAGGGATTCGCGGAAGAGCCGTTGAACTTGAATTTGATGAAGAAACCGAATTTATCAGCTACCAAGGAGAAGAGATTTCCTTTTCCGATCTCGATTTAGGGTACAAGATTGAAGTTGAAATAGAAAAAATAACAGAAGATGGAAGACCGGAAAAAGGGCTTGCTCGCAAGGTAAAAATAGTTTTTCCCAGATATTTAGTTGATGTGGATATGGATTTTTATGCAAGTGAAAATTTGGGAGTTTCTTTTCAATATCCGGAAGAAGCTTCGGTTGATTATGAAGATGGCAGAATAAAAATAACTTACGTCGGTCCCGAAAGCCATATGACCGAGATAACCGACGGATTCACTCTCTTTATAGATGCCTATGAAAGCGAGGTAAGTTTAGAAGATGATGCGCAAAGAGAATTTGAAGAGGCAACCGAAGTTTTAGAACTGATCAGCCCGCTTGAAGAGACGGGAGTAGCCTATAAGTTCAGTGTTGAAGGCGGCTTGGGGAATGAAATTCTTTATTATGTTTTCAATCTTGACGGGAAGACCATAGTAACTTCTCAAATGATAAACGATCCCAACCGAGTCGGCTATGAGCAGATGGTGATAAACACCATATTGAGCCTAAAACCGGAAAGTGAAACTGATGAGTGTGTAGTAAGTGGGTGTAGTGGAGAAATTTGCTCAAAAGAAGAGGAGGTGAGTACTTGTGAGTATCTACCCGGAATGGATTGCATATCTTTAGCCGAATGCGGGGAGATTAACGGAGAATGTGGCTGGATTCTTGACGAGGAGGCGGCCGAATGCTTCATCGCCGTTTTAGAAGAAAATCCGGAAGCCGCTGAAACCAGAATAGGATACTTTTTTGAAAAGGCCGAAGAAATAATAAACAATTAAATTATATGACTGACCAAAAAGAGAACAAAAATGAAGATATAAAAGAAGAGATTAAAAAGGGAATAATAAGCGAACTCAGAAAAGAAGACGACAGTCCCGGAGGACTTTTTATTCCCGCCGGTGTTTTAGCCGGTATCGGTTTCGGATTTCTTTTTAACAATCTCCCAGCCGGACTCTTTATCGGACTCGGTTTCGGGTTTGTCGCTTTTGCGATTTACGAAATCTATCGACAACACGTAATGGATTAATTAAAGAACTCTTGAAAGTTGATGTTGAGAATTTTCGGATCGCGAGTTCGAAAATTCTTTTATTAATATTTTTTTTGATGTATTATTAACAAAGAAGTTGTATTAATTAATCGATTAATTTTATGGATCCGATAACTTTTATAATAGGACTTTTTATCTTTATCGTTTTATTTTTCATCTTCACCTACAATCGCTTGGTGGTTTTGAAAAATAGAGTTAAAGAGGCTTGGTCCGACATAGACGTTCAATTAAAAAGAAGGCATGACCTGATCCCCAATCTGGTTAACACGGTAAAGGGATATGCCAAACATGAAAAAGAGATATTCGACAATGTTTCCGAGGCCAGAGAGAGAGCACTTACCGCTACTCAAAAAGGAGACCCCAAAGAGATTGAAGCGGCCGAAAATCAGTTGAAAGGAGCTTTGAAGTCTCTTTTTGCGGTTTCCGAGAATTATCCGGACCTTAAGGCATCGGAAAACTTTTTGGAGTTGCAACGGGAAATCAGAGACACTGAAGACAAGGTTCAGGCGGCCAGAAGGTTTTATAACCGAAATGTAAAAGCTTTCAACATTAAAATCCAAAGCATACCTTATAATTTGGTAGCTTCGGTTTTGGGATATCAAAAGAAAGATTATTTTCGAGCTGAAGAAGGAGAGCGAAGCAATCCGGAAGTGAGCTTTTAAGAAAAGATGGCAACTTTTTACGGAGAAAAAGAGTCTAACATATTAAAAACTTGGCTTTATTTGACCTTGATGTCTCTTTTTGTTGCCGGAGTCGGATGGGCTGTATCCCAATGGACGGGTGATTATATATTCTTGTGGATTGCGATAATAATCAGCCTCTTTTCCAGTTTTTATTCTTATTTTTTTTCCGACAAATTGGTTTTACGAATGTCCAACGCCAATCGGATTGAAAAAAGCGATGCCCCCGAGCTTTATAGGATAGTTGAAAATCTCACTGCCGCCGAAGGTATGCCGATGCCCAAGATATTTATTATTGAAGACGGACAGCCGAATGCTTTTGCTACCGGGAGAAATCCGAAAAACGGGGTGGTGGCGGTGACCCGAGGACTTTTGGAGATGATGGAGAGATCCGAACTGGAAGCGGTAGTGGCCCATGAATTGTCCCACATTAAAAACAGAGACATTTTACTGCAAACGGTTGTTGTTGTTTTAGCTTCGGTTGTCGCTTTTTTATCCAGAATTTTTTTGCGTTCGACGATGCTTGGCGGTAGAAGAAGGAGAGAGGGGTCGATAATCACTCTTGTTTTTGCTTTAGTGGTGGCTATTTTAGCTCCTTTGGTGGCGGCGGTTATCAAATTGGCAATTTCCAGAAAAAGAGAGTATTTGGCGGACTCTTCGGCGGTTTTGATGACCAGACATCCCGAAGGGTTGGCAAGAGCCTTGCAAAAGATAAAAGACTATCCGAGAACTTTATCGTCCGCCAATGACGCCACCGCTCATCTTTACATAATGAATCCTTTCAGAAAAGATGATGGTCAAAAATGGATTCATAAACTTTTTGCGACTCATCCACCGCTTGAGGATAGAATATCGAAGTTGAGAGCGGTTGATGTTTAAAAATTAAATATAAATTTTAATAATAAAAATATATGACACCTCGAAAAATAGCAGCTCTGAACATAATATTTCTTCTGGCTATTTTAACGATGGTTACTTACGGATTCGTTTTTGAGTGCGGAGAGCAGCTCCACCGAATTGAAAACCGATACTTTCAAGAGTATGTAGCTCCTTACATTCCCGAGCCGATTACCGACGACTGCGTGGAACCCGAGCCGGAACCGGAACCGGAACCCGAGCCCGAGCCCGAGCCCGAGCCGGAGCCCGAGCCCGAAGAATTTTCTCAACAGATAGAACTCAAATTGGAAGGCGGAGATGATTTTGATTTTCGAGTCGAAGTGGATCCGGAAACGTTTAACATCGAAGGAGGATTTTTTAAAGCGGGTGTTTTGATTGATTTTAATATGGAACTGGGTGAAACGGTTTACTCTTCCGGTTTTTCACTTCCCAAAGAGATAGAGTTTAGAATTACGGATAAAACGGAGATAATTACTCTGACGGAAGAGGGAAGAGAAAAAATGAATCCGATATGGCTTCGCGATTATTTGGAGGACGAGACATCTCCCTCTTACTTAAATGTTAAGGGAGTCTTTGAGCTTGAAGAAGATGAGGCGATGGTTATGGTTGAGGAAATAGAGGCGATAATACAATAGTCAACTTAACTGAAATAAAAAAAGCGGGGTCCTTACGACCCCGTTTTCGATTTAGAATTCCCGGCTATTAGCTTCTCTTCTTCTCTCGGTAGCGATCTTTTTTTCATTCAAATTGCAGTTTTGACAATTGGCAAAAAGGCAAGATTTAAGGTAAAGAGGACAGTAGTTTTTAAGATCGAGTCCACCGACGGGAATAGGCATACCGGACACCTCCTTTTTATTTTTTTCCGGCAGGTGATTTCAATTATATCCTTATTATTTTAAAAAGCAAGGTTAAATTTGACAATCTTTTATTTTTGTATATACTATACAGGTGTAGGGTATTAATTAACAAAATAATATGAAAAAAGATGAAAAAGTAATAAATCGTTTAAAGAGAGCCGAAGGGCAAGCGAAGGCGATCAGAAAGATGTATGAAGAAGAAAAAGATTGCCTTCAAATAATTCAACAGATCGCAGCGACGAAGTCGGCCCTAAACAAAGTGGCGACCATCCTTTTGGAGAAGGAGCTTCAATCTTGCTACGAAGGACATTCAAAAGAGAGACTGGAGTCGATATTACAAAATCTAATTAAATTGAATTAAAGTTATGACTAAAGAATTTACGGACAAAAATTTTAAAGACGAAGTTTTGGAAGCCGAAGGACCGGTGTTGGTTGATTTTTGGGCTGCTTGGTGCGGGCCTTGTAAGATGCTTGCTCCGGTTATAGATAAATTGGCTGAAGACTTCGAAGGGAAGGGAGTGAAGATAGGAAAGTTGAACGTTGATGAAAATAAAGAAACGGCTTCCGAGTACGGAATAAGCGGAATCCCGACCATTTTGATTTTTAAAGATGGAAAGCCGGTTGAGAAGATGGTCGGTGTTCAACCGATTGAAGCTTTCAAGTCGATGATTAATAACCATTTAAACTGAGATAGTATGTCGGAAAAATATGACATTGTTATAATTGGATCCGGCCCGGCCGGAATGACAGCGGCGATTTACGCTTCCAGATACGGGTTGAGTGTTTTGGTTTTGGGGGCTAAGGAGGGAGGAACAATTTCCGACGCTCATAAAGTTTGTAATTTTCCGGGATTTCCGGAAATAGAAGGGTCGAAATTAAGTGATCGAATTAAAGAGCATGCCGAAAAAGAGGGTTCAACGATGAGTATGGAGATGGTTACTTCGGTAAAAGATAGTGACGGCGGTTTTGAAATTGAAACTAATCTGGGGAATAGCTACTTCGGAAAAAGGCTTGTTTTGGCAACGGGAACCGAAAGAAAGAAGCTCGGTTTGGAAAATGAAGATAAGTTTTTGGGCAGCGGAATATCTTATTGCGCAACTTGCGACGGAAGATTTTTTGATGATAAGGTGGTCGGAGTAGTCGGAGGAGGCAATGCCGCCGTAACCGCCGCTCTTCATCTTTCCGATTTTGCAACGGAAGTCCATCTTTTTCATCGCCGTAATGAGCTTAGAGCCGCCGAAGTCTGGAAAACGCAAATTAAAGAAAAAGACAATATTAAAATTCATTACGAAACCGAAGTTGTCGAGCTGAAAGGAGAAATGAAGTTGGAAAAGGTAAAGCTAAATAACGGAGAGGAGATTGAGTTAAAGGGTCTCTTTATTGAGATAGGATTGGTTCCCAGTACTGATTTGGCGAAAAAGCTTGATGTGGAACTTGATGAAAGAGGTTACGTCAAGGTTGATTCGGAGCAAAAGACGAGCAATGAAAATGTTTGGGCGATAGGAGATATGACCACCGGATCCAACAAATTCAAACAGGCGGTAGTCGCCGCTGCGGAAGGGGCGATAGCCGGTCAAAGCATTCACTCGGAAGTTAAAAGTAAAAATTAAAATTATGGATAATCCGTGGAAAAATTACTTGAATACGGTTGAGGAAAGCTCACAAAGGGTCGGAATTTCGGAAAAAGAAAAAAATAGATTGGTTAATCCCGATTCCATTTTGGAAGTCGACATCCCTTTTAAAAGTAAAACTTTAAAAGCTTACAGAGTTCAGTTCGATAACGGAAGGGGGCCCTACAAGGGAGGTCTCAGATTTCATCCGCAAGTTGACCTGGATGAAGTCAAAGCACTTTCCGCTTGGATGATGATAAAGACCGCTTTGGTTGATGTTCCCTTCGGTGGTGGAAAAGGAGGTGTTGAGGTGGACCCCAAAGAGCTCTCTCCCGAAGAAAAAGAGGAGGTTGCTCGGAAATTCATTGCCGGCATTTATGATCGAATCGGGCCGGAGACCGATGTTCCCGCTCCGGATGTCGGGACCGATTCCGCCCTTATCGATATAATGGTTGACGAGTATGAAAAAAGAGTCGGAAAAAAGGCTCCGGCTTCCTTTACCGGAAAATCGATTGATAAAGGAGGATCAAAAGGAAGAACCGAGGCGACCGGTCAAGGTGGAGCTTATGTCTTGGAAGCGCTTTCAAAGAAGGTGGATCTCAAGGGGGTCGAGGTTGCGATTCAAGGATTCGGAAATGTCGGTTATCACTTTGCTCTTTCGGCTTATCGAATGGGCTATAAGGTGGTTGCGGTATCCGATTCTTCCGGTGGTTATTACTTTAAAGAAGGAATCGACCCTCAAGAAATTAATCGATGTAAGAGAGAGAGGTCGACCGTTTCTCAATGTGGAAAGGAGATTTATCCGCAAGGAGAAGCAATTAAAAATGAAGACCTTCTGGAGCTTGATGTCGATATTTTGGTTCCGGCCGCTTTGGAAAATGTAATTAATAAGGACAATGCTCAAAATGTTAAAGCGAAATATGTTTTGGAGCTGGCCAACGGACCGACCACATCGGAAGCGGATCGAATTTTAAGTGATAAAAAGATCGTTGTTGTTCCCGACATACTGGCCAACGCCGGAGGGGTGATAGTTTCTTATTTTGAATGGCTTCAAAATAAAAATGGTGAAAAATGGAGCGAAGAACAAGTCTTCGAAAAGCTGAAAGAAAAGATAAGTGTCGCTTTTGAAGACTTATGGAGTGGGTCCGATAATCTTACTTTGAGAGAAAGAGCCTACGATTTGGCGATAAAGAGAATTATCCGATAGTTTTTAAAAGATAAAAAAAAGCGTCATCGAAAGACGCTTTTTTTATTTGCCTTCTTTTTGATATACTTTAAAAAGATGAAATATAAAAAAGGAACGGTCGGAGATTTAATGTCGGCCGATTATATCAAAATAGAAGAATCGGCGACTGTTGGCAAGACGATTGAAAAACTGAAAAAAATCGTTCCCCGAACCGAGCTGATAGTTTACGTTTATGTCGTTGATAAACAAGGAATATTAAAGGGAGTTGTTTCTTTAAGGGATCTTTTTGTTGCTGATGATGGAGACTTATTGCAATCGGTAATGAATGCCGACCCCTTTACCGTCAATCCGGAAATGGATCAAGAAGAAGTAGCTCGGATCATGAGTCGGAGCAGTTTAAGCGCTTTGCCGGTTGTAAATAATGTCGGCAAGTTGCTTGGTGTAGTTACTTTCAGAGACGCTCTTAAAGTTTTGGAGGATGAAGCTACCGAAGACATCTTAAAAATGGCCGGAGCGGTCGGTCACGGGCACAGGGAGGAAGATAGAAGTGTTCGCTTTCTTCAAGAAGGGGTTTTAGAAATGGTCAAGGTTAGACTTCCGTGGCTTTTTATAGCTCTTGCGGGTGGATTTTTGGCCGGGTGGGTAATAAGTTATTTTGAAGAAGCGCTTGTTTCGATTGTTGCATTGGCTTTCTTTATCCCCGTAATTATGGATATGGCCGGTAATGTCGGCACTCAATCGTCGACAATACTGATCCGTGGATTGGCCTTGGAAGAGATAGATAAAGGTGATTTTACACACCATTTAGTAAAAGAATTGGCGACGGGGACGATTTTGGGGCTTTTAATCGGACTCCTAATCGGTATTTTTACTTATTTTTGGCAAGGATATCTCTTTGCTCTTACCGTCGGAATATCGATGTTTGTAAGTATAGTTTTCGCCACCGGGCTCGGATTTATTATTCCTTGGACTATATATCTTTTTGACATGGATCCGGCAGCCGGGGCCAGTCCGCTTATCACCACCGTCAAGGACGTGGTTAGTCTTATTATTTACTTTGTAGTGGCCGGATTTCTTTTGGGAGCACTTTTTTAAATCTTTTTTGTTGTATTTTTTAAAAAATTATAAATATTAATCGGATGAAGGTAATCCAAAAATTATTTTCTTTACTGCTCGGATCCGATCTTCAAGATGAAAATCTTTACGAGCTTAAAGAGAGAAGCACTTGGTCTAAAGAGGTTACCGCCTGCATAGAGAGCTTGGGAAAGAGACGCTTTACGCTCAAAGAAATTTATGAGTTTGAAGATAGTTTTCAAAAGCTGCATCCTGATAATAAACACATAAGGACGCAAATAAGAAAAGAACTTCAAAAATTGAGAGATGAGGGCTATATCAATTTTTTGGGTGGAGGAGTTTACGAGGTAAATTATTTTTTTAAAAAGAGCATTAAAGATCAAAATGAATAAAGACTTACTAGAAAAAAAGAAGCTGTATGAAGAGATGCTGGACTTCGGTCTTTTTGGGTCTTTGGAAAATTATTCAATGTCAACGGAACTTTTTAAAAGAATTTATAAAAAAGAAAAGATAGCAATGGATGATTATATTCAGCTTTGGAGAGATTATTTACCTGAGAGAAGGGGTCTTTTAAGTCTTTATGTGCATATACCTTATTGTGTTGAAAGGTGTTATTATTGCGTTAGCTGCAGCTCCAAACTGAAAGATGACTCTCAATTGGAAGAGTATGTAGAGAAGCTGCTTACTTATTTTGATTTCTTTTCACCTAAGTTTGAAGGGCAAACTTTTGATAATTTCTATATGGGAGGTGGAAACCCTTCGATTTTATCCGCAAAGTTGCTGGACAGACTTTTAGATGGAGTATTCTCAAATTTTGATTTTTCGGAAGAAGGTGAAAAAACGGTAGAAAATGATCCGAGAACGACATCTTTTAAAAAGATGGAAGTTCTCAAGAAGCATGGAATTAACAGAATCAGTATCGGTGTTCAAAGTTTAAGCGAAGAAGTTCTTCAAAAGAATAACAGGTTGATGCAAAGCGAAGAAAAGGTTAGAAGAGCTATTCAAGCTGCCGACAAGGTCGGTTTTAAAGCTGTTAATGTTGATTTAATGATCGGCCTTTACGGTGATGATGAAAAAACTTTTTTGGAAAGCTTTCAAAAACTGGCGGAAATGGATCCGGATGAATTTAGCCTTTACTCTCTTCAACCGGTCAGAGGTTATCTTGAGAAAATTTATCAGCTTGACAGAAAAACTTTCTACAAAAAAAGAAAAGAATTTTATGATAATGTGATTTCCGAAGTGGAAGAGTGGGTGGTCGGAAGCGAGTACCATCTTCCTCATTACTCCGAAATGAGCAAGGACTTTAATGATGCCGATTCGATAAAGATTAAAAAGAAAGATCTTGATTCTTTTGAGACATCTTATGCCTCGCGTTTGGTAAACCGGATAAGTGCGGTGCTCGGCATCGGTTACGGAGCGGAGTCTTTAATTCCCGGAAAAGCGGAATGTTTTTGGATGAAAGAGTTAACCGAAGATCCCAATGATTACTTTATTTACGCTTCTCCGCTGGATGAAGAAAGTCAACTGGTTAAAGATTTAATTAACATTGTTTCCAACAGAAACAAGCTTTATTTTTCCAAATTGGAAGAAAATCACGACTCCCGGCAGGTCGATAAAATAAAAAAGATATTTAAGGAAATTGAAAAAAACGGAGCGGTTGAAATAGAAGGTGACCTTGTTGAGTTCAATTTCAATGGAGTCAGGGATAAATTTTTGCACTCTTTATTGTTTTTTGATGAAAATAAAGTTGTTGATCTGATTCCTCTTGAAAAATCTACTTCGGATAAGGATGATCAAACTTCATCAAAATTAAAAAAGGAGTTAAGCGAGAAGCAAGAGTTGTTAAAAGAAGAAGGTAAAGCGATAAGGGTTGAGGGTGTAGTTAACGACAAAAGAGAAGACTTTTTGGAGATAATTTTAGATTCTGATGAGACGATGGAAGTTAAAGTCGATAAAGAAACTCTCGTCGTAGAATCGATACTTGATCTTTCTAACGATTTTCAGCTGATAGAAAATAAAAAAATAGGGCTTAATGATCTTAAAGAAGAAGATTCTCTGAATGTTCATTTTTTAAAAGATGAAAGGGTGGCGGTTTTAATACAGAAATTTACGGCCCTTCATTTATAATATTTTTAAGAAGACTAAATAAAAAAGAGCTCCTTTTATGGAGCTCTTTGTTTTTGGCCGCTCTTTAAATATGTATTGTCGCTATGACTGCTCTTAAAATTTCTATCGTTTCCAGAACCAATTTTTCGGTAGCTGACAAAATTGCCGGCGAAGCTATTCTGAGTATGAGCAGGACGGCCGCCATTTTTATGAATGTTTTCATAATTTCAGAAGAGAAAGAGTATTATTTTTTAAAGACGTGACCGACGTCCCGGGGTGCGCATTAATCTGCGACCCCACTCTCTATTCCCTTCTTCCGGCCGCCTATATTTAAAGAACGGTGCTTTATTATATATATTATTTTTAATTTTGTCAATTTAGAACTTAAAATAGAGAGGCTCCGGATTTTTATCCGAAGCCCATAGCTCAAATTAGTAGGTGATAATTTCTAGTCTTTGATATCTCCGTAGGAAACAGATCCATCGTGAAATTTACACTTGTCTTTAAGCCTGCCTTTTTTTCGTCCACACGTGCAATGTTTCCTAAAAAGGCCACCTTTTCTTTTTTTACCCACTATAATCACCCCCTTATATAGCTTATAAAGGATATATATATTTTTGTCAAGTTTGTTGTTATAAAGCTGATTATAGATTACAATCGAGTTGTGATATTTGATATAATTTACAAGTATGAAAATAGTTAAACAAGATTTTTTTGACAGACCGCCGGTTGAAGTTTGCAGAGATCTTTTGGGTAAATATTTGGTTAAAGTGGAAAAAGGGGGGCCGATACCCAAAAAGATTGTCGAAGTAGAGGCATATGACGGAATTGCCGATAAGGCTTGTCACGTAAACAAAGGACTCACCGAAAGAACAAAAGCTATGTTCGGACCTCCCGGTTATTGGTATATCTATTTAATCTACGGCATGTATGATATGCTGAATGTAGTTACCGGTCCCGGGAAAAACCCCTCGGCAGTTTTAATAAGAGGGGTAGAAGGAATGGAGGGGCCGGGGATACTTACTCGTGATATGGGTATAAAAAGAGAAGATTTTAAAAATAAAAAGATTATTCCCAAAACTGGACTTTGGATAGAAGATAGAGGATTTAAGGTTGAAAAGAGTGATATCTCTACTGCAAAAAGAGTGGGAATAGATTATGCTCAGGAGTGGGCTCATAAAAAGTGGCGTTTTAAAATAAAAAAAGATGATGAATAATCCGAGCTTAAAATTCAAATCCGATTATCGGGTAGATGTTGAGATATTCAAAGGATTTTTTAATTCTCATAAAGCGGATCCGAGTAGAAATTATTTGGAGAGTTGTTTTTTTAAGCATTATCCGAAACTTATTGAAATTTTTAAGAATTCGAAAACTGATTTTCCGGAAAAAGAAGTTTTATCTTTTGTTCGCAATAAACACCAAAAAGATAAAATGAAGATAGAAGAAAGATTGAATGGTATTAGGGTCGAATGGGAAGATGTGGAGAATGATTTTTATAATCTTATCGACCTTATCTTTAAAAAACATTCTTGGCCGAAAGGTGACTATATCGGCTTTGCTTCAATTTGGGGAATTTTTCTTCGAAATCTGGAATCCAAAAAATTCTCTTTTCCTTACGGCCATCCGGTTGACAACTTTGCTCTCTCGGTAGTGATGCACGAAATGATTCACTTTATATTTTTTGATTATGTTTTTGAAAATTATCCGAATACTTTCGGAGAAATGAACCCGAATAGGGGGATTCTTTGGAGCCTTTCGGAGATATTCAACGCAATTATTCTCTCTACTCCCGAATTTATCGAGTTGCACGGATTAAAAAAAATAAATTCCGGAACTTTACATATTGAGCATAGAAATAATTTATCATACCTTAAAAAGATTTGGAACGATTATAAAGAGATAGATGCCTGGCTGGTTGAGGCGGGTAAACATTTAAAAGATCAACAAGTTTAAGATGAAAAAGGTAATTATCATAACAATATTGGTTTTCGCTTCCCTTATCATCTACAATAATCTCGATGATCCGATTGGTGAAAATAATAATCTTCCGGAAGAAGAGGGTCAAGATGAGGTTGCAGATCCCGTTGAGCGAGAAGTTAAGGGAAAGGTGGCGATAATTATCGATGATCTCGGATATTATCCGGAACTGAACAAAGAGCTTTTGAAAGTGGAAGAGCCATTAACTTTGGCGATCCTGCCCTTTCTCCAAGACACCGAAAAAGCGGTTGATGATTTTAGGTCCGTTACTAACTTTGAATTGATTTTACATATGCCGCTTGAGCCGATGGGCCAAGATCATTTTGAAGAAAAAATGATAATGACTCATCACTCCAAAGCGGAGATGGATCAACTTCTAACCGCGGCTTTGTTGGAGATGAAGGGGGCTGTGGCCGGAGTTAACAATCATAAAGGGTCTAAATTTACTTCCGATCGGGAAAAGATGAGAGATTTGTTGGAGCTGATTAAAAGAGAAGATTTATTTTTTATAGACAGCTACACCATAAACACTTCGGTCGGATACGATCTGGCAAAAGAGATTTCCGTTCCGACGGAGAAAAGAGATCTCTTTTTGGATAATGTCGACCAAAAAGAAGCGATAAGAAATAGTCTTTACGAATTGGAAGAGTTAGCTTTGGAGCGGGGCTGGGCGATAGCGATTGGCCATCACAAAGAAAATACTATCCGAGTACTACAGGAGGAGTTGCCGAAGATGAGAGAAAGAGGGATTAAACTCGTGAAGGTTTCCGAGCTTTTAAACTGAATTGCTTATTAATTACCGGTAAAGCTTTTGAAAAAATGAAAAATAACAAAGAAATAAAAAAGTTTATAAAAGCTAAAAGAAAGGAAGGGGTTGATGAGCAAGAAATATGGAATATTTTAATTGAGGCGGGCCATGAAAAAGAAGAAATTGGCCGGTATTTTTCAAAGGAAGAGATATCCGAAGATGATTTTGAGTCGGTTGAAAAAAAAGAGAAAAAGGTAAAAGAAGAAGCTTCTTTTGAAAGCTTGGGGAATTTTAACGAGCTTAATTTTGATTTTGTCGATTGCTATAAGGATATTTATAAGCAACTCATTAAAGAGGAGGGAAAGATTGTGATTATTGCAATAGTTCTTGCGCTCATAATTTCTTTACCTTATACGATTAATGTTGACTATATACATATTCCTTTTGTGATTATTTTATTTTTAGCCGGTTATCTCGCTTTTTTATACTGGAAAGCGCAAAATAGATTTTTTAATGAATTTACTAAAAAAAATAATTTGAAGTACACTTCTTCAAGCGATACTTCTCAAGTGGTCGGAAATCTTTTTAAAGTGGGACATTCCCGAAAAATAAGAAATGTGATTACCGGAAGGTACGGAGAAAATAAAGCCAAGTTTTTTCATTACAGTTATTCGGTCGGATCGGGAAAGCATCAAGTAACTTACAATTTCACCGTTTTGGAGGTTTTCTTTGATGATATTAGATTTCCACATATGCTTTTGCAAACAAGAGGAAAAGGTGTTTTTTGGGGAAGGAGGCACGGAGCTAAAGAAAAAAATGAAAGAAATATCGCTTTGGAAGGTGGGTTAAATGAGTATTTCAAGCTTTTTTTTCATGACGGATACGGAGTGGAGGCGACTCAAATATTCAGTGATGAATTTTTAAAGTTTTTAAAAGAAGAAAAGTCTTATTTTGATATAGAGCTGAAAAAGGACAGGGTTTATATCTATGACAGCACCAAAGTGAAAAAGAAGAAGGATTTTGAAGAGCTTTTTCGAGTAACGGGGAGAGTAGTCAGTAGAATAGCGCCCGTTCTGGACGGGCTGAAAAATGACTTTGATGCCCTAAACGAGTATTATCGATAAGTTGCTTTCAGGATAAGCGGAGTGCTATAATTAACTCGTTTATTAACCAAAAAATAATTTATGAAAAAAATTCATATCTTTTTAACCGTCCTTTTTTTATTTATGGTCGGCGCTTTTTTATTTTTAGGGGGAGGTGAAGATATCAACGGAAATGGAGGTGATATTGATTCGGAAAATGTTGATGTTGAGGCGGGTGCCGATTCAATGTTGGATATGCAAGGATACTATTTGGATATTCCGGACGGTTATGATTGCGTCGGTGGATTTACTCAAGGATACAGATATCTGGATGCCGAATGTGAACTCGAACAAGGGGATTACATGATAATTTCCGAAAGAGGGCTTGCCGTAACTACGGTTGCCGGTGACTCGTTCGCTTCAATGTATTCCTCTCTTTTATCTCACGACATAAATGGTTTCTGTGAACCCTTTGCCGGTAGTGAAGATATAGACCTTGATGCCGAGCATTATATTTGTGAGCATATCGATGAAGGGAAGAATATGTTAACCATCGGAATCGGGAAGCTTTTTAATAACAACCAATACGCTCAACATTTCGAAGTTCATCTGCAAAGAGAATTGGATTCGGAGATAGAAGATGATGACATTGATAAGCTGATTGATTTTTTAAACAAAGCAATAGTAATAGACTGGAGTGATTTTGAAAACTAAAGGTACTCTTTAGAGTTTAAAACACCCCTTCTCGGGGTGTTTTTAATTTTTTATTTACGAAGTGGTTCACTCTTCGAATCCTAAACTTATCCGATTTAATTTTTCAATAAGATCTCGCTTACTTTCGTGAACCCATATCAGATTGGGATTTTTTGCAATTCTGCTCGGAACGGAGATCGATTTATAGCTGTGGCTTATCTTTTCTTCAATATTGACGTCGAATATTTTTCGGTCCGAATACTGTGCCGTTAAAATTAGAAAATCGTCATTATTTTCCGTTTGGCGTAATAGGTCAGTTAATCTGTCGGGGTGATTTGCGTTATCGGTTACCTTGCCGAAGTAAGGAGTGACAAAACGTCCTTTATCTATCTTTTCGTTTTCGGTAGAAAACATGTAGTGACTGACACGAACTTTATTGTAGAAGGGGAGAATGTGAGACCAGTAAGGGTCTTCTTGCGGGTGAGTTAAATCATATACGGCCTCAAAATTGTAATCACTGACTGCTTCGGCTATTTTCAGTTCGATATGTTCGGTATAAGAAGGAACGGAAAAATGATTTTTGTAAACATGAAAAGAGTTGAGTCCGTTTATCAAGATGAGCCCCGAGATTATCAAGATAGCGATTATCTTTGATTTAACATTTGACTTGGCAATGCTTTCTGTAAAAAGAAACACTCCTTCCACTATCACGATGACCAGAAGGGGGATGATTATGTAGAGATGTTCGAGTATCAGCGAGGCCTCTATTATCTGGATTGTTGATAAAACGGTAAAGGCTATTGCCGCAACACCGAAAAGATAAGCCTTATTCTTTTTAAAGATAAGATATATGAAAGAAGAAAAAAGAACCAAATGGTTAAGAAGTGCAAGATTTGAGTATTTAACCTCTCTGTCATAAATCCAAGACGGAGATAAAAATATATCTATAAAATGAGAAATTCTTACTCCTATATTACGAACAAACAGAGAAGGAAAAGAGAGTGCCGACTGAGCTATCTCTTTTATTCCGTCACTTTCTCTGAAAAAGTTTCCGATGAAAAAAGGGAGAAACCCGGCAAAAAACCCGGCAAAAAACAGCTGTATTTTTTCTTTTGACAGAACCTTCTTTAATTTCTCCCTTTCCTTTATTAGAAAGGCGGTAATTGCAAAAATTCCGTAGGGTAAGAATATCGCTTTCCTATAAGATGCCAACCCTATTATGAATCCAAGTAGAATAATTATTTTCAAGTTTTTCTCTTTCAGACTCGATTGAGCCAAGTAGAGAACAAAGGTAGCGAAAAAGCCGAGAAAAGGAAACTCCGGATGATAAACCGTTAAGACGTAAAGAGGAATCGACATTAATAAAAGACTCCCGATCAAAGCCTTGTCTCTGTTTTTGAAATACTTTTCCAAAAAAAGATAAAAGAAAAATATTGAAAGACCCAAAAAGAACGCCTGTAAAAAGCGTAAAGTAATAAGATTTGCTCCGAATATTTGATAGAAGGGAAGACTTATAAAGTCCATTGAATTATGAGGTTCGTAGTTTAAAAATACGGGACTTAAGGTGTTTAAGAATCTGAATCCGATTATTCCGTGAATGAAGTCCTCGGTCCCGTGGGTGTGTTTTCCAATTCCGAAATTAATAATAAAAGTGAGAATAGAGAGCAGAAAAGGCGTCAGTTTGCTTTTTATTATCTTTATCATTGACTTATTCTATTAAAAAGAAGAGCCTCGGTCAAAGCTCGGCTTTGCATCATCTTTTTATTTCGCTTGATTATTTGGTAGAGTTTAAAAAAGGTCCAATTAAGACTTAATAAATAAAAAGATGACTCCAATAGAAATAATTGCCTTAATCTTTATTGTAATTTCAATAATTAAGCTGATTACTATCGCTGTCAGCCCCAAGACTTGGTACGGATCTTCCAACCCGTTAGTAAAATTGGCTTGGAACAGGGTTTCCGCAACCGTATTTTCGGTGGTAATCGGTGGAGTAGTTTTGTATTATCTTTTGGCTGAGATAACCGTGGTGCAGCTTTTTGTCGCCGTAATGTTCGGGTTTCTTTTAATGATACTTACCGTAGCTCCGGATGTAGAGAAGGTATTAAAAGCGGTTCCGGATCATATTGAAAAGAAGAAAGGATCTTTTCTTGCTCATTATTGGCCCGCAATTATCGTATGGATCGGTCTTATGGCCTGGACGGTCTGGGAGATTTTAATCTAAAATTTTTCCGTCTTTAAGCTTTATTACTCTATTCGCCTTTTATCGGATGGTGCTTTTCTGATACAATTAAAAAAGATGCCTAAAAAGAAAAAACTGAATAGAAAAACAACAACCTAAAAAAGGAGGGCTAACGC
>CAZNIM010000008.1:0-8024 GCA_964573145.1 uncultured Candidatus Saccharibacteria bacterium
GTTTGGCGGTGGTCGGATTGATACCCGGGGGTTATCATCTCATCTTAGTGGTTCTGGTTAAGGTCGGGAATTCAAAGGATATCCGACCACCGAAGATATTATATATCAAATTGAGAAAGAGTCAAGTCCCCTATTTACAAAAAATATATCTGTGGTATGGTATAAAGCAAGGAGGTGGTTCAAGTTGTATAAGCCAAAAAGCTTTTACGTTATAAAATCGGGAAAAAGAGAAGGACAATGTTTGGAACTGTTAATGTTTACCGATTATGACTTTCTGAATTGGCAATATCATTATAATATCGCCAAAAACAGTGATCCAAGAAAGAAAAACAGATTGGAGAAGCATCTGAAATGGCTTTTGGACCGAGGAGAAACCAGAGTTCCGCAGATGGTTTGTCCTCAATGCGGAGAAAAGAAAGTAGAGAAGTTTGCCGTAAGAAGGTCGGGAGGTCTGATATCGATAGGGCCGGGATACACGATCTGTGGTTCGGAGATATGCAAAGAAAAATTGAATGCACAAAGTTTTGGCAAGCCCCTACACTATTTTAAACCGCAATTTTCCAACATACTGCGGGTCTCCAAATTTAAGGGGGACAGAAAGAGGGTCGCCCAGCTTTACAAGCATCATATCTTTAAGCTGCCGTCGAGACTCACCCGGGAAAAAGCTTTCGAGTTTTTTGCCAAATAAATACCGGCACCGCAAAGGCGGTGCCTTTTCATATCCACCACATCATTATATACAGTAAATAAAAAAGGGCCCGATTGGGGCCCGCAGTTACCTCCTTTCTTTTTTTTGGAGGGACTTTTCTCGGCGACGAAGCGCCTTGATCGTTTCTTTGCCGGTAGCCGAGAGAGAAGATATCAGAGCGATCGTTTCATCCGCGTAAGCGTAATCCGCACCCTCATCGGTTAATATTTCTTGAAGCTCGTCCAAGAGTTCTTTCATTCTTTGAATGTCTTCAAGAAGTATTTCCGTAGCGGTTCTCATTACCAAATCATCAATGCGATCAAAAAATTCGGTGGCTTTCTCTCTCTTGTCTTCGGGAAGAGTACTGATAAGGTCTATAAAATGGGATGCTCCCATTTTGGACACCCTCCTTTCTTCTTGACACTTTTATACTACTAAAATTGCCAAATGTCAAAAAAAATCCCCACTTTTATAAGTGGGGCTTTAGAGCTTTGGGAAAGGCTTTGGATAAAGCCCTGCATCCTATCAGATCGTCTTTGTCGACAACTATCCTGTCGGGAATATAAAGATCATCTCTTTTTGAGCAAGCGGCGGCGACAATCGGAGAAACTACATAGACAATCTCTTCTTGCGGATCGGGTAAATTACTGACTTCTGCAGAATAAATCTCATTGACCGGGATTCCGGCTATCTCGTCGATCTTTTTTCTCTTTTCAGTGGTCTCCGGACCGTTTCTAATACTGCGCGGATATCTGATCGACCCATCATCCGTATAAAAGACCAGGTCGCGGGGCATCAAGTTAACGATCTTCATTAATAATCCCTCCTTCCTAATTACAAAATTAAATTAATCCAAAAAAAAAGTCAATGAAAAAGCCCCGCCTTTATGACGGAGCCGTACTTTAAAGCTGAGTTAAGGATTTACATCCTACGGTCTCTTCATCTTCAACAATTATCTCATCGGGAACGTAAAGATCCCTTCTTTCTTTGTAACGTCTGGCTATGGACGGAGTAACAATGTAAGCGGTATCATCTTGCGGATCGGGTAAATTACGAACTTCGACAGTAACTCTGTTAACCGGAATGCCGTTAAACTGATCAACTTTCTCTCTGACCTCGATAAGCTCAGCACTTTCTTCTTTTCCCGGAAATCTTATTCTTCCACCTTTAATCTTGAAGAAGAGATCCCGAGACATTAGATTGACGATTTTTTCCATCAATCAATCACCTCCTTTTCCGGCAAGTACTTTAAATGATTATTAAATATTTGTCAAGTCACTCGGAAAGCTCCTTTTCCACTTCTTCGCTTATTTTTTTAACTTTTCTTCCGATTTCGAAAAGTTGCGGTTCTCCGACGGCGATCTTGAAAAGATTTTCAATCAAGTCACCTCCGGCATAACCGGCAACGAGAGCAAAGGACAGAGGGACGTACTCGACTTCCATAAAGATTGCCAAGGCGTCTCTTACGACCCAGGCACTGACCCAACCGACAATACCGGTAAGAAGAACCATCCCGGTAAAGTAGTAAGGTCTTATCTCTATATCCTTATAAGAAGTGGTGTATTTAAAAAGACCCATGCCTCCTCGAAGAAGTCCTCCGAAAAGGCCGGCGATAAAAAAACTGAAGTCCATACTTGTCTTATTGGTTAATAAAAAACCCTCTTTCTCAGAGGGTTTGGTTCGACTTTTCGAGCTCCGCCTTGAGGGCGTTTATCGCCCGGTGGGCGGTCACTCGGACGGATCCTTCGGACTTTCCCATTATCTCCGCGATTTCCGAATTCTCCATCTCTTCCAAATACTTATATATAATGATGTCTTGATAATCTTCATTTAAATTCTCCATCGCTTTTTTAACTTTGGCCATCTCTCTGGTTTCGGCCGCCTTTTCGGCGAAGTCTTCACTCTCATCCTTGAGCTCGTTGACCAGATCGTCGGGAGAGATGTGTCTTTTTCTGGTTCTGTAGTGGTCGATAACCAGATTACGAGCGATTTTGTAAAGGTAAGCTCGAGGGTTTTCCATATTCGGATTTTTCTTGAAGGACTGCCACCCTTTACGGAAAGTCTCCGAAGTTATATCCTGAGCGACGGAACGTTGAGAAACCTTCAAAAAAATAAATCTGTAGATTTCATCTACGTATTTGTCGTATAGTTTTCCAAATTTTTGCTTCTTTTGCATAACTGATCGGACCTCTTTTTTAACCTAAATGTCCTAACTATGTCCTATCATTGCTTGATTCTGTAGTAGGTCAGATTGGCTTTTCCCAACCTCTCGACAAAATCGAGCTTCATCAACTTTTTAAAATCTCGACGAACGGTTCTTTTGGTCACCTCTTCGTCCAACTCGTCGATAACATCCTGCACCTGAAGCTTAACACTGTTTTCCAAAAGCTCCAAGATCTTTTTCTGTCTGGCGTTTAGAGACGTAACCTTTCCGCCGGAAGATTGACGCTCCTTGCGGAGTGGCTCCTCTTCCGGATCTTTTTTCTTTTTGGCCGACTTGTTGAAAAGCTCGAGCTCTTTGCGAATCGAGACGTAACGTTTTTTGACATCCTCAAACTCTTCCTCTTTGATCCATTTTTGGTCCTCGGCGATTTCGAGCATCGATTCCAGAATCGAAATCTTTCTTTGAGCATTGCGAGCGGCCTCCACCTTCTCGTCGGAACCACCGGTAAGGATGGTAATCATGTCGGTCAGTATGTCGTCGGCCAAGCTTCTGGTTTTGATACGGATAGGCTCCTCTTTGGGAAAGAGGATCGTGAGCCTGTAAAGATCGTTGGTAAGTTCCACGAAAAATTGCTTATCCATAGTTATATTATTATATACGTTTACGGCTCACAAGCGAATTGTAGAGCCGCTTTCAACTTATTATATACACACTTGCAATAACTGCAAAAGATAGCCGGGAAACCGGCCTTCCTTTAAAGCAATCGAGCACCCTCCGCTTTTTTACGAGTCGGTAAAAATTCAAAGTTTAATTAACTGAAGTCTATTAGAAAGTATACTGAGCGAGATTCTGAAGTTGGCTGTCACTGAGCTGATAAGCGGCCTCTATCGCTTCGTCGATAAGTGCTTCGGAAACACTGACCTCTTCTTCGTATTCAAGCCAACCGGTCGGATGATCTATTCTTCTTTGAACGTAATCCTCAATGAAGACCTTGTGCTCGGCAGTTAAGTCTTCACCTCCGCCGTTGGTTTGTAAGTGCCCTTCCAAAGCTCTGCGTGCGACATGAGTAAGTCCGTCTCCGGATTGCGCTTTTACTCGATAAACTCGTCCTTCCTGACGAACGGGAGCGACTTCTTCAGCTTCGTCGACTTCGTCTTCGTTTTCATCTTCATCAACTATGATTATTCCGTCGTCGACTTCTTCGTCCGCTTCTTCTTCGTCCAGTATAAATTCTTGATCAACATCCTCTTCAAGTTCTTCTCCTTCGGCTTCTTCCTCTACGGAAACTTCACCCCTGAGGAGAGCCATGTCGAATTCGGAGTCGCCTCTGATTATTGCAAATCCGCCGACAGCTATTATAATTACAACGAGGATAGCGATCGAAAGGAATTTCTCACTTTTGAATCCGTTCGAACCCGGATCGATAATATCTTTTTTCATAGGGATTTTTATTGATTATGGTTATTAATCCTCAGGTCGGTTATATTATAAATTAAAAGATAAATTTTATCAAGTCATGGAAAAAAACAAAACATTTGAAGGTAAATCGGCGCTTCTGATTCTCTTAGTTTTAGCGGTAGTGGTTCTTTTCACCTCCTATAACTACGTAATTTACGTAAGAGAGATGCAACTTATGGAGGCAAGAATTCAAAAGATGCAAGCTCAACAAGAGATAATGATCAGGATAATGGAGCTTGATTACAGCGAAGAAGAGATGGAAGAGATCATGGAAGAGATGGAAGATATTATTTGAACGGGAGAGGGCGAGCTTATTTTTGCTTTTGTCGGGGATATTATGCTCGACAGGGGCGTCTTACACTACACCAGGTTGAATAACGACTACGGCTTTCCCTTTAGAAAAATTAAAGAGCGATTAAGAAAACCGGATATTTTATTCGGTAATTTGGAGAGTGTAATTTCGGATAAGGGCTTCGATCAAGGGGGTCCTTATTCTTTTAGAGCCCCTCCGGAGATGATCGAGGGGTTGATTTTAGCCGATTTCGACGTCTTGTCGTTAGCTAACAATCACTCTTTTGACTGGACGGTAGAAGCCTTGACCGATACCGAAGATAGACTGAAAGAGGTGGGGATAACTCCGGTGGGAACGAGCTACTCACCGATAATGATTAAACAAGAAGAGACAACGGTCGCCTTTCTGGCTTACACCGCCTTAGGAGCTCCCGGTTGGGCGGTTACCGAAGATACCCCCGGAGTGGCCTGGTATACGGATGAGAAGATGTTAGAAGGTCTCAGAGAAGCTAAGGAGGCGGACATTACCGTGGTTTCAATTCACTTTGGAGTGGAATATCAAAAAGAACCCAGTGAGGAGCAAAGAAGAATAGCCGAGTTGGCGATAGATAACGGAGCCGACCTGGTTATCGGTCATCATCCGCACGTAATCCAGCCGGTGGAAACCTACAAAGACGGAATAATCGCCTATTCACTGGGTAATTTCGTTTTTGACCAGTCTTTTTCGGAAGAGACGATGCGGGGGCTTCTGTTGGAAGTAAAGATTAGCGATAAAAAGATAGCCGGCTACCGAGAAACGGTAGTTTCCATAAACGAAAGCTTTCAACCCTTTTTGGATTAAAGGTTTAAATTTAAATTCAAAAAAAGAACACCTCGTTGGGAGGTGTTTTAATATTTTAGCTCATAGTCGGAAAAGCTTATCTCAACCGTCACCGGTCGCTCGTAAAAGCCGTTTCCGGAAACTTCCTTTATGAAGTTGTAATCGCCTATCGACTTCCAATAAACGGAGAGGTCAACCCACCACTCATCGGAATAAGCTACAACCCTTTCGGCTAATCCGTCTTCAAAAGTCATCTTTCCGCCGTATATTCGACCTTGAGAGAATCCCCTCTTTACGGCCAGTTCGGAAACTTTTCCTTCTTCGATCAGCTCAACTGTTTCTCGATCACTTTTTTCTTCAATTATTCTTTCCCAAATAAAATAGAGGTCGTCATCATTCAAAACGGTTTGATAGCCCCTTAAAACCTCTTCGGTCGGTTCGGAAACGCCGACAACCGTGCCGATTATTTCTTCGGCGATATCGGTCGCCGAGCCGATGCTGAGAGGAACGACCAAAACTCTGAAATAGGCTTCGGTCACTTCAACTTCGGGAGCCATCGCTTCAAAATTGTCATCCCTGCCACCTCGGCCGCTGAAAATAAAGGTCGGATTGAGTAAAAAGACATGCATTCTGATGCTACCTTCAACTGAAAAGGAAAGGCTTTCGTATTGGGGGTTAAAATCAAATAGTGACTGCACCTCATTTTTGGCTTCTTTAGCCTCCATTGCGGGCGTCAAAGTAGAAAAGATAAGAAAAATAACGATAAAAAGAGCTAACTTCTTCATAATAGACCTCCTTTCGGTTTCATAATAGCAAGAATCTTTTTTAAAAAAAAGTAAAGGTTGTGTTATAATCAAGAAAATCAACTCTTAAAAAGATGACCGGTAAAAAGCATCTTTTCATAATCGGACTCCTACTTACGGGAGCCG
The DNA here is from genome assembly GCA_964573145.1 of uncultured Candidatus Saccharibacteria bacterium. Taxonomy (GTDB): domain Bacteria; phylum Patescibacteriota; class Minisyncoccia; order Minisyncoccales; family PWPS01; genus PWPS01. The sequence continues at coordinate 6,351 of CAZNIM010000008.1, forward strand.
TTTTTTTAATTGGGGAGCATTTATTACAAGCCGACCTGACTTACCCTCGAGTCGAACTGGAATCAATAGAAAAAAGCGACCGGGAGGCGGAACCGGTGGAGGTGGAGCTGATAAGTGAAATAAACGAAATAGAGGCTGAGGAGCTTAAAAAGATAGACGGGATCGGAGAAGTTTTGTCTTTGAGAATAGAAGAAGCGATGCCGATAACGACAAAAAGAGAGCTTTTGAAAGTTGAAGGGATCGGAGAAGTGACGGCTAAAAAAGTAGTCGAATTCGTGAAAAATTACGAACAGTATGAGGGTGAGGATAAAACAGAAGAGGAGTCCGAGGAGGAAATTTATGATGAGGGAGAAGAAGGTAAGGTAAAGTTGACCGAAGAGCAGTTAAAAAAAGTAATGGAGGCGGCTTTAAATTATGATAAACGAGAGCCGGTCGAAGAGGTGGATGAAGCCGAGGATGATGAAAAGATTGAAGAAGAAAGGGTAAAAAAAGAGGTGGATATAAACAAAGCCGAGGCCGAAGATTTGGAAAGATTGGACGGCATCGGACCGGTTTATGCTCAAAGAATAATAGAAAACAGACCCTTTTGTGATCTTTATGAGCTTTTAGAGGTGAGTGGAATCGGAGAAGTGACGATAGAAAACATTAAAAATCAGGGCCTGGCAACCGTAAATGAGTGTGAAAAAGAAGAAAAGGAGAAGGAAAAAGAAGATGATGATGATAAAGATGAAGAAAAAACATTAAAAATTGAAGAACTGGAAGAAAAGATTTCAGCTTTGCGAGACGACTATTACCGGGTGCGAGGAAGCTTAAGGACGGCCGAAGACAAACTGGAGGAAGAGACGAAAAGACACGACGAAGAGTTGATTTCAGTTAAAAAGCAGAGAGATAAGTGCCGCTTTAAAGAGCAAATAAATATAAACGAGGCTTCCGAAGATCAACTTAAAAAAGTGGACGGAATCGGAGAAGTGACGGCTAAAAAAGTAGTCGAATTTTTAACTGAAAACTCGATTGATTTTATCGAAGAACTTAAAGCGGTAGACGGGATCGGAGAAGGAAGAGTGGAAAATATAATTGAAAGCGGCTTTTGTATAAAGCAATTAGAAGAAGAGGAGGAGGAAGAATCTGATGAAGGAGAGGATGACGAGGACGAGTGTGATGAAAGTGATGAGGAGGAAGAGGAGGAAGAGGAAGAGGAAATCAAAAATTTACTTAAAAATGAACTGTTCGAAAAGTGGGGCTCGGATAATGAAAAACCGGTTCACTGGGAAGGGTCTCATTCTTTTTCAACCAACTGGGTTAAAAGCTCCAAGTCAAAAACCGGCAATTATTCGGTTAAAGTAAAGGGTGGCGGTGAGAGAATTTTAAGGCAAAGACTACCCGAAAAAATGGATGTCGAGCAAACTTACCGGGCAAGTGTAAAGGTGAAAGGAACGGGTAAAATTAGACTGGGAATAATTTATCCCAGCGGACATCACAACTATAAGGATAAGATTGAATTAAGTGAAAGCGATTGGAAAGTGATAAGCCACGAAGCCACCACTACAAGCACACCGGGAGATAAAGGAGGTCTGGCAATAAAAACGATTGAAGAAGGAGGGGCGGATATAAAAAACACATTACGGATAGACAAAGCCCAACTTTTTACCACCGAAAACCCGAACTAACCCCCCC
>CAZNIM010000008.1:8124-24076 GCA_964573145.1 uncultured Candidatus Saccharibacteria bacterium
TTACGGATAGACAAAGCCCAACTTTTTACCACCGAAAACCCGAACTAACCCCCCCTTTTTAACGCCCCAGGGGCGTTAAAATAGGAGTAAAAAAACAATAAATAATGTAAATATGAAAAGAAAACATCCTTTAAAAACCGGCGACATCCATCACGTTTTGAATAGAAGCATTGCTAAATATATAATTTTTAATTCAGATGATGATTATAAGCGCATGATATTAATGCTGCTATTTTTCTCTTTTGAAGGTGGTAATTTGCCGAAGTTTTCACATTTTAATTCCTCTTCATCAGTTAAAAACAAAGGTTTTGAAAATGAATTATATGAAAGAGTGGAAGAGAAGGATAAAAGAGTTCAAATAATAGCCTACTGCATCATGCCCACTCATTTTCATTTAATTTTAAAGCAGTTAACGGATAACGGGATCTCTGATTTTGTTGGAAGAACTTCCAACTCTTACAGCCATTACTTTAACAACAAAAACAACCGAAGAGGAAGATTGTGGGAAGATAAATTTAAAAATGTACCGGTAAATTCAGACGAGCAACTGCTTCATTTGACCCGATACATACACTTAAATCCGGTTACAGCCCGGCTTATTGAAGATCCGAAGGATTGGAAGTATTCTTCATATCACGAATATATCCAAACCGACAACAACCATTCAATGTGTGAGTTTAAAAACTTAATTGATACTTCACCGGAAAAGTATAAAGGGTTCGTGATGGCAAGAAAAGAATATCAAAGAGAGTTAGCTAAAATCAAAAATATTACCCTTGAATAAGCCTATTTTAACGCCCCTGGGGCGTTAAAATGGGATGAAAGAAGGGTTGATTTTACACTTCAAAGGTGTAAAATAAGGTATTAAAATTTAAAAATTAAAAGATGGAAAAGAAAAATAAAATTTACCGAGTAGCCAAAAAGAGTATCGACGGAAAGATAATCTTCTACTCCGACGACGAGTACGAGATAATGAAAGAGGCAATCAGATTTTTTTCTTACCGAGGCGACCTACCCAAGTTTTCTCAATTTTCAGAATCGAAAGCGGTAGAAAAAAGAGGAGCCGCCGATCTTTTGGAAGAAAGAAGCACCGGAAAAAGAGTTGAAGTGATCGCCTACTTGCTTACCCCCTTCGGCTTCGAGTTAATTTTAAAAGAGTCGGTCGAAGGAGGCATTTCGGATTTTGTCAGTCTGCTTTCCAATTCTTACACTCGCAAATTCAATATAGATCATAATCGAAAAGGATCTCTCTGGGAAGGGAGGTATAAAAGTGTTTTAGTGAAAAACGTAAAAAGTGAAACTCGATATTTGCACCGGATACCGGTCGATTTGGGTCTGACCGAAATCCCGATCGAGTGGAAGCATTCTTCTTATAAAGAATACGTTAAGCCGAAAGCTTGCCCGAATCGGATATCTCCGGGATCAAAAGCGGTAAAGATGAAACCGCTCGAATACAGAAGATTTACAAACGACCGCTCCGGATATTTGAAAGATATAAAAAATATAAAAAGGCTGATCGATTAGCCTTTAATTACACCTTGAAGGTGTTAGAATATTAATTGTAGCTCAAAGCGTCAACCGGATTGAGGTCGGCGGCTTTTTTTGCCGGAAAGTATCCGGAAAGACAACCCAAAAGAAAAGAGCCGATAATTGCAAAAAGAGCTAAGGATGGAGAATATTGAACCTGAACTTCAACAATGACATCCGGATTTTGATTTACCAGGTAAGCGGTAAAATAAGCTGCGGAGACGCCGAGCAGATAACCTATCAATCCTCCGACAAGACCGATCATTCCCGATTCGATCATAAACATTCTCAAGATATCTCTTCTTTTGGCTCCGACCGCTTTTAAAACTCCGATCTCTTTTATTCTTTGATTTACGGAAGTGTAAGTGGTGTTCATTATGCCGATCGAACCGACGGAAACGGCAACCAAGGAAAGAGCGATTATAACCGCTTGAATCGCACCGAGAACGGTATCGACCAAATCAAGCATCGCATCACTCGACAAAACGGTGAAAGACGGAGAGTCTTCTCCTCTTCTTCTGGCAACCGTGTCTTCCAAAGATCTTTCTATATTGGCGATAACCGTATCGAGGTCATAGCCCTGCTCGACTCGAGCCATGATTACCGGAGTGCCTTCTCTGGTACCGGTAACGCTTCTATAATCGCCAATTTCAAATATTATGGTGCTGTCATTTTCTCTGTGACCGAGCGACTGCATAATTCCGGAAACGGTAAATCTTCTCCCGGAGACGGTGATTTCATCGCCGGGTTTAATACCGGGAAAAAAGTTACGAGGAATAAGGCGCCCCAAGATAACCTCTCTTCTACCCGGTCGAGGATAATCTCCTTCGGCAATTCGCCAACCCATATCGTGACGAATCATATCCAGTCCGGTTTCAAAATCGAGCCCCCAAACCAAAACGGGTTCGGTTTTGTCACGCCACCTGACATTTTCAGCTTGAAAAGGCATCTCCAAAGCCATGTCGACTCCTCGAGTTCTTCTTACCGCTTCCAACTCTTCGTTTCCCAGCTCAAGTCCACTGGCGAATCCGATATAGGTGGAAAGGTCAAGCCCTTCTCCGGGCATAATCATTATGACGTCTCCCCCGATTTGACGAAGCATTTCTTGAACGGCTCGAGGGATCGCTTCGGAAAAAGTTAAAAGAGAGACAATTAAAAAGACGCCTAAAACGACGCCTAAAACGGTCAGCCAACTCCGAAGGGCTCTATTTTTTAGATTTCTGAGCGCTATTTTGAAATAATCGTCAACCATAAACGAATTATTCGTACATTAAAGCATCGACCGGGTTCAGGCGAGCTGCTCTTCTGGCCGGTAAAAGACCGGACAGGCAACCCAAAAGAAAAGAAAAAAGTAAAGTATAAAATATTAGATAAAAAGGAGCTTGAGCTTCTATGGAAATCAAAACATCCGGGTTTTGGTCAAGAATAAATTGACCGAAACGAGCGGCTCCCAAGCCGGTAATTATTCCCATAAGCCCACCGAAAAGACCGATCATTCCCGATTCTATCAAAAAGAGAGCACTGATATGTTTTCTTTTTGCTCCGACCGCTTTCAAAACTCCGATCTCTTTGGTTCTTTCTCTTACGGAGGTAAACATGGTGTTCATTATTCCGATTGCTCCGACCAATATGGCGATACTGGCAAAAGCTATTATTCCGGCCTGAATAACTCCCAAGATATTTTCAACCATCTCAATCATCGCTTCACTTGATAAAACAGTAAAAGATGGAGAGTCTTCTCCCCTTCTTCTGACCATCACCTCTTCAAGAGATCTTTCGATGTTCGAAATGGCCAAATCAATATCATAGCCGTCCTCAATTCTGACTATTCCAACTGGAGTTCCTTCAACCGTTCCGGTTACCGCTCTGTAGTCGGAGAGGTCAAAAATAATTGAACTGTCGTCTTCTCTATTTCCCAAAGATCTCAAAATACCGGAAACGGTAAACTTTCTACCGGAAACGGTAATTTCGTCACCCGGCTTAATTCCCGGAAAGATGTTTCGCGGAACCAGATTACCGACCATCACCTCTCTTCTACCCGGCCTGGCGAAGCTTCCTTCACGAACATCCCAACCCATATCCACCCTGGCTACGTCGGTTCCGGTTTGTAGATCGAGGGCCCAGAGAAGAACCGATTCCGATTCTTGTCTCCAACGGACATTTTCAATCTTCCAGGGCATCTCCAGAGCAACTTCAACTCCTCGAGCTCGTCTGATTGCATCCATCTCTTGATTTTTAAGTTGAAGACCACCGAACATGGCGGTCATATCAAAACCCTCTCCGGGAACAACCATAACTATATTGGTTCCGACGGCTTGAAGCTCTCCCATTACCGCTTTGTTTAATCCTTCGGAAAGTGAGATCAAGGAAACGACCAAAAAGGCACCGATAACGATACCCAAAATCGTGAGCCAACTCCGCAAGGCTCTTTTTTTTATATTTCTAACCGCTATTTTAAAATATTCTTTAATCATCGGAAAAGTTAATCAATTTTCTTCCAAAACTCCGTCTCTTATCTTTATTACTCTTTGGGCGTAATCGACAAGCTCAAGGTCGTGAGTAACGATTATTATGGTTCGACCTTCTTCATGAAGATCGGTTAAGATGTTCATTATTTTTTTACCGGTATCGGTATCAACTTCTCCGGTCGGTTCGTCGGCAACTATTATTTCCGGATCATTTATCAAGCTTCTGGCGATTGCCACTCTTTGCTTTTCTCCACCGGAAAGCTCGGAAGGGGTGTGAGTCATTCGTCCTTCAAGACCAACCGATTTTAAAAGATCGGCGGCTCTCTTTTTTCTCTGAACCTCACTTTGACCTTGAAAAACGGCCGGTAAAGTTACGTTTTCCAGGGCGGTAAGATGATGCAAGAGGTTAAATTGCTGAAAAACGAAACCGATTTTCTTACCTCTCACTTCAGCAAGCTGATCTTCATCAAGAAGCGAAACGTCTTGACCATCCAAAAAAACATGACCTTCGGTAGGTACGTCAAGACAACTCATCACGTTAAGCAAAGTCGACTTACCCGATCCACTGGGACCCAAAAGAACGATAAATTCTCCGGCCTCAATTTCAAGATCTATTCCTTTTAGGACATGTAAATCGATCTTGCCGATTCGGTAAGTTTTTTTAACTTTATCAAGTTTTATTTGTGGCTTTGAAGGCATTGATCTTTGATTGTTTTCGATTTTTATACTAATTCACCCCTATTTTAACGCCCCAGGGGCGTGAAAATGGGGGTGGGGGTGGAGGGATTGGGGCTTAGTCGATTACTACGCGGTCGCCTTCGGAAATTCCGGAGACGATTTCAATATTTCCATAAGAGTCGGTTATTCCGACTTCCACGTCGGTTTCAATTTTTTCTCCGTCGGAAAACAAAACTACATACCTTCTGGCTCCGTCTCGACGAACCGCTTCTCGCGGCAAAGAAAGAGATTCTTTTCTTTCCGTTTGAATAGTAACGTCGGCGGTCATCTCGTTCATTAATCTTTCGGGAGGAGATTCGATGCTTATCTCGGTCCTGAAAGAGACAATTCCGTCTATCACTCGTCCACTTTCATTTATATGAGTAACTTCACCCGTGAATTCTCCGGGAAATGCGACGAATTCCACTATCACCGGGTCGCCTATGTTTACCGAAGGAATGTCTCCCTCGTATATATCAACTTCAACATAAAATCGTCCATCGGAAAGAATCGTTACCACCGGTGAATTCGGGGCGGCTTCTTCTCCTTCTTGAAGATGAATATCAGATACTATTCCGGAGACCGGGGCGGTCAAATCAGTTCGAGAGAGTTGGCGAACGGCCATTTCAAGGTCTTGCTTGGCCGTTTCCAGAGCGGCTTCGGCGGCGGAAACTTGAAAGTCTCGAGCTCCGAGGCGCATCAGTCTTAAGTTGTCTTCTATCTCTTTTTTTCGAGATTCGGCGGCCTTGAGATTGCTTTCCGCGGATATAACTTCCGCGTCACCTCCTTGGCGAATCGATTCTATTTCACCGATTATTTTGGTTATCCCCGAAAGCATTTCGGAAGCCTTTTTCTTGGTTTCCCAAAGAAAGGCGCTGTCTTCGGAGGAAAATCTTCTCTCGTAAAAGTCGGTTTCCGATATTTCAATAATCGTTTCTATTGATCGCTCAATGGTTAAAAAGCTGCTTTTGGCTTGACTTAAAGCGGTATCGATTTCCTCTCTTTCGGAATCAACGGTCACTCGACTGGAGACATCACGAAGATCTTCATAACTTCTTTCTATTCTTCTTACCATATCTCGAGCCCGATAAGTGTCGGAAAGATAAAATCCGGAAAAGTATTTACTTCTCAGTAATTTATAAGAATCTTTCAGCTCTTTGGAGAGAAGATAAGAGTCGTTTATCAAAGAAGGAGCTTGAGAGTATATGTTGGACAATCCGGTATCGCTTGAATCAACGGCTCTATCATAAGCTCTGCGAGCAACTTCCAAAGACTCTTCCGCTTCGGCCAATCTGTTTTCAAGATTCGAAATCTCCTCGGATCTGCTTCCGGAAGTGGCCGAAAGTAAGTCGGACTCTCTCATTTCTACCGCTTTTTGAGCCTGAACTACTCTATTTTGAAAATCAGCCCTATCGAGTGAAGCGAGTAAGTGGCCATCTTCTACATAATCTCCTTCCGCAACCGGAAGTCGATTGAGGGTTCCTCCGGACTGAAAAGAAAGGTTAATTCTACTTCCCGATTTTACCGCTCCGGTTTCAAAGACTTCTTCTACGAGCTCTCTACTTTCGGCGGTAATTAAATTTATATCATTTTCATCACCCCTTCTTATTAAAAAGAAGCCGACGAGAAGAACGGCTATTGCGGCGATTATAATCTTTTTTTTCATATTTACCATTTTATAACGAACTCATGTGATGAATCGCCGTTGTGAATACACTTAACTTCTTCAACCTTGACTTGACCTTTGGTGCATAAATCGGCGACGGTTTTGAAATAACCGGTTAGAAATAAGCAATCAACCGGATGATAATTATAACCTGTTAACTTCAACTTAACCATATTTTCTTCTTTTTCAGTAAATTCAAGATTTCCGACCCGACAAGTTCTTTCCCAATAATTTTCCGCCTTTTTAAAAAGAGTATCCATCGATATCAGGTGGCGCATAAAAAATTTGTTAACGGTTAAAGTTTTGGGGGTAAACTCACCCATCTTGATTATATCTTCATCGGTCCAATCGAAGATCTCTTTAACCAGGATACCGACGGCGGTTCCGTAAGAAACCTTGACCCATCCCATCGGAGAAATTTCTTCAGGGTCTATCGGGTGACCGAGATCCTTGTAAACTTCAAGAAGTCGTTTCAGTCCTTCTTTTCCTTCTTTTCTTTCAACAAATTCAAAGTGACTTAAAATCAGCTCACCTCTTATCTGACCCTCTTTCTTCATTAGTTCGTCGATTTTTTCTTTAAAGTCAGTCATCTTTAATAGTTTATTTCTTTCAGTAATTTTTACATAAAAGAAGGTGAAAATCAATTAAAAAAGACCCCGAAGGGCCTTTTTCATTTTTAAAATCAATTTTATTTTCCGACAGTCGCCTCTTTCTTGCTTCTGATTCGGTCGGGAGTCAGAAAATCTATTTCACCATCTCTTATTCTAACGGTTATCTTTTCACCGGGAACGAGATTTCCGGATATAAGCATAACGGCCAAGGGGTTCAATACGTCTTTCTGAATTACTCTCTTCAACGGTCTGGCTCCCATATCTTTGTCAAAGCCCTTTTCGGCAAGATGATTTCTGACCGAGCTTTTAAATTCAATCTTGACTCCGTTATTTCTCATAACTCTTTTTGATACCTTATCGAGCTCCAGGCCGACGATTTCTTTAACCTGACTCATTCCGAGATGGTTAAAGATTACAATCTCATCTATTCTGTTCAGAAATTCGGGTCTGAATTGTTTTTTAAGCTGCTCCATGACATTTTCTTTCACCAAATCTCTTTGCAACTCATCCTTTTCTTTGGTTGAAAAACCCAGTCCGGACATTTCGGTAATGTAGTCGGACCCGACATTTGAAGTCATAATGATAATCGCGTTTTTGAAGGAAACGCTTCTTCCCTTCGTGTCGGTAAGTCTTCCGTCTTCAAATACTTGTAAAAGAATGTTGAAGACTTCGGGGTGAGCTTTTTCAATTTCATCAATCAAAACTACGCTATAAGGTTTTCTTCTTATTTGTTCAGTAAGTTGTCCGGCTTCTTCGTGTCCGACATATCCGGGAGGAGCTCCGATCATCTTGGAAACGGAGTGCTTTTCCATATATTCGGACATATCGAGCCTGATCATCGATTCTTCGTCATCGAACAAAAATTCAGCCAAAGCTCTGGCGGTTTCGGTCTTTCCGACTCCGGTCGGTCCCAAAAAGAGGAATGATCCGAGTGGTTTTCCTTCTTCGGCGACTCCGGCTCTGGATCTTCTTATCGCGTTGGATATGGCATCGATAGCCGAATCCTGGCCGATAACTCTTTTGGAAATAATCTTCTCCATTCTTTTCAACTTCTTAATCTCTTCTTCTAAAAGCTTGTTGGCCGGAATGCCGGTCCAGCGAGAAATGACTTCGGCAATATCTTCTTCGGAAACGGTTTCTTTAAGTATCGGCCGTTCTTTTTGAATATTGGCCAGCTTTTTCTCTTCGGTCTTCAGCTTTTTCTGAAGATTAGGGATCTCGCCGTACTTTATTTTGGCGACTCTCTCCAAGTCGGCTTCTTGGCCGGCTTTTTCGGCTTCGTATTCAAGCTTGTCTATTTTTTCTTTTATCTTTTTTATCTTACCGATCGTCTCTCTTTCGGTTTTCCAGCGAGCGGAAAGGTCTTTGGCTTTTTCTTTAAGATCGGCGAGCTCTCTTTCAATCGCTTTTTTGCGCTTTTCTTTCTTTTCATCCTTTATCGCCTCTTTTTCTATTTCCAAGTTTTGAATCTGTTTTTTCAAATCTTCCAATTTTTTGGGTTGCGATTCAACTTCCAGGCGAAGCGAACTCATCGCCTCGTCCATCAAGTCGATGGCCTTGTCGGGCAAGTGCCGGTCATTTATGTGTTTGTTAGCCAGTTCGGCGGCCGCTTTCAAGGCGGAGTCGTCAATTTTTACTCCGTGATGAAGTTCGTACTTTTCTTTTATTCCTCTGAGAATAAAGACGGTATCCTCTTCGGTCGGTTCATCAACATAAATCGGTTGGAATCTTCTCTCCAAAGCGGAATCTTTTTCTATATATTTTTGATATTCTTTTTGAGTGGTGGCTCCGATCGCTCTCAACTTTCCACGAGCCAAATCGGGCTTGAGCAGGTTGGAAGCATCAATCGATCCTTCGGCGGCACCCGCTCCGACCAAGGTGTGCAACTCATCTATAAATAGGATGTATTTATCCTTGTTTCTTTTCACCTCTTTCATCAAGGCCTTCATTCTGTTTTCAAACTCTCCCCTGTAGCGAGTTCCGGCAACCAAAGATCCCAAATCCAAAGAGATCACTTCTTTCTTTTTAAGTGATTCGGGAACCTGCTTTTTAGCTATCTTTTGAGCCAATCCTTCAACTATGGCGGTCTTTCCGACTCCGGCTTCTCCGATCAAAACGGGATTGTTTTTGGTTCTTCTGGACAAAACCTGCATCAGTCTTCTGGTTTCTTTGTCTCTACCGATAACCGGATCTATCTCTCCCTTTTCGGCCATTTCAGTCAAGTTGATGGTGTATCTTTCTATCGTCTTTATCTTTGATTCCGGTTGCGGGTCGGTTATCTTTTCACCTCCCCTTATATCATCAAGCGCTTCTTTGAGTGAGTCGTAGTCGAGATCTTCTTCTTTTTCGGGACCTCCTTTTCCGGGTGGTAAAAATTGAGCACTTTCAACCAGATCACGAGCAGTGGAATCAACCTGTAAAAGGGCCAAAAAGAGATGTTCAACCGAAATATATCTGTCGCCCATATCCTTGGCTTCGTCACCGGCCTCTTTCAAGACGGCGGCCATTCCTTGAGAAAGGAAAAACTGCCCCCTGCCGGGAGTGTCTTCAACCGGAGAAATTATATCCCGTCCCTTTTCCATCTCTTTATCAACTCTGCTTTTCAACTTGTCGGTGTCGACTCCTTTGGTTTCAAGAAGCGTGCTGACGGTACTGTCTTGCTGAGAAAGAAGTGAGTAAAGCAGATGCAACGGAGATATTTTGTTCTTTCTTTTCTCTCCGGCAATCTTTTGCGAGAAAAGTATCGCTTGTTGTGCCTTGTGCGTGAAATTGGCACCGGGCATTTGTGGCATGTTCATATTTTAAGTATTGCTGTTATCTTAATTTCTGTCCGTTAATAGTATCATATTTACGGAAAATTATCAATCGGAGGGTCGCTCTGCTAATTCCACCTCAACGGTCATCAGTTCATCATCTCGGTAAAACTCAATTTCTACCGTGTCTCCGGGCATGTATTCCATTATCACTTCCCAGAGCGGATTTTCCATATTTATCGGATTGTCGTCAAAGGCGGTAATTATATCCCCTTCTTGAAATCCGGCTTCCTCTGCGGGAGACCCCTCTTCAACCGGCGGAATTCGCGGATCTTCACTGCTAATTATCGCTCCTTCGACCAGTTCGGAATCAGTAATCATCATGTATCTTATTCCCAAGAAAGGAACCATTATTCTGCCGTGTTCGATAACTGAATCGACACTACGCTTAACTTGATTTACCGGGATGGCAAAACCGATATTGTCGGCAAAGACATCGGTGGCGGTATTTATTCCGATTACTTCTCCTTTGAGGTTAAGAAGCGGACCGCCCGAATTTCCAAGGTTGATTGCCGCATCGGTCTGAATCATTCCTTCCAATCTTTCAACTCTGAATCCTTCTCGAGCATAGATATCTCTAACCAGACCGGAAACGACTCCGACCGAAACCGAATTTCTGAGTTCTCCCAAGCTGTATCCGATGGCCATCGCCGTTTGTCCCAGGCGAAGCTCTTCCGAATCTCCAAGTGGCAAGGTGTCAAAATCTTCACCTTCGATGTGTAAAAAGGCGATGTCCAAGTTCAAATCACGAGAGACGACTTCGGCCTCGTAACTTATTCCGTCGTGAGTGGTTACGGTATAGCCGCTGTCTTCATCGGTAAGAACGTGGCGGTTGGTAAGAATATAGCCGTCGGAGGTGATGAAAAATCCCGATCCACCTCCCGATTCTCCGTCTCTTTCTATGGCGACGACCGCTTTTACCGCCGTTTCGGCGGTATCGATAACGACCTCTTCGTGGGTTATTTCCGGTTGGTAATAGTCGCTTTCGGAAGGATCAACTTCTTCACTTGTCGGGTAATTTGCAGCCAAACCGAAAAATCCTCCGATAAGAATTCCGGCTATCAAAAGCAATAAGGTTCTTTTTTTTATGTTCATATTGGTAGTGTTTTGATTATGTGTGGTAAAAGTATTATCGCTCCGATCAAGGCGGCGGTCAGTGCAACAACCATTACGGCGGCGGCGGAGATGTCTTTAATTTCTCCCGCTTTGCGATCATAGACGGGAACTATCAAGTCCAAAATTCTTTCCACTTGCGAATTTAAGAGTTCAATAGCTAAAACTACACCGATTAAAAAGACGATTATCGCCCTTTCAACAGTAGAAAGCGGAAAATAGAGAGCTAAAAAAGAAGCTATCAGCCCGATAAGAATCATCATTCTGAAGTTGGTTTCAATCGTAGCGGCCTTAAGTCCTCGAAAAGCGTCCTTGAAGCTTCTTTTCACTTTCTTAAAAGTTTTCATATATTAATTTTATCACAAAGGATAGATAGTATAAAACATACGAACGAAAATTAAAACCACCCTGATTATGAAGAAAACCGGTAAAAAAGCAACGGTCGGAGGAAATAAGAAAGATAGAGCGGCAGAGACGATACCGATACTCATCATCAAAGGTAGAAGCGGGGCTAAAAATATATTGGAAATCGGAGCCAAAAAAGGAATATTTTCAAAATAAATAAAGATTAAAGGAAGAGTAAAAATTTGAGCGGAAAGAGTAATCGCCAAAAGGTCGACGATAAAATTATTTTTATCTATTAGTCGGGTCATCTTTTTGGAAAAGAGAAGAATTCCTCCGGTGGCGGAAAAAGAAAGTTGAAAACCGATATCGGCCACAAGACGAGGGTTGAAAAGAAGCATGATTAAAGCGGTGTAAATCAGAATCCTGAAGCCGGATTTTCTTTCGGTAAAGTCGGATATGAAGATTAAAGATCCCATAATCGCCGCTCTGACCGCCGACGGAGTGGCTCCGACCAAAAGAACAAAAGCGGTCAAGGATAAAACGGTTAAAAGATATTTATACTTTACTTTCAAAACAGTTAGCAGAGAAAAGATTATCGCCGAGATAATAACAATATGAGTTCCGGAAACGGCCAAAAGATGAGCCACTCCGACTGCGGAGAACTTTTCTTGAAGGCTGTCGGGTATCTTGCTTCTATCCCCCAAAAGAACCGCTTTGAGAATTTCCGATTCGGGAAAAGGGAGTCCTTCTTCCATCTTTGCGGAAGCTCTTCTTCTGAAAGAATAGACGGCCGACATTATTCCGGTCGGTTTTTCAGTGATTTCGAGTTGAGGAGAAAAGAAAGAGACGCTTATCAAGTCTTTGTGAAAATAATCTTTGAATTCGGGCGAGGGAGCGACCGGCTGACCGGTAACCGTTACTCTCATTCCGTAATTCAGGTCGATGGAATCATCGTATATTATTATTTTTTCACTTAAATCATCGACGGCAACCACGTTTCTATCTTCTTCTACAACTTTACCGGACACGGTTATCTCTTCTTGATAGTCCGGAAGTTGAAACTGAGGAGTTGCCGCCTGTTGATAAAAAGAACCCAAAAGAAAAAAACAGAAAAGAAGAGGTCCCTTCTTGCCGGTTGTAAGTAGAAATATCAGAAATACCGCTATAAGATAAAAACCCCTCACAGGGGGAATCAAAATGCCGAAAATAAAAGCGAGCGCCGTGAAAAAAACCAGCAGAGAGAGCGGCTCTTTTTTTAATTTTGCCGACACCGCTTAATTTCTTTTTAAGTAAAAGATTATAGCGATTAAAGAAATTATAATTAGAGCGAGAAGTAGAAAGGCTCTTTCTTCAATTTCAATACCCCCGACCGCGGCGGCGAGTTGTTGAAAGGGGTCGGGATCGGTAAGCTCCACTTGATCATCTTCCGGAGCTTCGACATCTTCAATTTCTTCAGGTTCTTCAACTCTTTCAACCTCCCATTCTATTTCTCCGATATCGAATTCGATTTCATCAACGACTTCTTGCAAAGTTTCTTGAGCATAAATCGACAAATTGGGCATCGCCAAATAATCTTCCGGACACATCATCATATTTATCCATCTTCTGGTAGTCAAAAAGACGTAGCCAGTCGGCATCTCTTCATCGTCATGAATCCCCTCTTCAACCCAAGGACGAAGTATCTCTTCTTTATATCTGACTTGAAAAGCATTGACCGCTTCCATTGTTTGCAGGTCATAGATTCCGTCGACGGGTAAGTCGGCATCCATTACTACGTTTAAAAAAGATTGCAGCTTTCTGACTTCTTGAGGATTATTATCATCTCCGAAGCGGATAAATTCATTCAAGAATGTCGGACACTCTTCCGGTTCTTCTTCCGGGCTAAAAAAGTGTTCAAAATATATCTCTTCATAATCGATTTCTTCAAAATCTCCGGCGAGAGAAATCGAAACCAAAGACCGTGTTGATCCGGTTTGTGTGTCCCGGGACTCATCCCCGTCTTCCACTCCGAAGAGAAAAGTAAATTCGATGGACTTATCTTGATAATAATGGTCGGCCTCGTCGGAAAGGTGTATGGAAAGATCAAAAGAAGCCGAGTCGGAAACCGAGCCCAAATCTACGGGGCCGTCAAAAAGATCGATCAGCTTTACTTCTTTTTCAGCTACACTCAATATTAAAACTTCGGCTAATTTAGGATCTTCAGAGTCAAGGCGGGCGCCGAAAAAGAGGTTAAGGTCATAATCTTCATTATTTTTAATCGTAAAAGAGGCTTTTTCAGTTTCCAATCCGGGATACCAGCCGACTTCACTAAAGGGAAGTCCTTCAACCTCTATTCCGGCGGCGATATTATCAAATTCTAAAACTTTACCGTGAGCAAATCCAAGTGGTAATATTATTAATATTAAGGTAAGGGTAAGTAATATTTTTATCGCTTTATTCATTTTGATCGTCGTTTAATTTTTCTCCTTCAGTTTCTTCTTCGGTTTCTTTTATGTTGACCGCTTCTCTTTTTTCGGTTTCTTCCGCTTCTTTTTCTTTATCTTTTAATTCTTCCGGCTCTTCTTCTTTTAGATCTACGGCCTCAACCGATTGAGGGTCTTCCTTGCTACCTGTTTCTTTCGACTCTTCTTCAGTTTGAGATATTGATCTGGAAAACTCTTGTAAGTCAACTTTTTCTTCATTTTCTTTTTTCTCTTCTTCTTTATTTTCCTCTTCCTTACTTGGGTCGTCTTGATGATCATCTTTGTCGCTATCGTCTTTCAAGTCTTCTTTCTCATCAACTTTATCTTCTTCGATATTATCGGTTTGAATCTCTTGCGGTGAGCTTTCCGTTTGAATTTGCTGATTTAAGTTCTGACAATTATCTTCTTTATTTTTCTCACCCGGAGTCGGGCAGCTTTCTTGCCAGTCGTCTTCTCCGTCGGGAATTCGGGCGTAGCTTTTTTCGGCATCTACACTATCTTTCAAATAAACATTGTCAATTATATTTTGATTGCCGTCTTTTAGATGTAAATCACCACCCGAAAGCCAGTCATCGCTCGGTTTTTCTCCTAAATTATGGTGAATTTGATTATCACAATCCCAGGCTTGAGGACTGCACAAGCTACTATTATGAGAAAAGATTAGAAACTGATAAGGCTCTATCTCAACATTGCCTTTTAAAGTTCTTTCGATTGAATTGTTTTTAAATTTCCAACCGGAAAGATCAACCGTTTTATCCGACGGGTTATAAATTTCTATCCAGCGATCAGTCGCATCGGGAGAATTTCCGGGACTCTCATCACCCGTCAATTGATAATAAACTTCATTTATTACCACTTGCGATAGTTCTTTTTCAAAATTAAGCTCGACTTCAATTTCTTTAGAGTAAGTAAAGCCCTCATTATAATATAGTCCTTTTTGAGCTCCTTCTATTTTTAAGCTGAAAGAACATGTCTGATTACTTTCATCACCTTTTATCTTTAAGGTTAAGCTTTTTTCATTGGATTTATCCAAGAAATCTTCATATATAACTTCTTCAAATAGGTCGAAATCATCAGAATTAATCGAAAAAGTTATTCCCTGACAACCCTTCTCGTCCAAATTATCCACCTTTACCCTGTATCGGGCATCGATGGTTCCAACATTTTCTATATTCAATTCTTTTTTATAGGTCTGAGAGTCTTCTTTTTGAAGCTCATAATCAACTTGAAAATCGAAAGTGGCGGTAGAAAGTGAACTGCCGGCAACTTTTGAAGAGGTTTGAAACACAGACAAAACCGACCCCTGAGGAATCAGGACAAGAGTCAAGACAAGTGCGATAGCCAGTTTTGAAAACTTATTTCTCACTGCTTAAGTTGATTATGAATTTTTTTTGCTTCATCGGCGACAATTATCAAGGCGGGAATCCCGACCAAGAGAGCAAATCCCGGCGGGGTCTTTACAAATTCTATCACATATCCTAAAAAAGGTATTCCGAAAGCGACTTTGCCGACAACGTCTTCTTTTCTTACTTCGGTCATGTCTTGGGCCGGATTGGCATCACCCTTGGTGGTGTAAGAAATGTTTCCGTTTTCAACCGTCTTTTCAACTATCCTGTGGGTGGTTGGAACCGACCCATCGATGCTAAAAGTAACTATATCATCAATCCCGTAATCTTCTTTTGGGGTAATTACTAAAACGGTACCCGTTTTTATAGCCGGTTCCATTGATCCGGTAAGAACGGTCATGACCTTATAATTTCCAACTTGGGGTATGGCGGCTCCGATAAAAAGAAGAATTAGAAGAACCAGTAATGTGGCAGCCGTCCACCCTAATAATTGGCGGATTTTTTCTGTTTTTTTATTCATTTATTGCAGGGCTTTTTACCCCCACGCCAAGTAAGTCCAAAAATATCGACTGACTTGGCATAGGGGTGTGTCCCTATGCCTTTCTTTCTACCACATAAATGCGTGTAAAAAGAAAACTAAAAGCTAAATTAGCTTTACTCTTCTATATCAGTATCTACGTTATCAAAAGTGTTTCCGCTGTAAGTTACATTATTTCCAAATATCTCCAAACCTACACTTGCGTTAGAGATGTGGTTATCAGTAATATCTACACCGGCATCAGAATCAATACCGATTGCAGCATGATTCATTTCATCAAATGTGTTATTGGTTATAACGCCGGAAGCTCCAGGGTTGAAGTAAACTCCCATATGAAGGTCCATAA
>CAZNIM010000009.1:0-2789 GCA_964573145.1 uncultured Candidatus Saccharibacteria bacterium
AAAAGTCCTTTACACCCCGTAGGGCTTCATCGGACACGCGGCGTCGCAAGATCAGGGTTTCCCCCATTGTCTATGATTCTCGACTGCAGCCCCCCGTAGGAGTATGGCCCGTGTCTCAGTGCCATTGTTGGCGGTCAAGCTCTTACTCCGCCTACCCGTCATAGCCTTGGTGAGCCATTACCTCACCAACAAGCTGATAGGACGCGGGCCAATCATCAAGTGGTCCTCCGTAAGGATTTCCTTTACTCTTAAATTATTTCAAATAAAAGAGTCTATCGAGTATTAACCCGGATTTCTCCGGACTGTCCTCGTCTTGACGGTATGTTACCCACGTGTTACTAACCCGTTCGCCGGTCCTGCTTCGGGTGCAAGCACCCGAAGAGTCCCTTGACTTGCATGCCTTATCCACGCCGCTAGCGTTCATCCTGAGCCAGGATCAAACTCTCAAAAAAGAGACTTCGAAACAGCTCCAAAAAACCAAAATATGTTCTTTTATGAACGTGTGGATCTTCAATTTTAAATGTGCTTTCCAATGCACTACCTATTGTAGTCGATACTGATTTTTTTGTCAAATAAAACTGTCGAAATCAGTTCTTCAACTGACCTAAGGCCCGCGCCGGGCATCTCATTTCAATGTTTTTTATGAGCCAGCTGTCGGATTCGAACCGACGACCCGCTCTTTACAAGAGAGCTGCTCTGGCCACTGAGCTAAGCTGGCTGTTCTTTATATTTGATACCGAGTAAATCTTTTTATCTCGATACTTTCCCCTATTTTGGCTAAATATTCATTTACCAAATCCTCAATCGTCATACTGTCATCTTTGACCCAAGCTTGATTCAGAAGAACATTTCTTTCCATAAACTTCTTCAGCTTCCCTTTTACTATCTGCTCTTTTACCTTTTCCGGCTTATCGGCATCTCCACTTTCTTCCATCTGATTCAAAATTATCTCTTTTTCACTTTCCAAAACTTCTTCCGGGACATCGTCTTCGGATATGTAGTCCGGATCGGTGGCTACTATCTGTAAGCAGATCTCATGAGCCAACTTTTTAAAATCATCCCCTTTGGCCACAAAATCGGTTTCACACCTTATGTCCAAAAGAACACCGGTCTTATTGTCGGAATGTATGTAGCTGGCGACCAGTCCCTCTCCGACTTCCTTATCCGATCTCTTATTGGCCAGTTTTTGACCCCACTCTCGCAAAAGTTTTTTCGCCTCTTCCAAATCACCACCGGCTTCATCCAAAGCTTTTTTACACTTCATCATCGAAACCGCGGTCTCTTGTCTAAGTTCTTTTATTTTTTCTATATCGGCCATATTTTTGATCGATTAAACTAAAAATTTTAACTCAATACTTCGTCCAATTTATTCAAAATGAACTTGATTGAAGAAACGGCGTCATCATTGGCCGGAATCGGATAATCGACACTTCTCGGATCGGTATTGCTGTCGCAAACGGCGACTATCTTAACGTCTTTCTGCCTCGCCTCCTCCAGAGCCAACTCATCCTTGTCGGCATTAAGAGCAAACAGGATATCCGGCAACGAAGTCATCTCTTTAACTCCTCCGAATTTTTTCTCCAAAGCTTCTATCTCTCTATCAATCTCCAACTGCTCCATCTTGGTATATTTATCGAACTCACCCTTCTCTCTCTTTTTTAAAAGATCGTTCAGATGATCTATCCTCTTTTTTATCTCACTGAAATTGGTCATAAAGCCACCGATCCAGCGATAAGTTATATAAGGAATCTTATGCTTCTTAGCAAGCTTTTTTACTTCGGTTTCGGTTTGCGGTTTTGTCCCCACAATCATAATATCCTTGCCTTCGTTTTTGGACTCTCCCAAGAATTTCAAAGCTTGTTCCAGCTTTTCGGCAGTCTTTATCAGGTCGAATATATGAACCGCACCCTTGACCCCGTCAATATAAGGATCCATGTTCGGGTGTCTTTTTGAAGAGGAATGCCCGAAATGAAGTCCGTGTTTTCCCAGCTCATCCGGATCTATCTTTATCTTAATCTCTTTCTTTTTCTTGGCTTCTTTCTTTTTTTCGTCACCGCTCTTCTCCTCTTTCTTCTCCTCTTTCTTTTCTTCTTTCTTTTCTTCTTTCTTTTTCTCTTTTTCTTCTTTTTTACTCATAAATGTTTTCTTTTAGATATCCAAAATATAAAAAACGACACTTTTGTAATATAACACTACTTGGTAAAAAATCAAGTAATCACTTGAAAAAGTCAAAACCTCTTGATTATTCAGCTTTTTTCTGGTAAAATAGTCCCAGCTTCAACATTTAAAGGTAAAAAATTATGAAAAATAAGCATCCGGAAACGGTAAAAACAAAAATTGAATGCGCTTGCGGTAAAAAGTTCGATGTGGAATCGACAAAAGACGACTTGGAGGTTGAAATTTGCTCCAATTGTCATCCTTTTTATACCGGAAAAGAGAAGATCGTTGACAAGATGGGAAGAGTCGAAAAGTTTAAAAAGAAGATGGAGAAAGCGGAGAAAGAAAAAGAGGAAAAGAAGAAAAGAGAAGCGAAAAAGAAGAAGAAAGAGAAAGAGAGCGATAAGAATAATGATAAAGAGGAAGAGAAGAAAGAGAAAGAGGAAAAATCAAAGAGCAAAAAAGACGAAGCTAAAAAATAGCTGTAGAAATTAAAAGCCCTTTCTTTTCATAGTAAGGGCTTTTTCTTTATACAATTGAAGCGTTAAAAAGATATATGCCAAGTTATAAATTTAAATATCAGATTAAAATTGGATAGGTTCCCCCACCCGATAAGTTAAAAATAGGTTCGA
>CAZNIM010000009.1:2889-22818 GCA_964573145.1 uncultured Candidatus Saccharibacteria bacterium
AAAAATAGGTTCGACCTATCCAAAGAGTTATAGATTAAGGATTAAATTTTATGTCAAAATTAGAAGAGATAAAAAATGAATACGAAGAGATTACCGAAAAGTTGAAGCGGCCGGATGAAATAAACGATTCTCAAAAATTCGGAGAATTGTCCAAAAAAAGAAGTGAATTGGAGCCTTTGATGAAAAAGATTAATCAGTATCTCGAAACCAAAAAAAGAATCTCCGAAAACAAGGAGCTGGCTCAAGGTGAGGGCGAATTGGCCGAATTGGCGGCTACGGAACTGGAAGAGTTGAAAGAAAAAAGAGAGAAGATGAAAAAAGAATTAAAGGTTTTACTGATTGAAAAAGAAGAGAAAAACAGAATGAAAGAAGAAGGTTCTTCCGAAAACTCGGCAATCGTAGAGATTAGAGCCGGGGCGGGAGGAGATGAAGCCTCTCTCTTTGCCGGTGATCTTTTTGATATGTACAGTAAATTCGCCACTAAAAATAATTGGTCGGTCAAGTCTTTGGACTCCAACAAGGCCGATATCGGCGGTTATAAATCGATAACTTTCAAAGTTAAGGGAAAGGGCTCTTTCACCGAATTGAAATACGAAGGAGGAGTTCATCGAGTTCAAAGAGTTCCCGAAACGGAAAAAGGAGGTAGAATTCACACCTCGACGGTATCGGTTGCCGTTTTGCCCGAACCGGATAAAAAGACGAATATTAAAATCGACTCTCAAGATTTAAGAATTGACACTTACCGAGCGAGCGGCCCCGGAGGTCAATACGTTAACACTTGTGACTCGGCAGTGAGAATCACACACCTACCGACCGGACTGGTCGTCTCTTCTCAAAATGAACGAAGTCAGCTGGCCAATAAAGAAAATGCAATGAGCATCCTTAAAGCTAAACTTTTGGAATTGAGGCAACAAAAAATTAGAGAAAAGCAAGAAAAAAAGAGGAGGTCACAAATAGGTCAAGCCAAGAGAAGTCAAAAGATAAGAACTTACAATTTTTTACAAGACAGAGTTACCGATCACAGAATCGAAGAAAGTTGGCATAATCTTCCGGAGATAATGAGTGGTAATCTGTCAGAAATAATAAAAGCCCTGAAAAGGGCTGAAGACGAAGAAAAGCTCGGCGATATAAAAATCGACTGACCGTCTATTGAGTCATTATTTCAATATCACGCTGGAACTGGTCGGCTCTATTTATAACTTGATCTGCGTACCAGAAAAATCTGGAATTGGTAGTGCTTCCCGAAAAGTAAATCATTGCCGCTCTCCACTCCCCTTCTCTGGTTCGTGATCCGGCTCCCGAGTTGGTTAAAAGAACTCCCGATGCCAAAAATGAATCTCTGATACTCCAAGGATCGGGTTCTCTACCCAAAATTGACCTGACTTGCGGTCTGACGCTTTGCCAAGTTGAAGGAATAAATTGAGCCGGGCCCATCGCTCCACCCCAACCGACCTCGGAACCTCCTTGGATCATCGTACAAGAAATCGGAGTCCGCAGGGGATCTCTACCCAGTTCGGAAGTAATGCTCAAAAATGGAGGTATGTCTCTGGTCGGATGCATTCCTTGATTGTATCTTCTACCATTATGGATATGAACCGAATTTCCGGACGAAGTGTCGGTTATATAACACTGTCCGACATTTCTACCCAGAGCCGATTCTTGCTGGAGGATTGAAAGCAAAAATGCGGGACGAATTCCGGTTTGATTTTCCACCCACCTCGCTATCTCGTAAGCCTCCTCGAAAGTGGGGGCTTCTATATCATCCGGAAGTCCGGCCAGTTCAAATATTCTTTCTCTTATCTCTTGAGCCCGGCCGGCAACTATCTCTTTTTCTTCCATTTGTCTCTGATATTCTTCCTCGGTGAGCCCGTAGAGTCTCTGCTGCTCTGATCTGGCGGCCGCCGATTCGGCTTTTTGTAACGCCTGCAATTCGGCCTGTCTTTGTGCTTCCTCTCTTTCTCTGGCTAAACGCTCCTCTTCGCTTTCCAGAGAGTTTCTTAAATCCCTGACCTCATTTAGGATTGAATTGGTTTCATTCGACAGCATCTCCAAAGCGGTTAAATTGTTGAAGAAGTCGGAGAGATCATTTCCGTTAATCAGCAATTCCAAAGTTGATTTTTCACTTTCTCTTTTAACCGTTTTCAATATCTCCGATATCTGATCTCTGGACACTTCTATTCTTTGATTCATTCTTCTTATCGATTCTTGAGTATCATTAATTTGATATCCGAGCTGTCTTATTCTAACCTCACTTTGTTGAATTTGTTGATCCAGTTGATTAATTCTGTTTCCCAAAGTGGCAATCTGATTCGATAAGTTTTGCTTTTCTTGTTCGGTTCTTTCTATATCTTCTTCGTATTGCTTCTGAATCTTACTCAGATAATCTTCACATTTTTCAAGTATCTCCCGACAAGCGTCATCTCCTTCTCTTTGACAATAACTGTCCAAGCTGGCAGAAGAGAAGCAAAGCTCCACTTCGGAGCTGCTCAATCCGAAAACCCCACTCGTAAAGACGAGCAGTAGAGTGAGAATTATTAACGGGATTTTTTTCATTTTATTCTTCCTTTTTTTCGTTATCGTCTTCTTTTTCCCCTTCCTCAGACCCCTCTTCATCTTCCTCTTTTTCACCGATTACTTCGATTCCTTCCAAATCTTCATCAAGCGGCTCTTCCAGCTCTTCTTCAATGTCTTGTGGCCTGGATACCAGAGCGACAACCTTGTCCTCTTCTTCGATTATTTCAACTCCGTCGGGAACTTTTAAATCGGCAACCTTAATAACGTCATCAAATGTTTCCAAAACCGAAATATCAACTTCGATATCGTGAATTAACGATTCGGGTAAAGCTTCGATGGTCACCTCGGAAAGGTTTCTAACCAAAGTTCCGTCTTCCGATTTTACCACCGGTGAATCACCGACAAAGTAAAGAGGAATTTGAACCTCCACCTTCTCTTTCAAGTTCGGTTGATAAAAGTCAACGTGGGTAAATTCATCACTTATCGGATCTTCTTGAGTGTCCTGAATAAGAACGGTCGGACTCTTTTTTACCTTTTTCCCCTCTTCATCGGTAAGGTTGATCTTGACCAAGGTACTCTCTCCGGCCTCATAATAGATCTTGGTAAACTCAACGGGATCCATCTCTATCGATAAATTTTCAGTCTGATATCCGTAAACGATACCGGGAAGAGACCCCTCTCTTCTCAAACTTTTAGCCTTTTTTTCTTCAGATCTTATTTTTGCTGATAATTCCAACATGATTTTACTTGATTATTTTAATCACTTTAACCGGGCACAAATCTCTGGCGCGTCCGTTACATCCCTCCTCTTCAACCTCCAAAACTTTGTTTCCGTCCACTTCTTTTGAACCTTTAAGATCGGCTTTTCCGTCATCCCCCATCTCCCAATAATCGGGGCAAGCGGCGACACAACTTCCACAGCCGATACAATTCTCTCTGTCAAGTACGATTTTCATAAAATATATTTATTTTTTCAATTGTTTTTTCTTTTATTTTTTCCGGAATTCCGGAAAGAATTTTATAGGGAGTAACCTCCTCCGAATCCGCTTCAAGGCCGGCGACAAGCTCCCTTTTCCAAACATTTCTTAAATCGGTATTGACATTGATTTTAACCACTCCGTTTTCAATCGCTCTTTTCAAATCATCGGTTGAAATTCCGGAGCCGCCGTGCATAACCAAACCGATATCACTTTCGGAGGCTATCTCTTCCAATCTTCCGAAGTCCATCTCCGGCATCTCCGAATAAACACCGTGAATATTTCCGATTGAAAATGCACAAAGATCAACCTTTGTTTCTGAGATAAATTTAACAAGTGTTTCAGTTGAAGTCAAGGCTTGCGCCTCTTCGGGGACCCGGTCGTGAACTCGTGAAGCCCCTCCGACATGACCCACCTCTCCTTCTACAACAACATCTTTTTCTTTGGCCATCCGAACCACCTTTTTT
Source organism: uncultured Candidatus Saccharibacteria bacterium (assembly GCA_964573145.1). Lineage (GTDB taxonomy): Bacteria > Patescibacteriota > Minisyncoccia > Minisyncoccales > PWPS01 > PWPS01. The sequence goes on from CAZNIM010000009.1 coordinate 6,848, forward strand.
GTTTTTTCTATATTTTCTTCAATCGGTAACTTTGAGCCGTCAAAGTGAACCATGTCGTATCCAGCCACAATCGCTTTTTCGATCCATTCCAAATCCCTGCCGTGATCCAGATTTAAGTATATATCGGGATGCCTTCTCCTCATTACATCTCGCAAAGCAACCGCTTCTTCAAATCCTAAAAATTGACTCTCCCCTCTGGAAGTTCCCAAAATAACGGGGACGTTTTTCTCTTTTGCGGCCTCAACTATTCCCTTAATTTGCTCAAGTGTGGAAATATTGAACTGACCCAAAGAATAACTTTCGGCAAGAGCTTTATCTATCTCTTTTTTTAAACTCATTTACTTTTACTTTTAAAAATTGATCATCTCTCTTTAGGAGTCCTCTTTTGGCTCCTCTTTTTGAAAGGCAGCCGGCCGAATTGGCAACCCCCAACTGAACGGCAAAAGTGACATCGTCTTCTCTGATTAATCCGGAAAGAAACCCGGAAGCGAAAGAGTCCCCCGCTCCGGTTCTATCGGCAACCGGCGAATCTATTATTCCCGCTTCATAAATTTTTTGATCATCGGAAACCGAAACACCTTCCGGACCCTTGGTCATAACGAATATACCTCGAAACAGATCATCAATCTCTTCAAATATCTCTTTCTCTTTTTTGTAATCTATTCCGGTTAAAGTGGCGGCCTCTTCTTTGTTGACAAAAAGAAGATCTATCTTGCTCAAGAGAGAGTTGAAATTATCACTCTTCAGCTGATCTGCGGAAGGATTCATCGCTACCTTTACGCCTTTCTTATTCGCTTTTTCCACAATCCTTAAAACCGTTTTTTCAGCCTTGATTGAAAAAGGAGCAATATAAAACCAATCGGCATCCACTTCGGGAACCTCTTCCGGCTTGAGACTTCCGGAAGCACCTCGATAAACCAAAATCGTTCGATCTTCATTTTCGACGTCCAAAACTATTGAAGTGTTGGTTTTTTCATTATCGGTTACCGTCAAGTAATCGGTTGCAATATTAAACTCTTTCAAAACGTTAACCACCTCTCTCCCGGCTGCATCATTGCCCACCTTTCCGACATAAGCGGTTTTAAACCCTTGGGTGGAAAAAGTAGCGGCCGTATTGGTTCCTCCACCTCCGACTGAAAAAGAAACTTCATCAATTTTAACTTTCGATCCCAGAGGAAAGCAGACCCCTCTCCCCATAGGAAAGAGGTCTTCCTCGGTGACTTTTGAATCGGCTTTAATAAAGATATCTCTGGTAGCCGACCCGAAAGTGGCAATCTCAATTTTCGTGTTTGGCGATTTCTTCATAAGTTTTTATTATCGCTTCCGAATTAACTGAAATCGTATCAATTTTACAATTGACCAAGAACTCCACGAATCCTTCGGTCGTTGCCGGAGCTTCACCACAAATTCCGACCGATTTACCTTTTTTGTGTGCTTCCCACAGGAATTTTTCAATAGTCCTTCTAACCGCTTCATTATTTTCATTGAAGAGATCTTTCATCTTGGCGTTGTCTCTGTCGACTCCCAAGGTAAGCTGAGTAAGGTCGTTCGATCCGATTGAAAATCCGTCAAATCTCTCACTGAATTGATCGACTAAAATAACATTGGAAGGAATTTCGGTCATCACGTAGATATCGAGCTTATCTCTGGTCAGCCCGTAATCGGCCATAATCTCCAACACTCCGTCTCCTTCTTCCGGAGTTCTGCAAAACGGAACCATCAAATTAAGGTTATCGAGTCCGAATACTTCTCTGACTCTTCTCATCGCTTCACACTCCATCTCGAAAGCCGGGCGGAAGTCTTTGTCAGTGTATCGAGACGCTCCCCTGAATCCGATCATCGGATTGGATTCTTCTCCTTCATAGAGCTCACCACCTACCAAGTTGCGATATTCATTGGTTTTGAAATCGGACAGCCTGACCAAAACCGGTTTGGGGTAAAAAGCGGCCGCAATTTGACCGACTCCTTCCGCCAATTCTTTAATGAAATGTTCTTTTTTATCTTCGTGCTCCACCGTTATTTCAGCGATCTTTTCTTTCAGTTTTTTATCTTCAATTTGTTCAAAGTTATAGAGAGCCAACGGGTGAACCTTGACGTGTTCGGCTAAAATAAATTCCATTCTGGCCAAGCCGACTCCGTCATTGGGTAGGAAAGAATGCTTGAAGGCGGTCTCCGGGGTTCCGATATTCATTAAAACCTTGGTATTCAGTTTTGGAATTTCTCCCAAGTCGTGAACCTCAACTTCGTAATCGACCTCTCCTTCGTAAACTCTACCGGTTGACCCTTGGGTACAATCAACGGTTACCTCTTGACCGGTCTTCAATTCTTCCGTTGCGTTTTCGGTTCCGACTACGGTCGGAATTCCCAACTCTCTACCGATTATCGCCGCATGAGCCGTCTTTCCTCCCTCGTTGGTAACGATGGCGGCAGCGATTCTCATTACCGAAACCCAATCCGGGTCGGTCATTTCGGTTACCAAAACATCACCTTCTTCGAATCGGTCTATGTTTTTTACGTCTTTAATAACTTTTACTTTTCCGGTTCCGATCTTGTTTCCAACCGCAATTCCGGTAACCAACGGTTCTTTGTCGGTATTGACGCTGTATTCTTCGTAAGTGCTTCTCTCTTCCGGGGCATGAACGGTTTCCGGTCTTGATTGAACTATGTAAAGCTCTCCGGTTTCGCCATCCTTGGCCCATTCTATGTCCTGTGGTCTTTTGTAATGTTTTTCGATTGTCGTCGCCCATTTAGCCAAAGTCTGAATCTCTTCGTCTTCAAGTGAAAACTTGAGTTGATCCTTTTCGGCTACTTTTCTTTCCACTATTCCTCCGTCTTTACCGTACTCGTATTTCTTGGTCTTTCTTCCCAGATCTTTTCTGATTATCGGGTTTTTTCCTTCTTTGTCGATTGAAGGTTTAAAGACATAAAACTCATCGGGAGTAATTCCTCCTTGAACAATCATCTCACCCAATCCCCAAATGGAGTTTATCAAAACTACGTTATCGAACCCGGTCTCGGTATCGAGAGTAAACATAACTCCCGATGACGCCTTGTCCGAACGAACCATCTTTTGGACTCCGACCGAAACTGCGAACTCGAGATGAGCAACTTTCTTTTCTTCCCGATAAGATATCACCCTATCGTTAAAAGCGGAAGCGAAACAGTCTTTAACTTTCTGTAAAACCTCTTCTTCTCCGGAAACATTAAGGAAAGTTTCGAACTGACCGGCAAAAGAAGCGTCCGGAGCATCTTCACATACCGCTGAAGATCTGATGGCGACGTCAACTTTTTTGTCGTCATAACGGTCACACATGTCTTTATAAGCTGACACTATGTCGTTTTTCAATCCTTCCGGAAACTTACCGCCCATTATCAGATCTCTCCCCTTTTTTCCCACTTTCTGAATGCTTTTAATACTATTCGGGTCGAGCTTTTTAAATATTTTTTCAAGTTCTTCTTTGAATCCGTTTTCTTCTATATACCTCCAATAGCCGGTGGACGTAACTGCAAAACCACCGGGAACATTAACTCCCTTCGGAGTAAGTTCGGTAATCATTTCTCCGAGTGACGCGTTCTTGCCTCCCACAAGATTGACATCATCGGCTGTCGCTTCCAAAAGTGTTAAGACGTTTTTTTCCTCTTTTTTCATCGTTTTTATTTTTTATTTTCTAATACCTTCGACAGTGGAGGTATGATCTGTTTTTTTCTGGAAGCCAATCCCTCCAAGGCTTCCGGATTATCTCCTTCCGCTTCAAATGCTTCTACGGCTAATTCAACCTCTTTGTCCGAAGCGGAATAAAGATGGGTTGTTTTCTTTATTATATCGATTACTCCGAAAAAAAGGTAATCGATCGACTTTTCTTTTTTTATCTTTTTAAGATTATTAATTATCTCTTCGTCCTTATTTTCAAAAAAATCAACTACCGCCACTTCGGCAACCCCGACTCCCACTGAAAAATCACCCATCTCAAAATCCTTATAATCGGCTTCAATTATCTCTTTAAGGTTCATTCCCGAAAAATCGGATTTGGCTTTGAACATCTCTTCCGCTAACGAGTCGATATCAAGATTTACTCGCTCAGCCATTCGGCGAGCGTATTCGATATCTTTCTCGGTTGTCGTCGGAGAATTAAATTTGAGGGTGTCCGATATTATTCCACAAAGAAGAAGTATCTCTTCCTCCTCTTCAAGCTCAACACTCATCTCCTCCGTTATCTTTTTAATCACCGAAGAAGTGCTTCCCAACGGTTCATTTCTAAAATATATCGGTCCGTCGGTTGAAAGTCCCAGCTTGTGATGATCTATCACTCCTATTACCTGATCCGGACTCCCGGCCATCTGCCCAGCTTCGTTATGGTCAACCAAAAAGACTTCTCCCTTCGGAGTTTCCGGTTCGGGAATCTCGACTCCCGCTTTTTTAAAAACGAGCTCGGTCTCTCTATTCGGCTTACCGGCCATTGCAAAGCGAGCCTCTTTTCCCGTTTTGGATAAAGCTCGACTCCATACAAAGGCCGAAACTGCTGAATCGGTATCCGGATTCTTGTGCCCAATCACCGTAACTTCTTTCATTTTTTTAAATTTTTAAACTTATAATTTAAAGCTTTCAAAGGTTTGGCCGCTTTTATCGGGTCGGAATAATTTGGAATTCCGTTTTCCTCCAAAATTCGAACTCCTTTTTTGGTCTCTTCTCCGGCTCCCATGTAGACGGTTATTATCGGTTTGTCGTATCTCTTTTTTAACTCGACCAGCCTGTGAGCGTTTTCAATCGGATCAGTCATTATTTGCAAGGTTTGAATAACGACTACCGCCGAGACCCGAGGGTCATCGAGAAAAGCTTCAGTCGCCTTCATATATCTTTCCGGCAAGGCGTCTCCCACTATATCGAGAGGATTTCCTTTTGAAAAATCGGGGTGCATATCTTCTTCAATTCCCTTTATCGTTTGCTCCTTTACGTCAGCCAAAACAAGATTTTGATCATAAAGATAATCGGTCAGTAGAACTCCCGCTCCCCCGCCATTGGTTATCACTCCGATCGATTTGTCGCAAGGCGGCTGCCAAGCCAAAGCTTTGGCTACATTGAAAAGTTCTTCCAGAGAATTAACCTGAAAAGCGCCGGCTTGACGTAGAGCCGCCGAAAAGATTCGGTGACTACCGGCCAAAGATCCGGTATGAGAAGAGATTGCCTTTTTTGCCTTTTCGGTTGCTCCTCCTTTTAAAACCACCACCGGCTTTTCTATTTCTTTAAGAACTTTTAAAAATCTTCTTCCCTCTTTAAGTCCCTCTATATATAAGCAAATTACTTCGGTATCCTCATCTTCGGCCACTATCTGAATATACTCGGAAAGAGTAATTCCGGCTGCATTACCAACCGAAATAATAAGTGAAAACCCGTAATTTTGATCTTTGGCTCCATCGATTATCGAATCGATCAAGGCTCCCGACTGAGATATCAGAGCCAGGCTCCCCCTCTTGGGTGTAGCGGGAGCAAAAGAGGCATTAAAATTTACCGGTGGTCGTAAAATCCCCAGGCAATTGGGACCGACCAAAGGAATCTCTGCTTCTTTTAATTTGTCCGCAATCTCCTTTTGTCTTTCGGCGCCCTCTTGATCGGTTTCAGCAAATCCGGCGGAAATAATTATTACTCCCCCGACTTCTTTTTTTATACAATCGTCAACCGCCTCGGAAACATACGTTTTAGGTATTGCGATTATCGCCAAATCGATGTTCTTTTCAATTTCCAAAACATTGTTATAAGTTTTTTCTTCAAATACTTTATCCGTTCCCGGATTTACGTAAAATAGATCTCTATCACCTTCTTTAAGATTTAAAATAAGACCTCTTCCGACCGAACCGACTCTGTCCGTCGCTCCGATTACGGCTACCGTTTGCGGATTGAATATTGCAGAATTCATGATACTATTTTCACGTCACAGATAAATGCTTTTTCCCCGATTATTACCGGATTGAAATCGAGCTCTTCAATACTTTTTTCACTCACCAATTTTGATGTTTTAACTAAAATATCGACAATGAGAGATTTATCAATTACCGGTCCGCCTCTAAACCCTTCCAAAAGCTTTTTTCCTCTGACTTCTTCAATCATCTCTTCCGCCTCCCTTTTTCCGAAAGGGGCGATCCTGAAAGTAACGTCTTCGAAGAGCTCAACCATTACACCGCCGGTTCCCATCATGACCGTCGGTCCGAAAGTGGGATCATTTTTAGCTCCGACTATCAGCTCCACTCCTTTAATCATTTTTTGAACTATTATACCTTCGGAATCTTCTATTCCTTCCAGTTTTCGATAAGCCTCTTTAACTTCTTCTTCCGAATTCAGGTCGACAATCACGCCTCCCGATTCGGTTCGATGTAAGCTTTCGACGGGTGAGGTTTTCAAAACGACGGGAAAACCGATCCTTTTCGCTTCGGAAACCGCCTCATCTTGTGAATGAGTTAAAGAAGTAACCGGTCTCGGTAAATTATATTCCGCTAAAAGCTCTTCTCTTTTTTTGTAATCAAGTATCACTTTCCTGATTTTCCCCCGACCCCCCTTTCAATGAGTGGCCTTTGAGGTTTTTAATTTTTAAAGCTATCTACGTGCTGAGTGGGCCTTTGCGATTTTTTTACTTCTCAAAATTGCTTACGTATTTGGCGAAGTCTACAAGTCTTTTGGCGTAACCCCCCTCATGTCGCTTCGCTCTTTAAAAAACCACGTTTTTTAATCTTTTTCAATACGGGGGTAAATCTCCTGATTTTCCCCCGACCCCCCTTTTCAATGAGTGGGCCTTTGCGATTTTTTTACTTCTCAAAATTGCTTACGTATTTGGCGAAGTCTACAAGTCTTTTGGCGTAACCCCACTCATTGTCATACCAGCTTAAGATCTTTACTGAGTTTCCGATAACTTTGGTCATCTCGCCGTCGATTATCGCCGAATGGGGATTTTGAACATAATCGGAAGAGACGAGTGGCTTTTTTTCCAAATCGATAACTCCTTTCATTCTGCCCGATGAAGCTTCTTTGAACGCCGCATTCAACTCTTCTTTTGTAACCTCTTTTTCCAAGGTGCAAACCAAATCGACAACCGAAACCGTCGGAGTCGGAACTCTGATCGCCATTCCGTCCAGCTTTCCTTTCATCTCGGGAATAACCTTGGATATCGCTTTAGCCGCTCCGGTGCTGGTCGGAACTATATTCTCAGCAGCCGCCCTGCACCTTCTCAAATCTTTTTGGCCGGGTCCGTCCAAGACATTTTGACTGACCGTATAGCTGTGAACCGTAGTCATCAACCCTTCTTTTATGCCGTAGAGATCATTCATTACTTTTACCGGTGGAGCCAAGGCATTGGTAGTGCAAGACCCCATATCGACTATCTCTTCTCCTTGATAATTATCTTCGTTAACACCCATGACAAAAGAAGGGATCCTCTCCGGATCCTTTGAAGGTGCTGAAATAATAACTTTTTTAGCTCCGGCACTTAGATGTTTTTTCGCTTTTTCATAGTCTCTGAAAACACCGGTGCACTCCAAAACAACATCGACTTCCAGATCTTTCCAGGGCAATTTTTCCGGATCGCTTTCGCTGAAAACTTTGATCTTTTCTCCTTTCGAGAAGACAAAGTGGCCGTCCTCAAAATCGATTTCAAACTTCCCGTAGACGGTGTCGTAAGAAATCAAGTGATGTAATACTTTCGGATCGGCCAAATCATTAACGGCGACAAGCTCCAAATCGGGATAATCTTCAATAATATTTTTCAGGACGGAACGACCGATGCGGCCAAAACCGTTAAGAGCTACTTTGGTCATTTTATTTTCTGCTTTTAATTAGTAATTAATTAGTTGTTTTTTTCAAGACAGCAACCCGAACTAACTTATTTCCAACAACTTGGAAATCTTCTTTTTATCAAAACCGACAATTACTTCGTCATCTATTTCGGTGACCGGAACTCCCATTTGACCGGTCTTTTCTTTCATCTCTTTCAATGCCTCCTCATCTTCGGAAACATCGATTTCTTGATAATCTATATCGTTCTTTTCCAAAAAATTCTTAATGGCCACGCAATAAGTGCAAGTCGGCGTGCTGTATACTTTTACTTCTTTGTTCATTTTTTTAATTTTTAACTTTTAATTTAATTCCTTTTCTTATTTTAGTTGATGGCCCATTTTTCCGCAAGGTTAATTTTTAAAGATTAACTCCAGAAGTTTTCTTTGATCTATTTTACCCAACGAACCCTTGAGACACTCTTTTTCACTGAAATAACGGGTTTTGTCTTGCCCTTGCCCTTTTACGAGTAGCGGAATATCTTCTTGACAGTGACTGGCCATAAGTGAACAAGTGGAATGATCCGATGTAACCACTATCGTCTCGGTAAACTCATTGAAGATTTCCAAATTGCGATCGATTCTCTCAATAAACTCTTTCTTGGTCCAGAAATCACCGTCCTCGGCCAAGCTGTCGGTCGCTTTAACGTGAACAAAGACAAAGTCATAATCGCTTAAAATCGCTTCTCTCGCTCTTTTGAACTTTCCTTTTAAGTTGGTAGTCGGCAATCCGTTGGCTCCTTCCACTTCCAAAACATCCATTCCCAGAAGTCTTCCGACCTGTTTATATAAAACCTTACCGGCGATACAAGCCGCTTTTTTGTCGTATTTTTTCTTGAACGGAGGAAATTCGATAAGCTTTGAGGATCCTCTGGTCAATATGTAGTTAGCGGGCAAGCTCCTCTTTTCGTTGAAGGAATGTTTTGACAATATTTGATGAGTTTCTTCCAAAAACTTATTGAGAACTTCGGCCGTTTTTTTTGCCTCCTCACTATCATCTAACGGTTTAACCGGTTTGATCCCTTCTTCCCCTTCTCCGTAATGAGGATCTCCGTCAGAAATATCGGCGCTGAGCCCTTTTCCTCTCATCGCTATTCCGACTCGATGTTCCTTTGCCGACTTGATTTCAAAACTTACCCCGTCAATCTCGATTCCGTCAATCTCTTCAATCAATGGCGCGGGATCCTTTACTCTTCCGGCTCTTCTGTCGAGTACTTTTCCGTCTTCAACCGTTCCGAAATTACCACGCAAAAAGACTGCATCCTCTCCTTCTTTTTTTTCAATTGATATCCCCGCTCCGGAAGCGGTAACCAGCCCTCTTGATAATTTATATTCATAAGGGTCGTAGCCGAAAAGCGAAAAATGACCCTCTTCGGAAGTCGGAAGCGCTCCTTTAAAAACCGGGAAAAGAAGTCCCAGCTTTCCCTCTTCGGCCCACTTGTCCAAATTGGGTGTCTCGGCAGCTTCCAAAGGGGTCTTATTTTTAAAAGCCGGGATCTCTTCATCTCCCAACCCGTCCAAAACTATAAAAATTGTTTTCATCTTTCTTTTCTTTAGGTTAATTTCTGCTTTAATTTTAACATAAAAAATATCCAATTTAAACCCGTTCGGGTATTAAAAAAGCCCTCCGCAGAGGGCTCTTTTTAAGACAGTTCTTTTTCAATTTCCAAAAGACGGTTGTACTTGACGACTCGCTCTCCCCTGGCCGGAGCTCCCGATTTTATAAATTGAGCTCCGATCCCCACCGCAAAGTCGGCAATAAAGCTGTCGGTGGTTTCTCCCGATCGGTGAGAAACTATTATCTTCCAATCATTTTTTTTGGCCAGCTCGGCGGCTTCGATCGATTCGCTAATCGTTCCGATCTGGTTTACCTTTAAAATCATTGCGTTGCATGAATCTTCTTTTATCGCCTCTTTCATTCTGCGAGGATTGGTAACCAGAAGATCATCACCGACAATAAGCGTCTCCGGCAATTCCTTTTTCAGTTCGGCCCAGCCGACAAAATCTTTCTCTTCCAGAGGATCTTCAATTGCAATTATCCGATAATCGGCGACCAGCTTTTTGTAATAATCGATTAACTGATCTTTTTTCATCTCTCCCATTTTGGTTTTGTATTTACCATCCGTAAAAAATTCAGTAGCGGCGACATCCAAAACGATATCGACCTCTTCAATATCGGCTATTATACTTAAAACCTCAGCCGGTGTCTCCAGTTCGGGAACGTATCCGCCCTCGTCTCCGATATTAACCCAAGAAGGGTTCTTCTTTTTTAAAGCTTTTCCCAAGTGATGATAAATTTCAGCGGCTCGAAAATAATTATCGGCAAAACTTTTTTCATTCGGAGAAATCATAAATTCTTGAAAATCAACTCCTCCTCCGGTATGAGAACCACCGTTTACAACGTTAAAAAGCGGTCGCGGTAAACCGCTTTCAAATCCGGATAAACCGCTTATTCGTTCATATAAAGGAAACTCACTTAAAAAAGCGGAAGCTTTGCAAGCGGCGATGGAGACTCCCAGTATAGAGTTGGCGCCCAGATTCGATTTATTCTCGGTTCCGTCGAGGTCAAGCATTATCTCGTCTATCTTCTTTTGCTTTTTTACCGAAACTCCTTCAAGAGCCGGAGAGATAACATCTTCTATCTTTTTTATCGCTTTTCGGACTCCCTTTCCTCCCATCCTCTCTTCTTTATCTCTTAGCTCTACCGCTTCGAACTTGCCGGTGGAAGCTCCCGACGGAACTCCGGCGACAAATTCCAATCCTCCGGCTTGAAGATGAACTCTCAAAGTCGGATTTCCTCGTGAATCAAGTATCTCCAAAGCTCCTATTTTTTCTATTTTCATCTTAATTATCTTTGATTTTTAATGTAATCATAAGCGGAAAGCAGCGCCTTACAACCTTCTCCGGCGGCAACTACGATCTGCTTACCCTTTACGTCGGTAACATCACCGGCGGCAAAAAGACCTTCCGTTTTAGTTCGGCAATTTCGATCTATCTTTATCTCTTTACTTTCATTATAATCCACCAAATCACCTAAAAATTCAGTCGCCGGAATCGATCCGATCTGAACGAAGACTCCTTCCACATCCAAATCGATTTCTTCTTCTTTTTTTAGAAAAGAAACTCCGGTTACGAATTGATCGCCCTTTATTCGCTTAACCTCGGCCTCGGTATGAACTTCAATATTTTCTCTATTTTTTACCTTTTCCTTTAAAAATTCATCACCGGTTAAATCGGGGGTAAACTCCAAAAGATAAACCTTTTCGGCATATTCGGATAATTCCAAAGAGCCCTCGAGCCCGGTATTTCCTCCCCCGATAACGGCTACTTTCTTTCCCTTGAAGAGAGCTCCGTCACAAGTTACGCAATAAGAAACCCCCTTACCGACGAACTCCTTTTCTCCCGGCACCTTAATCGGTCTCGGATTTCTACCGGTTGCTATTATTACCGCTTTCGCTTTATAAGTTCCGGATTCCGCTTCGACTTCGAAGACCTCACCTTTTTTAATTCCTCCGACCTTCTCTTCTTTTATTTCTACCGAATAGCTTTCAACGTGATCAACAAAGTCGGCAATCAGCTCCGGTCCGGTAGTCTCTTTTTGACCCGGCCAATTTTCAATCTTCCCGGCATTACCGGTTTGACCTATAAAGTTGTCGGAAAAAAGCAATACTTTTAAGTTTTTTCTGGCTCCGTATATACCGGAGGTTATTCCGGCCGGACCACCGCCTATTATAATAATATCGTACATTAATTTTGAGTTATCTTTTTATCAGTTGTGGAATCTTCTCAATTAAATCAACCGCGATGAGAGCTTCTCCCTTCTCTTTCACGGCCAGCTTTCCGGCCGCCGTATTCATATAAATTCCACAAGAAACGGCATCGAGTCGATCTTCTCCTTTGGCCAGCATCGCTCCGACCAAGCCGGCTAAAGTATCACCACAACCACCGGCGGTAAGTTCGGGAACGGCAACCGGATTTATTCTCGTTTCACTACCGTCCGAGATTATATCGGTCGCTCCCTTGAGAGCGATTGTCGCTCCCAATTGTGCCGCTTGTTGAGTGACTGTGTCCACTTTCTCTTCCAAAGATAATCCGTCTATTTTTTGACCGGTGAGAATATAAAACTCGTAAAGATGGGGAGTAAAAACGACATTTTCACTTAAAAGATCTTTTCCTTGGTCTTCAAAGGCGTATATTCCGTCGGCATCAATCGTTATCGGAACGTCAACCTCTTCGACGTATCTCCTGACCAACTCTTTCGTCTCCTCCTTTCTGCCGATCCCTCCCCCGATAACCACTGATAACTTTCCGCGAGAAACTATCTTCGCCGAGGCGGTAATCTCTAAAAGTCTACTCAAGTGATCGGTACTCAAATTGGGACCCTCAACCGGATAAGTGATAAAGTCGGGGCCGAAACCGGCAACTATGTCGGCCGATCTTTTCGGGGCTATTATCTGAACGATATCGGCCCCTCCCCGCATTGCCGCCAACCCGGCCAAAGCCGGTGATCCGCTGTATATTTCGGATCCACCGATAATTAAAACCGAGCCATGATCATATTTTTTAGCTTGTTTTTCTCTTCCGGGGAAGAGTTTTTGTAAAATATTTTCGTCAATTTTATTCATAAATTTCCTTCTTTTAAGATATCTTCCAACTCCGTTAAGGATTTTAATTTCAACCCGTATAATATATTGGCTTTTAATAAAGATTGATAATCTTCAACCTCTAAAAAGTCTCCTTTTATTTCTGTTCCGTAAACGGTGTGTCCTCGATAAATCATCTCTTTTAAAGCCTCTTCGACCTTCTTTTTCTTTTTAAAAAACTTCTTCGATTCGGAGGTAAATATCGCCCTACCCAACTCTGAAAAATCAAGGTCTTCATCGAGTCTTTTAATCTTGAAGAGGCTTCTGGCTATCTTCTCGGTTTCAATCGCTTCGTTTTCTTCATTCAGGATGGCGATAACCGGCCGCTCCGAAGTTTTGAAAACATCCATAAGCTGAGCTAAACCCTTCTTATCACCAAGGAAGAGATGCTCCGAAGAGAGATAACTAAAACTTTCCGATCCGGAGATCGCATCCTGTAAATCGTCGGTGAACGAAAATTTTAATTCTGAAAATTGTTCGGCTGCTTTTTCAACTCTTTTGAAGCGAGGGTTTCCTTTCTTTTTCAACTCTTCAGCCTCCTCTTCAAGAGCGGTGAAAAAAGAAGCGAGGCTTGAGTCTTCGCCTCCTTCAAAAAGAAAAACGACCGACTCGGCGCCGATCTCAACCGCTTCTTCCACCAAGTGATACACGATCGGCATATCCCCGACGGGTAAAAGCTCCCTACTTACCTCTTTGGAAAGCGGTAAAAAGTTGCTTTCCAGCGAAGCTAAATCAATTATCGCCTTTTTGGCCCTTTTCATCATCTTTATGAAGTGCTTTTCTTAAAAACGTAGGTGTTTCCCATTTTTCTTCTTCTTCCAAAATCTTTTTTTCATCTTCTCCGACCGGAGTTTTTGAGTCTTCTTTTTCACTGTATTCAATCGGTGCTTGAATCTTTATTTCGGTCTCTTTCTCTTCCTCCTCTTCTTTCTTTTCTTCTTTTGCAACCGGATCTTCCTTTTTCTCTTCCTCTTCTTTCTCTTTTTCTTTTTTTACCGGATCTTCCTTTTTCTCATTAACTTCAAGGTCAACCTTCTTTATCTCTTCTTCAATCGGCTCTTCTTCCTCATCGGTTATTTCATCCGAAAAATAATCGGCTCCGCAACCGGTAGCCAAAAGAGATATCTTCATTCTTCCTTTAAAATTCTTCTCTTGAGAGACTCCGAAAATAACTTTGGCCCCGTTTTCGGTAAATTCGGAAATCTCTTTCGATATCGCCGATATTTCGGCGAGCCCCAACTCTTCTCCTCCGGTAATATTGAAAAGTATTCCTCTCGCTCGATCTATTCCGTGCGGATAAAGCGGGTTGGAGGTCGCTTTTTTAACTATCTCTTTGGCGTCTTCTTCTTCTTTGGTTATCAGGGTGGTACTCAAATAAGCTAATTTTCTTCTTCCTCTTCGCTCTTCCAAAATCGTTCTGATGTCAGCGAAATCGATATTAATCAAACCGGCCTCATAAATAGTTTCAATCAATCCTTCCAGATTGAAAGCTAAATTTTTATTCATTTCGGACAATGCTTTCTTGAGCGGAGTGGTTCGATCCACTATCTTAAAGATATTTTCATTGGGCAGGATGCTGATTGCATTGAGGTGAGGACTGGCTTCTTTGAGTGCCTTTTTGGTTATCGTCATCTTTCGCTGCCCTTCGAACTCAAAAGGAAGAGTGAATATTCCGTAAGTCAAAGCTCCCGCTTTTTTCGACTTTTCGGCAAAAACCGGTAAAGCTCCCGATCCGGTACCTCCTCCCAAGCAAGAAACCAAGATGTTGACATCTTGGCCGTCAACCGCTTTTTCAATCTCTTCTTCGGCTTCCAGAGCGGCTCTCTTTCCGACTTCGGGATCCATTCCGGTTCCCAAGCCACCGGTCAATTCCTTTCCGAATTGTAATTTTTTTATCTTTCTTTTTTTGAGTGCGTCGAGTGCGGTAGCGTCCGTATTGGCGGCCGCAAACTTAACCTTGCTCAAACCGGTTGAGATTTCGGAAACTATCGATCCGCCGCCACCACCGATCCCGATTACCTTTATCTTTATCTCTCTCAAAGGCCCTTCTTTCATCTTTTCTTCTTTTTCCTCCTTTTCCTCCTTTCCTTTCTCTTCTTTTTTGGATTTCTTTTTTTTCTTAGCCATTTATTTTAGTAGCAAAGCTTTGTAACTGCGACAATTATAACACTAAAGTCGATTTAATAAAACAGACAAATCAAAAAAGCGACCTTGAAAAGCCGCTCTTTTAATCTTTATTGAACGATGACCTCATCGAACTCTTCCGACTCACTGGTCAACTCTAAAATTCCGTCAACCGCTCGAACCTGATAATTATCATCAGCCGGATCTTCGGGAAAGCTGCTAATGTAATCGGGAACCATCAAATCTTCCAAACTCTGTCCGGAATCCTCACAATCAGTCAAATCACCCAAGTTTTGAAATTCGTCAGTAATGCAATTCGGAAATCTCCCTTGATGCTCAACCGACCAGCTGTAAATTGAGCTGGCCAAAGAGCTGAGTTGAGATCTGCGAGCCGAATTACGAGCTTGTTCAAATTGTTGACCGGGATTGATCGCTACGATTACCGCCGCCGCCAAAATGGCGATGATACCGATTACGATCAGAAGCTCGATAAGAGTAAATCCTCTTTCGGTTCTCATAACTAATTTTAATTTTACGCTATTGAACTACGGTGACTCCTTGAGCCTCTCCGTCATTTAAGAAAGAGATTATTCTGACTCTGTTTTGATCGTTGTCGGTAAATCCGATTATATACCCCGTGCAATAATCTAATTCTGGAGCGCCGGGATCACAGGTATAAGAAATTTCAGATGATTCCCAGTCATTAGAGTCCAAGGTGGCGTCCGAATAAGTTCCGCCGGCCGGTAGGCTGGGGTCTTCGGGAAGTGAGCTGACAAATCCGTCAAAGCTACCCTCTTCTCCTCCGTGAACCAATTCCAAATCACAAGCCGCCAAGTCTATCACACTCTCATCATCAGGAACGCAATCGGGATAAACTCCTCCTTCGGTAATGGCGTAAGAATAAATCGCATTCATTGCCGAATTCATATGCGACCAGCGGGTAGCGTTTCGGGCTTGTTCGAACTGTCTTCCGGGATTAATGGCGATAATTACCGCCGCCGCCAAAATGGCGATGATACCGATTACGATCAGAAGTTCTATTAACGTAAAACCTTTTTTGTTTTTCATGTTTTTCTTTTTTTAAAAATCCACTTCCGACTACAAGCGAATTTTTTCTTTATTGAACTACGACTACGTCTTCCGCCTCCCCGCCGGATTCGCTCATAAACGAGACGATTCGAACTCTGTTTTCACTGTCGTCGGTAAATCCGATTATATATCCGGTGCAAGTATCTGTTCCCTCTTCCCCAGGATCGCAAGTATAATCAGTCGTGAGAGTTGTCCAGTGATTGCTGAGATCAACAGTATAAGCGGTTCCTTCAGCAAGACTGGGGTCTTGAGGTAAAGCACTCATAAAGTTTCCGGTGGTGACCAAATCATCTTCACAAT
>CAZNIM010000010.1:0-22402 GCA_964573145.1 uncultured Candidatus Saccharibacteria bacterium
TTCTCCGTCGACTTCGAAGCTTCCTTCGTAGTCCTGATATCCGTCTTTGCTGGCGATGAAGTCGTAGCTTCCGTCCTTGAGAGATATGGAAGCTTTTCCGTATTCATTAGTAATGAGTGATTTTCCATTAAGAGCGATTTCTACTCCTTCCAGTCCGCCTTTTTCTTTAAATGTTACGGTGTGCTTTTCGGGAGTGGGATCTTCTTCTTTTTCTATTATATTTATCGCCATGCAGTATAATGTCCTATCGATGTCCGAATCGCTCAAATCGATGTAATCGTAGTTTCCGGCTCGGTAATCATCGCTACAAGCCAATTGCGGCCCTTCGGTTTTTGAGTTTTCAAAAGGAAGATATCCTTCTTGAAGTATTTCTCTCAAAACTATTTTGTTGGAATCTTTCCTGAGAGGAATTTCCGTAGAGGTGATTCCGCTTTCATCGGTCGGGCCGAAAGCAGTCCAGCCGCCTTCAATAATTCCGGAGTAAGTCTTTTCAAAAAGACCTTCTACTATTTGATTCCCGTATTTTTGTCTGTAAAGAGCTCCAAGATCGGTCTCTTTTCTCACTTTTCCGGAATAATCTCGCTCAAAGAGATCTTCTCCGTGGGAAACTTCGCCTTTGTACTCTCTAAAGTATTTGGTAGCTTCTCTGGCTACGCTTCCCACGTAGGTTTTTTCAAAGAGATCTTCTCCGTGGGAAACTTCGCCTTTGTACTCTCTAAAGTATTTGGTAGCTTCTCTTGCAACTTGACCAACATAATCGGCTTCAAAAATTTCGTCGTCGGTAAATCTGTAAGATTCTGTTGCTCGATAGAGTTTACCTTGATATCCGTTTTCATTATATTTTACGTATTCCGGAAAGTCGGTATCGCTTCTCTCCAAAACCTTTTCAACCTCTTTCTTATCGGAGTTGTCGTAAATATCTCCAACGGGATAAAGATTTCCTCCTTCTCTCTCTAAAAACTCGGGAAAGTCGGTATCGGTTCTTTCAACGGTTTCGGTTACAGCATCACTATTTGACTCACTTACTTTTCTGTAACCCTCTTCCGGCTCAAGTTCACCGACGTAACCGTCTTCGTCATAGTTTATAAAAGAAGGGAAATCGGTATCGGTTCTCTCCAAAACCTTTTCAACCTCTTTCTTATCGGAGTTGTCGTAAATATCTCCAACGGGATAAAGATTTCCTCCTTCTCTCTCTAAAAACTCGGGAAAGTCGGTATCGGTTCTTTCAACGGTTTCGGTTACAGCATCACTATTTGACTCACTTACTTTTCTGTAACCCTCTTCCGGCTCAAGTTCACCGACGTAACCGTCTTCGTCATAGTTTATAAAAGAAGGAAAGCCGTCAAGATCGGTTCTTTCAACGGTTTCGGTTACTTCTTTTTCTGCATATTTTCCACTTACCTTTTCCGGTGATCCTTTTTTGAGAAGAACTATCGAGTGGCCTTCTTCGGCATCCATCAGTACGTATTCCGGAAAGTCGGTATCGGTTCTTTCCAATTCTTTCTTCAACTCTTCAACATCCTCGATAAGTCTGTATCCTTCTTCAGCGTGAAGGTAACCTTTGAACCCACCTTCCTCATAGAAAAGAAAGCCGGGAAAGTCGGTATCGGTTCTGGCAATCTTTTTAGTAAATTCGGTTTCGGTTTCCGGTGCGGGGCCGATGTGATCATTTTCCGGAACGGTTACTTTTTCGTAATAACCCCATTCAAAATCCCATCCCGATTCCAGTCGGCAATTCTCTTTATCTTCACTATTTACCTCATCAAGAAACTTCTGAGCGGTCTCGGAGCTTATTCCTTCTTCTTCGATAAGAGTTTTCCAGTCGGAGATATATGAATCGTCCTGACAAACGAGCTTGGTAGCTTGAAGGTTAATTTTTTCTCCGGGAATCTCACAATTGTTTTCCCATATCTTTATGCCTTCATCATTCCAGTTGAGTCCTTCGAATCCGTATTCCTCAATAGGGGGGATTATGTCTCCCCAGTCGGAAGCATCGGGATGCCAAACCTCACCGTCGTGATATTCGTGGCCGGCGGGATTAACTATCGAATTGTAACTGACAAAGTTTTGAGTGTAGGGATTGGAGTGGCTGGCGGTTCGGTGACAAATCTTTATATTATCAGTGGTGGTTACCGCCTCGGAAACGGAGGGAAAAAGAAAGACAGCGTTGAAAATCATCAATGTCAGTACAATAAATAAGGGGATAAATTTCTTTGTAATTCGTATATTTTTCATATTTTTAACTTAAATTTTACTAAATGCTGAGATCATCCAAGCAAAAAGAAAATCGACAAGCATCTTCTGCTCGGTTCTAAAAATTATTGTTTTAAACGTGAGTCCCTCCTGATGTTATATATTATAATTGATTATTAAAACTTGTCAAGTGGTAGGTGAAAATCATCATTTTTAAGTTGAAAATAAGTTAAAGCAGATAAAGAAAAATAGGTTCCGGGAGGGGGGTAAAGCGATCCGGTTTTTTAAAAAAAACCAAAAGTGATAGGAAGTAGTTAGGACAAAGATAGGACAAATATATAATGTCCTAACAATTTTAACCTAAAAATAGGCAGCGGTAACAAAATAGAAGTTGCTTCGTCAAAGCTAATACAGGGAAGAAAGTCGAGGTTTAAATTGCGTTTTCAACAACCTTAAAGCTTGAAAACGCATTACTTAAAAGAGGTTAACCGGGGAGGTTTATTCTTCTCCGTAAAATTATGAAAAAAATAACAA
Organism: uncultured Candidatus Saccharibacteria bacterium; assembly: GCA_964573145.1. GTDB lineage: Bacteria > Patescibacteriota > Minisyncoccia > Minisyncoccales > PWPS01 > PWPS01. The sequence continues at coordinate 2,728 of CAZNIM010000010.1, forward strand.
TCGCTATCCTTCTTTCATTTGTTGTTTTGGCTGCAACTCCGACTGTCGGAGAGGCAACCGATTTCAATGATTTGGAAGAAGCGATAGCTCAAATAATCGAAAGCATGGCGACCAGGACGCAGACCGGGACTATTTCCGGAATTCCCGAAAACTTTCGCTTCAACAACAATCTCAGAGAAGGAGTGAGAGGAACGGATGTTAGAAACTTACAGATAGTTCTTAACTCCGATTCGGCCACCCGAATCGCCCAAAGCGGACCCGGATCTCCGGGAAACGAAACCGATTTTTTCGGACCGATGACTCGATTGGCGGTAATAAGGTTTCAGGAAAAATACAGAGCCGAGGTCTTAACTCCTTCGGGGCTTGTCTTCGGTACCGGTTATGTAGGACCGGCAACGAGAGCAAAGCTGAATTCTTTAATCACAACTCAAAGAGAACCGGATTTACCGGTAGCCGAAATCATTGAAAGGCTGCGGGAGTTGGCGGTAATAATAGAAAGGATGTCGGCCCGACTCGATGAGGTTGAAAGACCGACGACCCCGACTCCGGGTGAAGAAGGAGATTTATCCGTTTCGGTTAGAAGCGAAGTGAGAAATAAAGAATTGGCCGCTCTGGAGGAAGAAAGCGTCGCCTTGTTCAGGCTCAGCGCCGATGACTCGGCGATGACCGTTCAGAGAATAGACTTATATCTCTTAAACAGCTCTTTTAATCCGAACAGCACCGAAATCAGAAGAGTTTTGGATTCGATTTCCATCTATTCGGTAAATGAAAAGTTGAGAGAAGTGGCAGTTGACAGAAATACGCTTGATCGTGACACCGGAAGATTGAGAATATCTCCTTTAACCATTGCCGTACCGAGGAACGGACACAAGGATATTACGATTAAAGCCAAAGGTGCCGATGTTGATGTCACTTCCGATTTAACCGTTAGAGTAGCTCTTCAAAGAGAAGCCGTAAGATCGGTTGATTCGGCCGGAATAGTTCAGTTTAGTCCGCCGGCTTCAAATGAGATCTATCGAGACTTCAAGTTTATCGGTAGACCGCAAGGAGAATTGACGATTAGAAGAAGCACCGACAGCCCCGCTGAAAAGATGGTTGCCGTCAGTCAAACGAGCAGCACGGAAATAGAGCTTTTGAAGTTTGATGTTACCGCCAGAGAATCAGGAATTGAAATTGAAGAATTGGTGGTTAAGATTGAGGGAGAATCCGATTCGGGAGCGTTAACTACGAGCAAGCTTCGTGAAGATTACATTAGAGAAGTTGTTCTCTACAGAGGAAATCAAAGAGTTGACGTTGCCGATCTCGGAACCGACTCAAAAGCGGTATTCGAGCCGGAATTAAGCATAAGCAGAGGAGAGACGATCACCTTTACGGTGAAGGCCGATATATTCAGGATTGAAAAATTAACCGATCAAGGAGTAGCGATCAGAGCCATTATTGAAAAGGAAGGGGTTTCCGGATACGACTCGGCGGACAGAACAATCACTCAGTTTGATAGAGAGATTATCGGACAAGATCAACTTATCTACGCCGTCTATCCGCAAATAACCAACGTGAAAACCGAAATAGAGAGAGTTGAGATCGGAACCACTCAAGACAGGGCGGTCGGAGAAATAGAATTTACGATTACCGCTCGCGGAGGTAGAGACGTTTACGTCATTAAGGATGGAGATCTTTTGACGGAGGACGAAGCGGCCTTCGATCTTAACGGTTTCATGTTAAGCTTTGCCGAACTGGAAAGTAACGCTACGGTGAGGACCAATCCGATCGGTCTTACCGGTCAGTATTTCCAAGTTCCCTCCGGATCGAGCAGAAATTTCACCATTACGTTTGAATCGGAAAACGTATCGGGAAGAAACAGAGTGGAGGTTTCCGCTTTCAGATGGTTTGTCAGGGATGAGGCGGGAGTAGCCAGAGAATTCGAGTGGATCGGATTTCCGATAGAGTCGTTGAGAACCAACAGGGTCAGCTTGTACAGAGATTAAAAAGAACCAGTTGCAGAGAAGCCAAAAAAAATCGCCCGGACCGGGCGGTTTTTTATTTGCAATAATAAAATTAAATTGTATAATAAGCCAATCAAAGCTCTTTTCATACAGGCTTACGAAAGGGGGTCGAAATGAGTTGTCAAGCTGCTGACCAGGTAACGGTGCCACTTCTCGATCAACCGAATTGTTGTGATTTCCCCAACACTTTCAGCAGGTCGTTTCGGATAGTATTCGGATATATCTGGGACGAAGATGACAAAAATAATGCATTCTTCTTCTTAAACAGATTGAATAGGTTGATGGAGGAGAGAAAAGGAGGTGGAACACTAAGAAAAGAAGAAATAATTTCGATCAGGCCGAGTAGCGGATTATCCTTGATAAAGTCAAGAAAGTATAATAAACATCATGTCATGCCGACATCACGTGATCAGCGCCCTCACGAAGAAAAGAAAGATCAAATTGTACGCCTACCGGTCGATTTTCATCAAGCCTGGCACGCTATTTTCATGAATCTCTATGGAAAAGAAACCATAGTTTGTTTGGAAAGGATATTTTTCATAATGGAAAGCAGGAAGAAGATAGACTACTACGAGCTAAACGGAGAAATGAGTAGCTTAAGGAGGAGCGAAGCTTATGGCCGGGTATAAAACCCGGCTTTTCACTTAACAAAAAAGCAAAAATAGTTTAGAATATAAACGATGAGCGAAAAAACAAAAAAAATAATAGTCTTCATAATAGTTATCGCCATGGCTCTCAGTTATACTCTGATGGCTTTTTAGATGGCTAATAATAAATAAAAATAGATATGGATAACACAATCCTGAAGAGCCTTTTGGTGCCCGGATCTTTAAGTTTTTTACTTATTGTAGTCGGGTATCTGATGGCGGTCTTGCTTAGAAGTAGATGGGGCAAGAGGTTCATTATCCTGGGAGTAGCCGCTTACTACTTTTTTTCGATCACCATCGGCGCCGATCTGATAATCAAGCCACTTGAAGAAAACTATTCCACTCTTGCAGTTGAAAGCATGGATCAAGCCGAAATTATAGTAGTTCTTTCGGGAGGTAGGCTGGCGGATACTTTGAGAAGTTCGGAGGTTCTTCGGATATCGAACATAAAAAATCATGACGCCGACTTGATAATATCGGGAACTCAGTCGCTTGATCCCGATAGAGAATCGGCGTCGGCAATTGAATCTTTTTTCATTAATCGAGGAGTTAATGAAGAAAGAATTCATGTTGAAGATGAATCTCGAAACACCAGACAAAACGCGGAAAAGGTTTTTGAGATAATAGGGGAAGAACCATTTTTCTTGGTAACCTCCGCTTATCACATGAATAGATCGATTAAAGAGTTCGAAAAGCTGGGAGCCGATCCGATTCCCGCTCCGACCGATTTCAGAGGTCGAGGAGCTCCTTACGGAATAAGAGACTTTATTCCCAACAGCGGAAATTTAAGAAAATCGGATTTGGCGATGCATGAATATTTCGGAATTCTTTATTATCGTATTTTTCGACAATGACGCATCCGGTAAAGATTAATAAGAGAACTCACTGAACGGTTAAAATCAGAAACCAATCCGAAAGGAGAGTTCTAAAAAAATGATCATTCACAGCGTAGCAATCATAACCATTATCGTTTTTTCAATCTTTTTTATAGCGGTAAAGGATAAGAAGGAAGAAAAAAGAGAAGAAGAAAAAGTAAATAAAGATATAGATGATTTGGGAAAAAGCATAGACAGAGAGATCAGAAGCTTGGAGAGAGAGATTGAAGAATTTGAATTGTAAGGCGTCGTTTTCAAAAACGGCTTTTTTGCTATAATTAAAGACAATGAAAAAGATTATAGTACTGTTAATAGTTTTTATGACCCCTTTTCTGATCAGGGCTCAGGAGGGGCGGTCTTTTTTTATTGAGCCGGAATACGACTCGGAAGCCAGAAAAGAAGTGGAGGCCGTTTTTATTTATGAAGGAGAAGATATAAGATTTTATGTCGAAGAAAGCTGGTGGTCGGATAAAATAGAAGAAGAAAGAGATGACTACTATCGAGAGGTGATTGAAAAGTTGGGTGATGAATTCGATTCCAAGATAAGAGAACCGATGATTTCCGCTTTCGGTCCGGAACCGATTCATCCCGTTTCCGACAGGCAGAAAGTTTCGGTCTTGATACATTCGATGAGAGATAATGCCGGTGGTTACTTTAACTCCGGAGACCAGTACTCTCGCTATCAGAATCCGAGATCCAATGAAATGAGTCTTCTTTACTTAAGTACCGAAGTCTTGGACTACGAAGACAGAGGAGGATTTTTAGCTCACGAGTTTATGCATCTTTTGGTTTTTAATCAAAAAGAGCGGCTCAGGGGAGTCAGGGAAGAGGTTTGGCTCAACGAAGCAAGGGCGGAATTTATGCCGACCTATCTGGGGTACGACGATCACTCCGGAAGCAATCTGGACAGTAGGGTGGAGACTTTTTTGGATTATCCCGACACATCGCTCACCGAGTGGCTGGGTCGAAGATCCGACTACGGCGTGGTTAACTTGTTTACTCAATACGTGGTTGACCATTACGGGGTTGAGGTGTTGATAGACTCTCTCAAATCTGAACATTACGGGATAAAGAGTATAAATTACGCTTTGGAAAAAGCCGGATACGAAGAAAACTTTCACCAGATTTTTAATGATTTTAAAGTGGCCGTTTTAATTAATGATTGTGACTTGGGAGAGAGATTTTGTTTCAGGCGAGAAGATTTAACCGACTTAAGAGTTACGCCGGCCACCAGCCATATCTCATTCGGAGAAAGAAGCACTATTTCGGTTGAACGCAGAACCAAAAATTGGGCCGGAAATTGGCACAAAATTACGGGAGGAAAAGGAACTTTAAAGGTTGAGTTGGGAACGGATGAAGATCTCAGAGTGGAGATTCCTTATATTCTTTGTGATTTTAATGATTATTGTGAAGTAAATCACCTCCGGGCTGAAGAAGGAAGAGCACAGATACAGATTGAGGAGTTTAATGAGAAGTACCGGTCTTTAACAATAATGCCGAGTATTCAGGACAAAATAACCGGGTATAACGGAAGCGAGAGAAGTTATCTTATGAGCTGGGAAGTGGAAGTGATTGCCGACGACAGTCGACTTGAAACTTTGGAAAAATTGGGAAATCTGAGAAGGCTTTTGGAAGAGTTAAGAGATCAGATTAAAGTGGAAGAAGATAAGCTTTGCACCATAGAGGGGCCGCTTTATTACGGGGTGACCGATTCCGAATCGGTTGAGTGTTTGCAAAAATTTCTGTCTTCCGTTCCCGACATCTATCCGGAAGGATACGTTACCGGAAATTTTCTACATCTTACCGAAAAAGCGGTGATTCGTTTTCAGGAAAGATATGCAGAAGAGATTTTGAATCCCTTCGGAATAGATAAGGGGACCGGATACGTCGGTGAGCGAACAATAAGAAAAATAAATAATCTTCGTTGATGAAAAAAGCGATAAAATTCATAATCGCTTTATTTTTGGGTGGAGCGATATTTGTCCTCGTTCTGCAAAAAGCCGGACTCGACACCTTGTCCAGAGCTTTTTATCTTTTTTTCAGCCTTGAGGGTCTACTTATAGTTTTTTTGACTCTTTTTATTATTCTCGTCGGAGTTTGGAGATGGAAGATGATTTTAAGTTGTCAGGGAGTGGATAAAAAGGTATCCGAACTTGTCGGGATATGGACGATAGGAGGATCGATAGATTATCTGACACCGGTCTCGCTTTTCGGTGGAGAAGCGATAAGAGTTTATTTAACTGGAAGAACTCTGGATATCGAGTGGGAAAAAAGTTTTTCTTCGGTGATAATAGACAAGATACTGGACGGCACTTTTCATATTCTTTTTATAATTTTGGGTTTAGCCGTTTTTCTTAATTTTGGAGATTTTCCTTATGTCTGGCTTTTTTGGCTGGTAGTAATCTCAATCGGGGCTCTTTCTTTAGTGTTGATCTTTTTTTATTCACGAGCGATAGGTAAAAAGAGCATTATTCTTTTTATTTTGAAGTTCTTCGGTTTGGAAAAAACGCAGGTAAAGTCAACTAAAAACGGAGAGTTTATCTTTAACACCGAAGGAAACGTTCTTAGATTTTTTTCTCCGAAAAAGTTATTTTTTTGGAAAGGTATATTTTTCAGCTTTTTTCGTCATTCGCTGATATATTTGAGAGCTTTTGTTATCATCTATTTCTTAGTCGAAGTGATCGAGCCGGTCAGAGTTTTAGCCGGCCAGGGTCTGGCTTATCTTTCTCTACTTTTACCGCTTCCGGCCGGATTGGGGGGGCTGGAAGCGATTTCGGCATACGGATTTGATATTTTGGGATTCGGATTTGAAACGGGAACGGTATTCGGAATGACCTGGCGAGCGGCCGACTTGTTGATGGTTCTTTTGGCTCTCGTTTTCGGAGTAAAAATAGGTCTGACTCTCTTCAAGTTGCAGATTTTTGATTTTATTGATAGAGTGAAATCAGGTTTAATAAAATAAACAAGTTAAAAATTATGAAAAAGAAACCTTTATTAATAGTAGTTCTGGCCGCTTTGGTTGTAGGAGTGGTCGGCTTTGCATTTTTTTCCGGGGGGATTAATCCGGAAAGAGAACTGATGGCCGCCGAAAGAAATATGAATAATCTTGACTCATACTCCATCGATTTTGAGATGATTATGGAGTCCGATGATATTGAGGGAATAAATATGATTTTAAGTGGAGTTGCCGACATTAATCAACTTGAAAAAGAAGGACGAGGAGAGCTGGGATTGAATCTTGTCGACATGGGAGTCAGTCTCGGAGCGTCTCTTATGTATGTTGACGGAAATCTTTACGGAAGAGCAACGACCTTTCCTCAAGCCTTGCCGATTTCTCCCGAGCAGAGTGAGATGTTAACCGGCAACGACATTCTGTTGATTGAAAATCTTCCCGAGGTTGTAAAAGAAGCACTTGCTGAATCCGAGGAGATGGAAGATTTTTCTCTTACCGATTTGATTGCCGAAATGGAAGAATTCTCAGAAAAAGTTTGGAAGGAGGCGGTAACGGTCAGCGATTCCGAAAGAGATAATCTAAACGGCGTTAGAGCTCGAAGATATTCAATTGACTTCGATGCCGAGAAGATGGTTGAAATGACGATGGATCTTATGGAAAAGTACGGACTCTTCGACAGCTTGGCCGAGTTGGGAGAAGAAGATATTTCGGAGATGAGAGAAGAGATGGAGAGAGAAATGATTAAAGCTTATCAAAATATGGAGGTTTCGGTTTGGTCCGACGGAGACTATATTTTAAAAGTTACGGTTTCTTCGGTAACCGAAATGGAGCAATCCGATTTGCAGCAGTTTGAAATGACCGAAGAAGAGACGGAGCAATTTTCCGGAGAGATAAAGACCGTTTTTGAAGTGAATTATTCCAACTTCAATGAAAGTTTCGAAATAACGGCTCCTGAAGAATATTTAACTTTGGAAGAAGTTATGCAACAGTTTTTCTTACCGTTTTCGATAATGGAACTTTATTAAAAAAGAGCTCAAAACGGATAAGGCCCGAGAACTTCTCGGGTCTTTTAATTCGGGTCTAAAATGATATAATTAAGGACAACAAAAAACGATAAAATGAAAAAAATAATAATCTTTTTGTCAGCGGCGGCGCTTTTATTGCTTCTCATAGAGTTCGGCTTTTTGGGATCCGAAGATCCTTTTCAGATTGAAGATCCACAGAAATTGCAAGAGATCTCTTCGGCTGCCGATAATTTCTCTTTTGAAATCTTTAAAGCAGCGGTCGAAGCTGAAGAAAATAGATTCATATCTCCTTACAGCATACACACTGCGTTAACCATGGCTTACTTGGGATCGGAAGAGGAGACCGAAGAAGAACTCGGAGCGGTGCTCGGACTAAGTGATTACGATTCGGATAAGTTGAGAGAGGATATTCTTTCACTAAAAAAGTATCTCGAAACTTCTCCCGGCAGCCGAGTTTCGATAGCCAATGCTTTTTTTCTGAGAGAGGGGATTCCTTTCACTCAAGGATTCAGAGAAGACGGTGAAATATATTTTGATGCCGAGGTGGCCGAGCTTCCGGAAACCGGAGAGGTGATAAACGATTGGGTTTATGAAAAAACGGAAGAAAAGATAGAAGACCTTATCGATCCCGGCCCGATTCCGAACGACGTTATCGCTTATTTGATAAACGCGATATACTTTCAGGCCGATTGGGCGAATGAGTTCAATCCGGAAAAGACGCAAAGATCTCAATTTTACGGACCGGAAACCGTGGATGTGGATATGATGGAAAAGGAAGATGATTTCAGATATTTGATTGATGAAAATCTACAAGCGGTAACTTTGGAATACGAAGGAAACTTTCTTTTTCACGCGATAATGCCGGAAGAAGGATTGGATTCTTTTTACGATGACTTCGATCGTCAAAAATTAGAAGAGATAAAAGAAGGTATGAATGAGGGAGAGATAGTTTTAAGAATTCCCAAATTCACTTTCGAGGACGAATTGGAATTAAAAGATTATTTGGAAGCGCTGGGAATAAGAAAAGCCTTCAATCCCGGAGAGGCTCGATTTTCAAGAATGGTCGATTTGGAAAGGCTTGATCAAAACGTCTACATGAGTCAAGTTTTTCACAGCTCTTTTATTCAGGTTGATGAAAAGGGGTCCGAAGCGGCAGCGGCTACCGCCGTAGAGATGAGATTGGAATCGATGCCGATGGCTATTGAATTCAATAGACCGTTCATCTTCATAATAGAAGAAAAAGAGACCGGATCGATTCTTTTTATCGGACAATTAGCTAATCCCGCCGATTTATGATTAAAGGAGTAAAGAAAGATTATCCGTTAGCTGACGAAACAACCTTCAAGATAGGAGGTCCCGCCGAATTTTTCATTGAAGCGGAAAACAGAAGAGATCTGGAAGCGACAGTTATGGAGGCTTATACGGCGGGGCTCAAGACCACCATATTGGGAGGAGGAAGTAATGTTTTAGTTTCTTCCGAAGGAGTGGCCGGAGTGACCGTAAAGCTCCGAAGCGGAGATATCGAATTTCTGGATACCGACTTAATAAGAGTCGATGCCGGAACTTCTCTTCCCAGACTTTCCACCTTCTCTTATCAGAATTCATTTACCGGTTTGGAGTGGGCGATGGGAGTTCCGGGAACTTTGGGAGGGGCGGTGTACGGAAATGCGGGAGCTTTCGGGCAATCGATTGCCGATGTGGTCGAAGAGGTCGAGGTTTTGGAAAAGGGAAAAAAAGAAGTACTGGGCATCGAAGAGATTGATTTTTCTTATCGCTCAAGCACCTTCAAAGAGAGAGGATTAACAATTCTCTCCGCTTCACTGCGACTTGAAAAAGATGATGAAAGTAAAATAAAGGATAAGATAGACAGATATCTAAGTCACAGAAATCGATGTCATCCGATGAGCTTCGCTTGCGCCGGAAGCACTTTCAAGAATCCGATAGGGAAGATTGAAGACGAAGAGTTGCTCAAGGAGTTTCCGGAGATCGAAGAGTTCAATAAAGGAGGAGTTATTCCGGCCGGATATTTGATAGAAGCGGTAGGATTGAAGGGAGTTTCGGTAGGCGGTGCCAAGTTTTCGGAAAAGCACGCCAACTTCATAATAAACGAAGGAGGAGCCGGTTCGGAAGACGTTAAAAGATTAATAAACGAAGCAATTTCAAAAGTAAAAACCAAATTCGGGGTCGATTTGGAAAGGGAGATTCGTTATATAGGGTAGGCGGAGGATTACAAATATAACAATAAAAATATGGATATCAGAATCAGAACCAAAAATATGGAATTAACCCGTCATTTGGAAAATTACACCAAGAAAAAACTTTTGAAGGTGGAGAAGTTTCTGCCCAAATTACTCGCCAAGCAGGAAAAAGATGAAAAAAAAGCCGGTGAAGGAGCCAAATCGAGAGTTAAAATGGAGATAGAGATAGAGAAGATAACTCAAGGACAAAACAAAGGTGACGTCTACAGAGTTGAAGCGCAGATGTTTTTACCCGGAACTTCACTTCGAGCCGAAGATGTCTCCACTACGCCGAAAGAGGCGGTTTCCGAAGCGAGATACGAACTGCAAAGACAAGTAAAAGAATATAAGGAAAAGCAATCCACTTTACAAAGAAAAGGAGAAATCAAAGCTAAAAAAATAAGAGAAAAAGCGGCTAATCCGCAAGAAGAAGACGAAGACGACTACGAAGAGATAAATATTTAAAGGAATTCGAAACTAACAACTGAGAATTCATAACCCAACCAATGTCCATATTGACGAAGATATTCGGAGATCCGAATGAAAAATATCTGAAAGAATTAAAACCGAAAGTTGAAGAGATCAATTCTCTGGAAGAAGAGTTTCAAAGCTTTTCAAAAGAAGATTTCAAAACAAAGACGGAAGAGTTCAAGGAGCGCCTGAAAAAAGGTGAGTCGTTGGATGATATACTTCCGGAAGCTTTTGCTTTGGTCAGAGAAGCGGCCAAGAGAACCCTCGATCAGCGCCATTACGATGTTCAGGTAATGGGAGCGATAACTCTCCATAACGGCGATGTCGCCGAAATGAAAACCGGTGAAGGTAAGACGCTTACGGCGACGATGCCTCTTTACTTGAACGCACTGGAAGAGAAGGGCGCTCATCTGGTAACGGTCAACGATTATTTGGCCAAAAGAGATACCGTCTGGATGGGGCAGATTTATGATCTTTTAGGACTTACCACCGGATGCATCGGAGACAAGGAAGCTTTTGTTTACGACTCGGAATTCAAAGCCGACGAAGAAAAGGATAAACGCCGAGATGAGCTCGGAGGCTTCAAGGTCGAAGAAGATTTTTTACGTCCGACCAACAGGAAAGAGGCTTACGAAGCGGATATAACTTACGGAACCAATAATCAATTCGGATTCGATTATTTGAGAGATAATATGGCGACGAGCATGGGTAGAAAGGTCCAGAGAGGATTTAATTATTGCATTATCGACGAAATCGACTCGGTCCTTATAGATGAGGCCAGAACACCGCTTATAATTTCACAGCCGGACAGTGAAGGGTCGGACAGATACAATGAGATAGCAAGAATAATTCCTCAACTGGAGGCTGAAAAAGATTATGAGGTTTATGAAAAAGAGAGAGCGGTTACTCTGACCGAAGAAGGAATAAGTAGTGTTGAAGAAATTCTCGGAGTGGACAATATATATCAGTCGGAAGGAAGAGGGATGAAGTATCTCCATTATTTGGAGCAGGCTCTAAGAGCACAAGCGATAAATCCGGAGACCGGCAGGCCTCTTTTTGAAAAAGATACTCATTACGTAGTAAAAAACGATCAAGTTATCATAGTGGACGAGTTTACCGGCAGGCTAATGCCCGGAAGAAGGTGGTCCGGAGGTCTTCATCAGGCGATAGAGGCGAAAGAAGGGTTGCCGATTCAAGCCGAATCGAAGACGATGGCCAAGGTTACTTTTCAAAACCTTTTTAGAATGTACGACAAACTTTCCGGAATGACCGGAACGGGGAAAAGTTCGGAAGAGGAGTTCGATAAGGTTTATAATCTTCGAGTGATCGCCATACCGACCAACAAACCGCTGATAAGAAAGGCTCACGAAGACAAGGTTTTCAGAACCGAAATGGGCAAGTTTAAGGCGGTGATTAAAGAGGTCAAAAAAAGACATGAAAAAGGGCAACCGGTTTTAATCGGAACGGTCTCGATAGAGAAGAATGAACTGTTGGGAAAGATGTTGAAAAGATCCGGAGTGCCACACAACGTGTTGAACGCTAAAAACCATGAAAAAGAAGGGCGAATAATAGCTCAGGCCGGAAGTGTCGGAGCGGTTACCGTAGCGACCAATATGGCCGGTAGAGGAGTCGATATAATTTTGGGTGGAAATCCTCCCGACAAGAAGGAGGCTGAAAAAGTAAAGGAGCTGGGTGGTCTTTACGTCCTCGGCACGGAGCGTCATGAAGCGAGAAGAATCGATAACCAGCTCAGAGGGCGAGCCGGACGTCAGGGAGACCCCGGAGAAAGTCAGTTTTTTGTCTCTTTGGAAGATAAGCTTCTGAGAGTGTTCGGTTCGGAAAAGATTGAGGGTCTGATGGAAACTTTGAAGATTCCCGAAGATCAACCGATAGAGCATAAGATGGTTTCGGGTGTTATCGAATCGGCCCAGAAAAAAGTGGAAGGGATGCATTTCGACGCCAGAAAATACGTCTTACAATATGACGAAGTTCTGAGCAAGCACAGGGAAAAGTTTTATGATTTGAGAGATAGAATCTTGGAAGAATCGGAAACGGAAGCAGGTTTAAAATCTTATGTAGTCGAGCTTTTCTCCAAACACGGCAAGGATATCGAAGAATACGAGAAAAAAGAAGAAGAGATCGGTGAAAAGATAAGAAGGGTGGAAAAATTTATTGTTTTGAGGACGATGGATATTCATTGGACCGAACACCTTGAAGACATGGACCAGATTAAGGATTCGGTCAAGCTCAGAGCCTACGGACAAAGAGATCCTTTGGTTGAATACAAAAAAGAGAGCCACGTCGCCTTCAAGGCGATGATGGAGGAGATAGAAAAGAAGATTATTGATAGACTTTTGAAGATAACAACCACCAAGGTTTCTCTACCCGGGAAAGGTAAGGTCGTCTTAAAGAAGAAGAAAGAAGAAGATCCGAGCAGAAGTAAAAAGAGTGATAAAAAGTTTTCCGATGTGGGAAGAAACGATCCGTGTCCTTGCGGAAAGATAGACCCCAACACCGGTGAGGTGATAAAATATAAAAAGTGTCACGGAAAATAATTGCCATAAGAGCTACTTGATGGTATTATAAAGGCGAAAGGAGGTGCTCAGATGGAATATTATCGGAAAAGAGATAATTATCCGGTAAAAAGCGATGGCTCAGTTCATCTCACTCTGGAGGGAGTGTCTTTGCACTTTGAAAACATAGAGGAAGGAATCGATTACTTGGAAAAAAGTATTCTCTCACTGCTTAAAAAATCGACTGTTTTTTTTAAAAACCTTCCCGAACCGAAACCGTCTTCTCAAAATCTGCTTAATATTTTAGACAGCCTTTATGCCGGTTTTCAAGAGAGTAGTGACTTCGAATTGAAGGTTGAAAATCACAAGAATCTTTTTTTCGAAGCCTTGAAGGAGATAGAGATAATGAAAAGACACTATCGGAAAAAAGGAGAAAACTTTAAGACGATTGATGCAGCGGTTAAGCTTAGAAATCAGCTTCTTCTTCTTTTCGTTCAAGCTGAAAGATTAATCTATATAGAGTCGGAAAACAGATTTATAATTCAAAAAATAAAAGACAATTTAAAGCTTTGCGAGGCTCAGCTTGCAACTTATCTTTCAGGGTTTCCCGATTCGGAAATCGAAGGACTTTTACCGTCTTTTGAGATAAACAGAAAGATAGTTTATTGTCTTGATTATTTAAAAAAAACTCACCGAATTAATCCGTATAAAGATAATTTGGAAAAAGTGGAAGAGATATTAACTTTTTTAAACGGTTCGGAGGTAAAAACCGACCCACATAAGATTCATGAGATGCTGAAAGAGGCCCGTTTAATTTTAAGTGACAAAGATAAGCTCAGCTTCGCTCCATAGAGCGGAGCTTTTTCTTGACAAAAAGACTAAAATTTGTTTTTATATAACCTGCACTTTACAAAAGGGAGGTGGAAAGATTGAAGATACTTTGCAACCTTGAATCCGGAGACGGGACTCGAGAAATAATGAAATTTTTAATGAATAAATTTCCGAGCCTTCCTTTTATTCCGATAAAAGGAGAGAGGGAATTTTTTCAACACCTTGATGAGTCGGCCGATCTCAGAGACGAGATAGCGGTGATGGGAGGAGACGGAACGGTCAATATGGCGGTTCAAAAACTCTTCGGAACCAAGACCGCTCTGGGAATAATCCCGACCGGGCACGGAAATGATTTTGCCAAAGAATTGGGTTTGCCGACGGATCCGGAAAAAGCTTTGAAAACTTTCGTTTTCGGAGAAAAAAGATTAATAGATCTCGGAAAGATAAACGGCCGTTTTTTCTGTAATTCGGTAGGGATCGGATTTGACGGAGAGATGATCAGAATTAGACGATCGGGAAGCTATATGAAGACCGCTTTTAAAAATCTTTTTAATTACCCCGGATTTCAAGCGGAGGTGGAGATTACCAATCATAAGGGAGAGCGGATAACTTTCTCCAAAAAGATGTTGATGATTACTTTCGCCAACGGAAGAACCGAAGGTGGCGGACTGGTAATAAGCAAAGGAAAAAACCTTCTCACCGACGGACTTTTGGGGCTCACCTTGGTTGATCCGATGAATTCGCTTAATCGATTGATTGCTTTTCCTTATTTTTTTGGAAAAGGGTTTGATCGTCCGAAAGCGATCTCTCACTTGAAAATAAGAAAAGCAACGGTTAAAACGAAGAGAGTGTCGGCACACGTTGACGGAGAGACTTATGAAAAATCAATTTTCAGGATTGAATCCGTTCCGAAGGCGATTACCGTTATCGGGAAAGGGGTTGATTCAGATGGATAAGTATTGGAGTGTGATGGTCGATAAGATCAGAAAAATTGAAAACCTGAGGAGGGAGGCCGAAGAGAGCGAAGAAGTCGATCTTTCCAAATGTGAAGATATGATTGAAGACGAATTAAAGGGAGGAAGCATCTTGGAATCGCTGGTTAGAGTAGAATCTTTTTTGAGGGAGATAATAAAACAAGGAAAAATGTAAGTGCAACTAAAATGAGGGCTCATAATTGAGCCCTCTGACTTTAACTTTGACACAACTTTTAAAATTTGTCATACTATCCGAAGTTATGAAGAAAAAAGGAATAATAACAACAATAATAATTTTAATTTTTGCAGTATTTTCTGCCGGCTTCGTGTATCCGGAACCCTTCAATGAGAAGATTTCCGAATTGAACGAAGCTACTCCTTTTAATATAAACAGAAGATTTAAGGAAGTTGATTTTGAGTTAGGGCTCGACCTTCAAGGGGGAGCCCATCTTCTTTATCAGGCCGACCTCTCCGGAGTCGACGAAGCGGATCACGGAGACAGAATGACCGCTCTCAGAGATTTGATAGAAAGAAGAGTCGATCACTTCGGAATCGGAGAGCCCTTGGTGCAAGTCAGAGGTGATCGTTTGGTGGTTGAACTTCCGGGGGTCAGAGATCAAGAAGAGGCGATAGAACAGATCGGCGAAACTCCTTTTTTGGAATTCAGAATCCAAAAATCGAATGAAGAGATAGAAGCGATAAATGAAAAAAGAAGTGAAGTTGAAGAGTTTTTGGGTAAGGATTTTGAATTAGTCACCGATGAAGATATCGATTCTTTGGAGGGAGAGGTTGAAGATTGGGAGCTCGCTTTCGAAGAGGAATTCGAGTCGGTCGGATTGACCGGACGCTTTTTAAGAGGTGCGGAAATTAATTTCAATCAATTAACCGGAGAACCGGTGGTTAGCTTGACGTTTGATAGTGAGGGGGCTGAAATTCTTCAGGAATTAACTCGAGAAAATATCGGCAATTCGATTGCCACCTACCTTGATAACGATATAATTCAGATTGCCACCATTCAAGAAGAGATCGGGGGAGGCAGAGCACAGATAAGTGGTAATTTGACGGTTGAATCGGCCCGAGAATTGGCCAGAGATCTTCAAATAGGAGCCTTGCCCGTCCCGATAGAATTAATATCACAACAAAGCGTCGGTCCCGCCCTGGGGCGTGAATCTTTGGAAAGATCGATAAGAGCCGGTATCTTCGGACTTTTGGCGGTAGTTATCTTTATGATCTCTTATTACAAAATGCTCGGACTGCTCGCTTCCGTATCTTTATTGGTTTATGTAATTTTAGTTCTTCTGTCATTTAAAGTATTATCGGTAACCTTGACTCTTTCCGGGATAGCCGGTTTTGTTCTTTCGATCGGGATGGCTATAGACGCCAATATACTTATATTTTCCAGGATGAAAGAAGAATTGGCTGACGGAAAAACATTTGAAAGAGCCGTCGAGGAAGGATTTTCAAGAGCTTGGCCTTCGATCAGGGATGGAAATTTAACTACCATATTGGTGGCGATGATTCTTTTCTTCGTTTCCACCAGCTTCGTTCAAGGATTTGCCACCGTTTTGATTATCGGTATTTCGATCAGCATATTCACCTCGATGGTATTTACCAGAAGCATGATTCAATCTTTTCTGGCGAGTAAATTATCGGAAATAAAAAGATTGTGGACATGATTAATTTTACAAAACACAAAAAAAAGTATCTTGCAGTTTCTTCTTTTCTGGTTTTAGCCGGACTGATTTCAATAATTGTTTTCGGCTTTAATCTCGGAATAGAGTTAGCCGGGGGAAGCATAATGGAGGTTTCTTATGAAGAAGGACGTCCACCGGTTGAAGAGGTGAGAATAGCTCTTGAAGGGTTGGACATGGGAGAGTTTCAAGTTCAAGAGATGAATGACGACGCTTTTCTGATAAGGACCACGGAGACCGACGAAGAGCTTTTCGGGAGCATCATGGGAGCGCTTGAAGGAGCCGAACAGCGATACTTTGAGTCGGTGGGTCCGACTGTCGGAGAAGAGCTCAAAAACAGAACCATTATAGCCATGGTTTTGGCTTCCGCTTTAGTTATTATTTATATCGCTTTTTCCTTTTCCGGTGCTTCCGGACCGGTTTCTTCCTGGCAGTACGGAGTAGTGGCGACAATCGTCGCTTTTCTGCATGACGTTTTAATAATAGTCGGTGTTTTCTCTCTCTTGGGATACTATTTGGGAGTTCAATTTACGATTCCGATCGTAGTCGCTTTACTTACCACGCTCGGATATTCTTTGAATGATACCGTCGTTATTTTTGACAGAATAAGAGAAAATATAAATAGAACCACTGAAAAATTCGAAGAAGTGGTAAATATCAGCCTGAATCAAACCGTTACCAGGTCAATAAATACTTCATTGACCACACTTCTGGTTTTGGTTTCGATTCTCTTTTTCGGAGGTGAGACCTTATTCTACTTCATTTTAGCTTTGGTTATGGGTGTCGTTTTGGGAACTTATTCTTCGATATTTTTAGCCAGCTCACTGCTTCTCTTTTGGAAGGAGAGACTTGATAAAGCTAACTAAAAGTGGTAGAATAAAAAAAGCAATTTAAGATAAAAATAACAGCCGGAGAGTGTAGAAGATCAATCTTCGGACAAAAAAATGTACGATTATCCCAAAGTTTGCTCCGATCTGTTGGATGACTTACCCGGCAGAACCAAGGACGTCATATTGAGAAGATTCGGATTGAAAGAGTCCGGTCAGCCGGAAACCTTGGAATCGATAGGGGAAAGTTATCAAATTACTCGAGAAAGAGTAAGGCAGATTGAAAAGGAGGGATTGAAAAAGTTGAGCAAAAAAGTAAAAAAACACGGTGAGGTTCTGGATGAATTTCATGACAGAATCGATGATTTCGGAGGCTTGAAAAGAGAAGATCAGCTTCTTTATGTTTTGGGTAATCGAAATTTTTCTTATAAAAATTACGTTAATTTTCTCCTTAGCCTGGGAGATACTTTTGATAAAAAAAGAGAAAATAAAGATTTCTTTTCTCTTTGGATTACGGATCAGAATTCTATCGACTTAGCTGAAGAGATAATTCAAAATTCTTATGAAAAGCTAAAGAGTAAAAAGAAGCCGGTTCCGATAGAAGATCTTAAAAAATCACCGGATTATCCGACTCATAAGTTCATCTCTTACTTGGAGATATCCAAGCAAGTCAAGCAGGGACCGCAAGGACTATACGGTCTCAGTGAATGGCCGGAAGTCAGCCCTCGAGGAGTTAAGGATATGGCCTACATTACACTTAAAAAAGAGGGTGAGCCACTTCATTTTAAACAGGTTGCCAAACTTATCGGAGAAGATACCAATCCGCAAACTGTTCATAATGAACTGATAAAAGACGATCGTTTTGTTTTGGTTGGAAGAGGAATTTATGCACTTAGTGAATGGGGCTACAGGGAGGGAGAAGTAAAAGATGTAATAGGTAGAGTAATCGATAAAGCCGGAGGATCTCTTTCCAAAGATGATATTGTTGAAGAAGTTTTAAAGCGAAGGATGGTCAAGAAAAATACGATTGTTCAAAATTTGAGCAATAAAAAATACTTCAAGAGAACTTCGGATGGAAAATACACTAATCGAAATAATCGAGGGGGGAACTGAATTCTACGGACAAGCAGCTGCGGTTTTAGGCCCTTTTTTCGGGGCTCTTTCGCGTTTGGTCGCTAATTGGTGGTGGCTTCCACTTCCCTTTATATTGTGGCCGGTCTTTTTAAAGCACTACCTTTCCTGGAGACAGCATCTCTGGGACGTTCACGAGCGACCGGCATCGATACTTTTGGAAGTCAAGCCGCCGAGTGACGTAAAGAAACCGATCAGAGCGATGGAAGCCGTGTTGCACGGTTTTTGGCAGATATACGGACCTCCCAACTGGTATCAAAAATGGATCGAAGGAGAGCAGGGGTTGTCCTTTTCGTTGGAGATCGTTGGAATAGATGGAGTTCCTCATTTTTTGGTCAGAATACCGGAGCCGCATCGGGATCTTTTTGAAAGTCACATATACTCTCAATACGGCGAAGCGGAGATAAGAGAGGTTGAAGATTATGTTAAAAACGTACCGTCCAACATACCCAACAACAGATGGGATTTTATGGGTTGCGGTTACCAGATGGTTCCCAGTCATTTTTATCCGATTAGAACTTATAAAGAATTTGAGACGGAGATGGAAGATGACGAACAAAAAGTTGATCCGATAGCCGGCTTGATGGAATCGATTGCCAAGCTGAAGAAAGGGGAACAGATCTGGATTCAAATAAAAGCGAAGCCGGTTGCCAACGATAATGACGGAGGATTTTCAAAAGACGCCGAGAAAGAAAAAGAAAAGTTATTGCAAAGAAGCTCCGGAGATGAAGAAGATTCGAATGCAAGGTCGATTCCTCAGATGCTCATTGAATTTATGGCTAATTTCAGAATATCCGAATTCAGTAAAAGTGAAGATAAGGATTTTGGGGGACTGTCTCCGGAGATGATGCTTTCTCCCGGAGAAAAGAGAAAAGTCGACGCTCTGGAGAGAAAAGTATCCAAGAAGTACTTCAAGTGTCATATAATGCATATATACTTGGGAAGAAAAGACGTTATAGATTGGCCGAAGTTCAAGATGCCGATGAGTTATTTTAATAATTTCAGTGATAATAATATAGGGTCAATAATTCCCAAAGGGGCCTTCATAACCAAACAAGAACAAAAATATTGGAATTGGTTTCTTTTTCCGAAAAGGAGAAAGTATCTTTTAAAACGTAAATTCATTAGAAATTATATAAGAAGAACCCCGCTTTATTACCCGAAAGTTCATCCCGACGGCCAGTTCATACTCAACACCGAAGAGCTGGCGACACTGTTTCACTTCCCGAGCAAGATCGCCGGACCGCCTTCAATTTTGGAAAGAGTCGAATCCAAAAAAGCGGAAGCGCCGTGGCAATTACCTACGGAATAAATTATGGAAAAGGAAAAAGATACAATAACATATTTCGGCCGGACTACTTTTCGAAACCAAAAAAAGAAATTCGGAATCAAAAGAGATGACAGAAGACGTCATTTTTATGTCATTGGAAAAACCGGAATGGGTAAGACCGCTCTTATTCAAAATATGATGGTTCAAGACGTTTTGAACGGAGAAGG